>NZ_KV801058.1:0-304 GCF_001810365.1 Corynebacterium sp. HMSC055D05
ATGCAGTGGCATAGTGACGCCCGCACTGTTCCCGCTCCGTATTGCGGGCTGGTGGGTGTGCACCACTGTTGCTGTTGTCGGCGACAACAATCGTGTGGGTATGCGTAAAAACACCCGTAGGTGAAACCGGTTGGGCTTAGTTTCGTCTACGGGTGTTTGTGTGTGAAGTTGTTGGGTCGGCGGTAACCTACTCTCCCACTCCCTCCCGGGAGCAGTACCATCGGCGCGGGCGGGCTTAGCTTCCGGGTTCGGAATGGGACCGGGCGTTTCCCCGCCGCTATCAACCACCGACACATCTATAGGG
>NZ_KV801059.1:0-12098 GCF_001810365.1 Corynebacterium sp. HMSC055D05
GGGGAGACCAACCTTGCCAACTTAGTGCCGTTATGTCGGTTTCATAACGGGCGCAACGACGATGACCCGCGTGAAAACCGCTACGGGCGGATACAGATACGCGATGGGATACCGGTGTGGGTATCGCCGGGAGGGTCGGTCGTCGAGAAGCATCCGCCCGGAGCCATGCAACAACTCTTCACATAACGAAAAAGCCCGCCAAAAAGCGGGCCAATCGTCGTGCCTACACACTACTTCGCAGACGGAACCTCCGGCGCGACACCAGTGCGCTCATACTCCGCGAGAATATCGATACGACGCTGATGACGCTCCTCCTCACTCCACGGCTGAGCAACAAACGCATCAACAATCGCGAGCGCCTCTTCCTCGGTGTGCATGCGCCCGCCGATGCCGATGAGTTGCGCGTTGTTGTGCTCGCGGGCCAGTTTCGCGGTCTCTTCCGACCACGCCAACGCACAACGAGCACCCTTGACCTTATTCGCCGCAATCTGCTCACCATTGCCCGAACCACCAAGCACAATGCCCAGAGAACCCGGATCCGCAACAACAGCCTCCGCTGCGGCGATGCAAAACGCCGGGTAGTCATCCGCGGCGTCGTACTCGTGGGCGCCGCAGTCAGTCACCTCATGACCCTGCGCCTCAAGATGGGCCTTAATCTGATTCTTCCGCTCGAAACCGGCGTGATCTGCTCCAAGGTAAATACGCATAAGGCTTAGCGTACCTGCGGGGCTTCCGTACGGCTGCGCTTGAGCTCAAAGAAATACGGGAAACTTGCCACACCAACCGCATGGTCGAACAACTTCCCAGCATCCTCGCCCTCCGGCACACGCGTGATCACCGGGCCGAAAAACGCACTGTCGCCGAGCTTGACCACGGGGGTGCCGACGTCGTCGCCAACCTCAGCCATTGCCGACGCGTGAAAACCGCGCAAGGCCTCATCAACCTCGTCGGTATTCGCCACATCCGCGTACTCCGCGGGCAAACCGACCTCGGCAAGCGCCTCCGCAATAACACTGTCGTAGGCGCCGAAACCTTTCTTGTGATCCTGGCCGCCAGTGTGGATGATCGTGCCCATCGCCGTGTACAGCGCGTCGATCTTGTCCGGGGCATCCTGCTTCACTTTCGCGAACACACGCGCGGGACCCCAGTTCGCCTTCATCAACTCGGCATAGTCGGCAGGGATGTCACGGCCGTCGTTGAGCACGGAGAGCGACATCGGCACCCACTCGACCTCAACATCGCGGACTTTCTCCACTTCCTTCATCCAACGCGAAGTCAACCAGCAAAACGGGCAGGAAACATCAAACCAAAAAGTCACTTGCTCTTTCATGCCGCCCACAATAGCGCGTGTAGCCTGAGTCACATGAAGACTAATCTCACGCGTGAAGACGCGCAGTTGCGCGCAAAGCTCATTTCCAACGTTCGTTACGACATTCTGGTGGATATCACTGGCAAGGACACGTTCACGACGGTGTCGACAATCCAGTTCGATTCCGAGGCGGGAACGACGCACTTTGACCTGGTGGCGGAATCATTCGAGGCGACGCTTGATGGTGAGGCGACTGGCCAGGAGATCACGTTGTCGGCGGGTTCCCATGAGCTGCGGGTGACGTCGACGGAGCCGTACAACCGCACGGGCGAGGGTCTGCATAAGTTCACGGATCCGGTGGACGGCAAGGACTACCTGTACACGCAGTTTGAGCCGGCGATGGCGATGAAGGTGTTTGCCTCGTTTGATCAGCCGGATTTGAAGGCGACGTACAAGGTGGGTGTGAAGGCGCCGGAGCGTTACACGGTGATTCTGAATGAGGCGGTTTCACGCGAGGAAAACGGTGACGGCACCGCGACCTGGACCACGACGATTGATTACCCGCTGTCGACATACCTGGTTGCGATTTGCGCGGGTGAGTTTGAGAAGGTCACCGACACGTACGACGCGGGTGATGGCCGCACGATTGAGCTTGGTCTGTACGCGCGTGCCAGTTTGATTCCGCATATGGATTCGGAGCGTCTGTTCCGTCAGACGAAGGACGGCTTCGATTTCTACCACGCGAATTTCGGCCGCAAGTACCCGTTTGGCGACAAGTACGATCAGGTGTTTTGCCCGGAGTACAACATGGGCGCGATGGAGCACGTTGGTTGTGTGACGTACCGCGATGAGTACATTTTCACGTCTGAGCCGACGCCGTATCGTCTGGAGCGTCGCAACGACACGATTCTGCACGAGATGGCGCACATGTGGTTCGGCGATCTTGTCACGATGGAGTGGTGGGACGATCTGTGGCTCAATGAGTCGTTTGCTACGTGGTCGGCGGCGACGGCGCAGGTGGGTATCGGTGAGTATCCGGAGGCGTGGACGACGTTTGCCACGGTGGAGAAGGCGTGGGCGTATTCGCAGGATCAGTTGCCGTCGACGCACCCGATTGCTGCGGATGCGCCGGATATTGAGACGGCGGAGCAGAATTTCGACGGCATTACGTACGCCAAGGGTGCGTCTGTGCTGAAGCAGTTGCAGGCGTATGTGGGTTATGAGGAGTTTTTCGCGGGTGTGCGTAAGCACTTCGATAACCATGCTTACTCCAATGCCACGTTCGATGATCTGCTTGGCGCGCTCGAGGAGGCTTCGGGTCGCGACTTGTCTAACTGGGCTGAGCAGTGGCTGCGTACTACCGGTGTGTCGCGTCTTTACCCGGAGATTTCGGACACGTTTACCGTGGTGCAGGAGTCGCCGGTGTTGCGCGACCACCGTGTTCGCGTGGGGCTTTATTCGCTTATCGACGGCACCGTGCAGCGCACCCACCAAGTCGAACTCGATATCTCCGGCGAGCGCACTGAGATTCCTGAATTTTCAGGCGTGAAACACGATCTCGCCCTGGTGAACGACGACGACCTCACGTACTGCCTGATGGGCCTCGATGCGCAGCAGCAGCAGTTTGCCGTGGAGCACTTGGGCCAGATTGAGGATTCGCTGGCGAAGACGTTGGTGTGGTCTTCCCTGTGGGAGTCTGTGCGCGATGGTCGTCTGCCTGCTCGTCAGTATGTGGAGTTGGTGGCGCGTGAGGTTGGCCCGGATATGCAGGAGCGGATCGCCGCTCAGGCTACTGAGGCTGTGAAGCGCTACGTTGACCCGGCGTGGCGGCGCACCGGCTTCGATCTGTTGAACAAGGCGTTCCGTGGCCAGGAGCCGAAGGCGGTGTTCGACCGTGCGCTTGCCCGTCTGGAGCCGACTGAGGAGACGGTCGCTTACTTCAAGGATTTGCTGAAGACCTCCGAGAATCAGGAGGTTCGTTGGTTGGCGATCACGAACCTTCTTGCTGCTGGCGCCTTGCCGTTGGAGGCCATTGACGAGGAACAGGACGATACGTCGGAGGGTGCGATTTCGCGGTTGAGGGCGAAGGCGGTCGTCGATAAGCGTTGGGCTTGGGACAAGCTCATTAACGACGACCTGACCAATCTCGAGGCCCGCTACCTCATGGACGGGCTCACCTTCACCGACGCTGGGCTCGAGGGGTTGACCGACGAGTACTTCCGCGCCGCGCCGGCCCTGTGGGACCGTTTGACCAACGAGATGGCGCAGCGCACCCTGGAGGGCATGTACCCGCGTTGGGACGTCACGCAAGAGGCTGTTGAGAAGGCAAACGCCCTGCTGAACAGCGACGTCCCCAATGGCCTGAAGCGTGTTATCGCCGAAGGCCAGGACCGCTCCGCACGCGCTGTGCGCAACCGCGCGGCCGACGCAGCAGCAAATTAAAGCTGCTTGAGGGCTTGTTCGAGGTCGGCGATCAGGTCGGCCTCGTCCTCAATGCCCACTGAAATTCGGACCAACTCCCCCGGCACCTCGAGCGCCGAGCCGGCGACGGACACGTGGGTCATGGTGGCGGGGTGCTCGAGCAGGCTTTCCACGCCGCCGAGGGATTCGGCGAGGCAGAACAGTTTCGTCGACTTGCAGAACGTCTTGGCCTGCTCGGTGGTTTGGAACAGTACGGAGACCATGCCGCCGAAGCGGGTCATCTGCTTTTTCGCCACCTCGTGGCCCGGGTGTGTTTCGAGTCCCGGGTAACACACGCGGGAAACTTGCGGTTGGGCGTCGAGGTATTTGGCCACGGCTTCGGCGTTGTCGCAGTGGCGGTCCATGCGCACGGCGAGGGTTTTCAGGCCGCGGCCGGTGAGGTAAGTGTCGAACGGGGATGGGTTCGCGCCGACCCAGCCAAAGAAGAAGCGCAGCTGCTCGTGGAAGTTTTCGACGCGGTCGTCGCGTCCGCAGACGATGCCGCCGACGACGTCGGAGTGGCCGCCGATGTATTTCGTCGTTGAGTGGAGGACGACGTCGGCGCCGATTTCGAATGGTTTTTGCAGGTAGGGGGATGCAAAGGTGTTGTCGACGACCAGCGCTGCCTGCTTCTTCACTGCCGCGATTGCTTCGATGTCGACGATGTCTAGCATCGGGTTCGTCGGCGTTTCCACCCAGATGACCTTGGTGTTGTCTTGGACGGCGGCGGCGACCTCTGTGGGGTTGGTCATGTCGACGACGGTGTTTTCCACACCCCAGAGGGTGAAGACTTGTTGGATGAGGCGGTAGGTGCCGCCGTAGGCGTCGTTGGATACGACGACGTGGTCGCCGGGTTTGAGCAGGACGCGGAGGACGACATCGATAGCTGCCATGCCGGAGGAGTAGGCGACGGCGAAATCGGCGTTTTCAAGCGCCGCAACAGCTTTTTCCAGGGCGGTGACGGTGGGGTTTCCCACGCGTGTGTATTCGTAGCCGCCGCGGAGTTCGGCGAGGCCGTCTTGGGCGAAGGTGGTGGAGGCGTAGATGGGGGTGTTGATTGGCCCGTAGAGGCTGTCGGGCTCGTAGCCTGCGTGGATGGCGTTGGTGGTGAATCCGTAGACAGTCATGTGCACAGACACTAGACCAAGCGGTACACCCCTCGGTCATTTTTATGCATCGCGCGTACACTCGTGCGGTGATGGATACTCAAGATGCTTCTGAAAAGGTTGACCAAGCTGTCGAGGGCGTGGCGTCGTGGTGGAACAATCCGCAAACGCATGAATTGTTCATTGAGCGCCCGGTGAAGATCGTGCTCATTTTGCTGGTTGCAATTGTGCTGAATTGGCTGGCGAATGGCATTATTCGGCGTGCGACGCGCCAGGGAATTAAACGCTCGAATGTGTTGAAGTATGAGGGGCGTGATGCGCAGCAGATTCGTGCGCAGGAGAAGCGTCGTCAGCAGCGGATGAAGACGCTGGCCAATGTGGGCCGGTCGGTGGCTGCGATTGTGATTTGGGCGTGGGCGGTGCTTGCGGTGCTGGATCAGTTGGGGGTCAATGTTGCGCCGCTGATTGCGTCGGCTGGTGTTGTCGGTGTGGCGATTGGTTTTGGTGCGCAGTCGTTGGTGAAGGATTTCTTCTCCGGTGTGGCGATTTTGATTGAGAACCAGTTCGGGGTGGGTGACACGATTGAGGTCGGCGATGTTGTGGGTGATGTTGAGGAGATGACGCTTCGCATCACCACGCTTCGCGATATCGACGGCGCTCTGTGGTACATCCGCAATGGCGACATCGATCGGGTTGGCAATCACTCGGCCCGCTTCTCTACCGCGCGTGTGCAGGTGCCGGTGTCGTTGATGGTGGATCCGGATGAGGTGTCGCGTTTGATCGAAGAGACCGCTGTTGCGGGCTGCCAGGACAAGGAAGTCGCCGAGCTGGTGATGGGCACTCCGCGGATGTTGGGTCCGAGCGAGGTGACGCCGGATTACATGTCGTTCCGCGTGGAGGTGCAGACGATGCCTGGCATGCAGTGGACGGTTGCGCGGTATTTGAATCAGCGGATTTTGGCGGCGTTGCACCGTGAGGGTGTGGTGTTGACGCCGCGGGAGTCTGTATTGGTGAAACAGCAGGAGGAAAACGTTGGAGATTAGCCCGAAGCAGGAGCAGACGCTTTTCGACGCCGTCGGTGGCGAACCGTTCTTCATCCGCCTTGTCCGCGGGTTTTACGACCAGGTCAAGGAGGATGACCTCATTGGCCCGATGTACCCGGATCAGGATTGGGAGGGCGCGGAGAACCGTCTGCGCTGGTTCCTTGTCCAGTATTGGGGTGGTCCGCGCGAGTATCAGGCGCAGCGTGGCAATCCGATGTTGCGCAAGCGCCACTTCCCTTTCGCGATCGGTGAGCCGGAGGCGGATCGTTGGCTCGAGTTGATGGGCAAGTCGATGGAGCAGTTTGACGACGACGAGCTGCCCGAACCGTACCGCGCCCAGATGTGGAATCACATGCAGCGTGTGGCGTACATGATGATCAACCAGGGCCCGCGGGCCTATTAGTCCCAGCCCGGGCCGCCAGCGAAGCGCGGCCCGTTAGAACAGCAGGCCGAGTCCGGCGTTGCGGTAGACGGATCCGAAGGGGGCGTCTAGGCGGGTCCAGCGCCCGCAGCTGGATACGCGCAGGTGACGCGGGATCTCCGCGGGTGCTTCGAAGCCGGGGATGAGCCCGAGTGCGGTGCAGGCGAAGATCATCCGCATGGGGATCTCCACTGGGTTGTCGCTGTCGGCGTCTGCGGTGAGCACGATCCCGTCGAGCAAGGATTTCGGTGGGCCGGCTGGTCCGGAGAATTGGCGGGCGAGGTTGCGGCCTTCGTCGGCAAGGCGACGCGCCACGCCAACCGGCACCTGCTCACGCGCAACGAATCCGGTGGCGGGTGGCAGCGCCCCGGGCCAGGCGGTATCGCGCGCCGGCCCGACCTCCACCGAGCCGGACTGCAGCGCGGCAAGCAAGTCGCGGGCGCTGACGGTGCCGGTGTTGTGGGAGGTGGTGCCGGTGATTCGTCGAGAAGCAATGGCCTCGAAGGGCGTGGTCACGAACACGTCGAGCGCACCATCTCCGACCTCTTGTATGCGGGCGGAGGCCTGCGGGTCAAGGCCAACGGCGCGGCCGACCAGGGTGGTCAGTCCGCGCGCGCCGGTATCGATGTCGAGGGAGATCACCTAGTTGTCGGCCGCCTTGGACAGGATGCCGATCTCCTTCTTCGTGATCTCGCGCGGCGAGGTGGTCGTGGTATCAACCGTGACCTGCACGCACTCCACTACCGCGCAAGTTTTGCCCTGCGCGTCCTTGATCTCCTGACGGGTGGTAAATGAGGTGTTGCCCAGGTTGACCACTTGTGTCTCCACGGTCACTGCGGTGGTGTTGGGCAGGATCGGACGGACGTAGTCCACCTCGAGCCGGCGCACGAACACCACGAACTCGTGGCCTTCGGAGTAGAAGAACTTCTCCGCGAACGCCAGGCGCGCCTCCTGCGCCAGCTCGACATAGGCCGAGTTGGTCACGTGACCGTAGCGGTCAAAGTCGCTCCAACGCACCGGAATGGTGTGCACGTGGATTTCTGCCATGGGGTTTGCTCCTAACGGGTGAGCTTGCGGTGGGTGACGCGCGACGGTTTGGCGGCTTCCTCACCGAGGCGTTCGACCTTGTTCTTCTCGTAGTCGCCGAAGTTACCTTCGAACCAGAACCACTTGCCTTCTTCGACGTTGCCTTCCCACGCGAGGATGTGGGTACAGGTGCGGTCGAGGAACCAACGGTCGTGCGAGATGACCACGGCGCAGCCCGGGAAGGCCTGCAGTGCGTTTTCGAGGGAGCCGAGGGTTTCCACGTCAAGGTCGTTGGTGGGCTCATCGAGCAGGATCAGGTTGCCGCCCTGCTTGAGCGTCAGCGCCAGGTTGAGGCGGTTGCGCTCGCCGCCGGAGAGGACCTTGGACGGCTTCTGCTGGTCAGCACCCTTGAAGCCGAAGGCGGACAGGTAGGCGCGCGACGGCATTTCGTTCTGGCCGACGTGGATGTAGTCCAGGCCGTCGGAGACAACTTCCCACACGGTTTCTTCGGGGTCGATGTTTTCGCGGTTCTGGTCCACGTAGGAGATCTGGACGGTCTCGCCGACGGTCACGTTGCCGGAGTCCGGCTCTTCCAGACCAACGATGGTCTTGAACAGGGTGGACTTACCCACACCGTTGGGGCCGATGACGCCGACGATGCCGTTGCGCGGCAGGGTGAACGACAGGTCCTTGATCAGGACGCGTCCGTCGAAGCCCTTGTTCAGGTTTTCCACTTCGACGACCTTGCTGCCGAGGCGCGGCGGGGTCGGGATCTGGATTTCTTCGAAGTCGAGCTTGCGGTACTTCTCCGCCTCGGCTGCCATCTCTTCGTAGCGCTCCAGACGTGCCTTGTTCTTGGCTTGGCGTGCCTTCGGCGAGGAACGGACCCACTCGAGTTCCTTCTTCAGGCGCTTCTGCAGCTTCTGGTCCTTCTTGCCGGCAACTTCGAGACGCTCAGCCTTCTTCTCCAGGTAGGTGGAGTAGTTGCCTTCGTACGGGTAGAGCTGGCCGCGGTCGACCTCACAGATCCATTCGGCGACGTTGTCCAGGAAGTAGCGGTCGTGGGTAATTGCGAGCACGGCACCCGGGTAGGTCTGCAGGTGGCGCTCCAACCAGAGGACGGATTCGGCGTCGAGGTGGTTGGTGGGCTCGTCGAGAAGCAGGAGGTCCGGCTCGCTCAGCAGCAGTTTCGCCAGTGCTACTCGACGACGCTCACCACCCGACAGGTTGGTCACCGGCGCATCAGACGGCGGGCAGCGCAGGGCCTCCATGGCCTGTTCGATCTTGGAGTCGATCTCCCACGCGTCAGCTGCGTCGAGTTCTTCTTGCAGCTTGCCCATTTCTTCCATGAGCTCGTCGGAGTAGTTGGTCGCCATTTCCTCGGCGATTTCCTCGAAGCGCTGCTTCTTTTCAAACAGCTCGCCGAGGCCTTCTTCGACGTTGCCGCGGACGGTCTTTTCTTCGTTGAGCGGCGGCTCCTGCAGCAGGATGCCAACGGTGGCTCCTGGCTGCAGGAAGGCTTCGCCGTTGTTTGGCTGGTCGATGCCCGCCATGATCTTCAGCAGCGACGATTTACCGGCGCCGTTCGGACCCACAACGCCGATCTTGGCGCCTGGGTAGAAGGCCATGGTGACGTTGTCCAGGATGACTTTTTCGCCAATGGCCCTGCGGACGTTTTTCATCGTGTAGATGAACTCAGCCACTACGTTTCCCCTTTTGTTGGTGAATGCGGACGTTAAATACCGCAATCAGGGTACATCACGTGGCTGAGTACGACGCCCTCCTAGAACGGTGCCTTGGCGGCGCTGAGGTCTTCGGCGCTGTAGCGGGCCTCGTCGGTGCCGTCGGGGGCTCCGTCGGGGGCTCCGTCGAGAGCATTGTCTCCCCCATCGGCTTCGGCGGCCACCGGCTCGGCCGGGTCGACCGGGTCGGCAAAGCTGGGTGGTTGGCCGGTGAGCCGCTCGAACACGGCCTCGGCATCCATAACAGGTACCGCGTCGTGTCCGTCGAGGCTGTGTCCGGAGTTGGAGGTGCGCGCCGAGTTGAGCTGGTAGTGGTTCATGTCAAAGGCCACGTTGCGGGCCTTGAGCATGATCTTCGAGCGGGTGACGGCGTTGTTGCCTTCGCCTTCTTGCCAGAAGTCGGTGACCAGCGAGCCGTCGACGATGACGGGGAATCCCTTCTTCAGCGACGCTCCACAGTTCACGGCGAGTTGCCCCCAGCATTCAACGTCGATGAACAGCGGGTCGACGTCTTCCCAGACCTCTTTGCCGTTGTCGTCGGTGACGCGCCTTCTTTTCGACGACGCCAGCCTCATCTTGGTTACCGTCGCCCCACTCGCAAACAACACAAGTTTCGGATCGTCGGTCAGGTTGCCAATTAGGCGGATGGTGTTTTGGCTCATGGAAGAGCCCCCCCTTTCCATAGTGCGGATGATGGTGTGCGGGGTGTCGTCGTGAAGCAACGCCCTGCACACTTCGAGGTTCGCACGATTTTTAAAGCCGGTAAAGGGGGAAGCCGTTTCTGTGGATAACTTTGAAACCAGATTCCACAATCCGCTGCTAGGAGCGATTTCCGTACTGAGCGAGCATCTCGTTGTAGCGGCGCCATTCTTCGTCATCGGTCTCTTCCGCGCGGCGATCGGCCTCTTCCGTTTCGGCTCGGTCTTCGCGCAGCCACTGCATGAACAACTCACCGAAGACGATCAGCAGCGGGAAGGAGCCAGACGCCCAGGCGATGCCGCCGCCCTCCTTCTGAATCTGCGCCAGGTCAGGGTTCCACGGCAGTTCGAGGTTGTTGTAGAAGTCCTCGCCCATAACCACGCCGAGTTGCATGAGGTAAACACCCATGAACAGGTGGAACGGCATGGATACCCACAACCAGGCCAGGCGCGTTTTCGCGGTGGCGCGGCCCTCAATGTGGTCGGGGCCGATCAGCTCCCAGAAGTAGAAGTATCCGGACACCATAAAGACGGCGTTCATGATGACGTGGCCGGCGTGCTCAGAAATCATCAGCTCGTAGAACGGGATGAACACATACATGGCATAGAAGAACACCAGGAACTGAATGGTGGACACCGGCGGGAACGTCACGATGCGCAAGAACTTCGAGCGCTGGAAGCTCTCCACCCACATGCGCGGGTTGAACTCGCCTGCCGGGTACGCCTTGCCGATCAGCGTCAGCGGTGCGCCCAGCACCAGGAACACTGGCACGCCCATGGACAGAATCATGTGGACGGACATGTGCACCGAATACGACGCCGGCATGTGCATGCCCAATCCCGAGCTCAGCGTGACGACGACCGTCACACACCCAAGCAACCACCACACCGTCCGTGACGTCTTCCACCCGTCCACGCGGCGCACCAGGCGCAGGTAGTACACGGCAAGGAGAATCGCAATGACACTAAACAGCAACTCCGGGCGCCACAGGGTGATCCAGTTGGTCCAGGAGATCTGTTCAGAAAGGTTGTAGCCCATCTTCACCTGCATGCGGGTGAGGTTCGGGTCGAGCGGCGGCGGGGGCGGCGTGCGGCCAAGGGTCACCGCGAGGCCGGACACCGCAGCCATGATCAGGACTTCCACCGCTCCGAGGCGAGCAAACGCCTTCGGCTGGGTGTTCAGCAGCGGGATGGTGCGCTCGCGGTGGGCGTAACCAATGATGCCGAGCAGCACAATCGCCACCGTCTTCACGATCAGCACAATGCCGTAGCTATACTCCATCAACTCACTAATACGCACGCGCACCAGCGCGTTAATCACACCGGAAAGCGCCATAGCCAGAATGGAAAACAGGGCAACCATGGAGTAGCGGCGGGAGGCTTCGGTGAGGTGAGGGCCTCGTCGTAAAGCATGCGCTACCAGCGCCATCAACCCACCAACCCACAACAACATGGCCACAAGGTGCCAAATGAGCGAGTTAGTGCCAAAGTCGTGGGAGCCGCCCGTCGCCGAGTGGCCAGTCAGACCGATCGGCATGACCACCACAATCGCGCCGATGAACAGCGCAACCTGCGACCACCAACTCGTCGCAACGTAGCCACCGACGGCCACCACCGCCGCAAACGCAGCGACGATCAGCCACACGCGAGCCTCTTTCACCTGCTCCAAGGCCTGCGTCCAGGCGGCCGCCTCAAACATGACAGTCTTCATCGGCTGGCCCGACACATCCGACAGCACCAGCGGAATCATCAACAACCCAATCAGCACGATGCCCGCACTCGCGTGCGCACCAGTACGCGAAGCGATGTGCCCGTCCACCGTCAACTGCGCACCGTTGAGATCCTCCCCCTGCATGCGCGGCGGGATGAAGAATGACGACAGCATGAACGACCCCACCGCCAACGCCATAAGAATCCACGCCACACCGCGCAGCGCCGGCAAACCGAACGTGGTGGTCACGCCAGGGTCCGGAATACCGAGCGCCGCCAGCGACCCACCAGAGAACGACTGCGCCACCGCACCCGCGACCACCGCCGCCGCAGCGAGCGCGGCAAGATAGAGCGGCCAAGCGGAAACAACAGCAGGCTTTCGGGCAGTCTCAGTCATGCTGCATACCCTACTTTCGCCCGCGAAACGGCCATAACTACAATCATTCGCACTGCCCCCATAGCTCAGTGGATTAGAGCATCCGGTTTCTACCCGGCTGGTCGCGGGTTCGAATCCTGCTGGGGGCGCTTTTGCTTTTCTGGGGGTTGGGAGGGTTAAGCGACAAAATGTGTGTCTGCTATCGGC
>NZ_KV801060.1:0-96923 GCF_001810365.1 Corynebacterium sp. HMSC055D05
GGGTTTACCCGTCCACAAAATTTGACACAGCCCAGCGTTTAATGCGACTCGGTGAGTTCGGGTTTGCTCCTAAGCTCACTTTTTGGCGTATTGATTGAGTTACGATGAGCGTTGATCGGGCAGGGACTCAAAACAGATTGGTGCAGCAACGATGAACCGTTTCACAGCGACCGCTGAGCACTCATCCGGCTGGTGGGTGGGGCAACTTGAAGAAGACGCTGGCGTCATAGTCCAGGCTCGATCTGTAGAGCAACTTAGAAATGAGTTCCGAGAAGCACTCCGACTCTTCCCCGAGCTCACCGCACACCCCGCCACTGCACACATTGAGATTACAGTCGTTGGTGAAGCAGGCGGTGCTGGATCGACCTCCTAGTGGCGCTTCGGGGCGATGCAAAATGTTGCAGGGCCGGGAGCTGCGACCTGCGCGGAGTGTAAAAACCTGCCGGCGAAGGTGCGGGGTTTTACACAAACGAAATAAGTAAAGCGGGGCGTCGGCGGCGGTGCGGGTCGGGGGACAGACCAGCGGCCGACGCAACCGGCAGGGGTGGGGCCTAACGCCCACGGAAGGCGCGGTCGTTGAGGTCCCTGCGGGCCTGCTCCAACGCAACCAAGTCGGAGAAGAGGGCGTTGTAGGCCTCTTCGTCGTCAGAGGGGCGCATGCGCTGCAGCTGCGCCTTGAGCTGAGCGATCTGCTCGCCGACGCGGGTCTCCTGCAGGCGGGAGAGGACGGAATCGGCGTATTCATCGAGGTCGTCGGCGTGAATGGGCTCGACGGCGAGTTCGGAAACAAAGTTGCGGCCGGAAAGGTCGCGCATCTCGCCGGCGACGGCAGCGATCCAGGAGGCGCCACCGTCGGGGGCAGAGTCGGTGGGCGCAGCGCCAGCGGGCCCTGCGACAGCAGCGGCACCAGCGGGCCCTGCGGCAGCAGCGGTACCAGCACCGGCACCCGCGCGGGCGCAGCCGCCGGCGGCGGTGATGGCCTCACGGACCTGCTGGTAGGCGTCGTTGGTGAAGGCGTCCGGGTTGATGCCGTCGAAGTAATTGCCGGCCTTCGACGGGTGCTGCAGAGCGATCTTCAAGGCTTCGCGCTGGGGCCACAGCATCGGGTCGTCGGGGCGCGGCGGAATGAGCAACTCCGCCTGGCGGCCGGAGGAGTCAGGACCTGCGGCGGCCTGCCGGGCGGCAAGGGAGACGCGCTGGCGCTTCTCCTTCTTCGGCTTCTTCGCCTCGGCGCGGACCTGTTCCAGCACTTCGTCGGGGTTGGGCCAGCCCACCCAGCCGGCGAGGCGGCGGGCGTATTCCTGTTGGAGAACTTTGTCGTCGATGGAGGCGACGACGGGGACGGTGCGTCGTAAAGCTTGGACGCGTCCTTCGGCGGAGTCGAGGGAGAAGTTCTTCAGCAGGGACTCGATGACAAACTCGTAGACGGGGATGCGGGAGGCGACGAGGTCTCGAAGCGCGCTGTCACCCTTCTCCAGACGCAGGTCGCAAGGGTCCATGCCGTCCGGGGCGACGGCGACAAACGACTGGCCGCCGAACTCCGTATCGGTGTTGTAGGCGCGCATCGCAGCCTTCTGGCCGGCCTCGTCGCCGTCGAAGGTGTAGATCAGTTCGCCGCGGAAGAAATTATCGTCGAGCATCAGGCGGCGGATCAGGCTCATGTGCTCGGAGCCGAACGCGGTACCGCAGGTGGCCACCGCGGTGGTCACGCCGGCGGCATGCATGGCCATCACATCGGTGTAGCCCTCCACCACCACCGTCTGGTGCTGCGTGGCGATGTTGCGCTTCGCCTTATCGATGCCGAAGAGCACCTTCGACTTGTGATACAGCATCGTGTCGGAGGTGTTCATGTACTTGCCCATGGGGTCGTCGTCGAAAAGTTTGCGCGCGCCGAAACCGATCGTGTTCGACGCGGCATCCTTGATCGGCCAAATCAGACGACGTCGAAACTTATCAATTGGCCCGCGCTTGCCCTGCGAGGAAATACCGGCGTCGATGAGTTCCTGGACCTCAAAACCCTTGCGCAGCAGGTGCTTTGTCAGCGTGTCCCAACCGTCGGGGGCGTAACCGCACTCGAAATCCATGATCAACTCGCGCGAAAAACCACGGTTGAGCAGGAAATCGCGGGCGACCTTTGCCTCAGGTGTCTCCAACTGCTCGCGGTAAAACTCGTGCGCCGCCTTATTCGCTGCCAGCAGCCGCTGGCGCGTGCCCGGCTTCACATCACGCGCACCCGTAGAACCGCCCTGGTAATTAATGCGGTACCCAATCTGGTCCGCAACCGCCTCCACGGCCTCAGGGAAGGTCAACTGCTCCATCTCCATCAGGAACGAGAACACATCCCCGCCCTTGCCCGTAGAGAAGCAGTGATAATACCCGTGAGCAGGGCGAACGTGGAAACTCGGGGTCTTCTCGTCCTTGAACGGGCTCAGGCCCTTCAGCGAATCGTGCCCGGCAGGTTTCAACTGCACATACTCGCCCACAATCTCGTCGAGCGGTGCGCGCTGACGGATAGCCTCAATGTCACTATCCGGAATTCTGCCCCTTGCCATGGCGCTCATCGTAGCGTGTGCAACGATATGGGCCTATGAAGCGCCCGATTGTCCTGCTGACCTGCCTCGCGTTGAGCAGTTGCGTATCGACGACCCCCTCACCCACCCCGGCACCAACCAGCGCCGTGTCGTCGAGCGCGACCTCCAGCGCGACCGCCTCGGGGCTGCCGGCGTGCGGCTCACTTCCCGACGAAGCTTGGGACACCGTCGAGCTCATCAAAGCTGGCGGACCTTTCCCCTACCCCGCCAACGACGACAAACGCTTCGGCAATTACGAACGCGTCCTCCCCCAGGAGTCCCGCAACTATTACCGCGAGTACACCGTGGACACGCCGGGGCTGCGCCACCGCGGGGCGAGGCGCATCGTCACCGGTGGCGACGCTTCCGGCGTCGAGGCCTGGTACTACACCGACGACCACTACGAATCCTTCTGCGAAATGGAAGTCAACTGATGAATCCGATCTTTCTCGCCACCCCGGTCCACACGCTTGAGGACCTCGCCCGCGGCATCCTCACCGCCGCCTACGGCCCCAAAGACGCCGCCGACCGTCCCGTGCCCACAAACCTCGACGCGCTCGCCGACCTCCTGCGGGAAACCCAAGTGAAACGGGTGGTGGTGGCTTCCTGGAGGGTGGAGGGGTCGTCGACAAGCAAAATGCGCGCAGTGTTTGAGGATGAAGGGGTCGAATTGGCAGCTTAGGGGCAAACCCGAACTCGGAAATGTCCACTATATTGTGCACGCGAGGGGTTCCCAACGCAGCCGCCAGGCGCGATACTGGCTTGCATGGGGTATGCAGAAATGGCTCACCTTCGGGGGTTGAGAGAAGATTTTGACGAGCAAGCCAACGCGCCCAGCGCGAACCCGCGCTACGTAACGCGGACTACCACCGTCGAGGAAGAATGGTGGCAATCGCTCCCGCTGCGCGATCAAATGCTGGTCCGCGGTGCGGGAGTCTCGCGCGACAGCCGCAAAGCAATCCTTCTTGGCCGTTGGGCCGCAGTACAACACGGCATGTGGATCGGGCCACTCACAGACTGGACCGTCGACGTCGCACTACCATCCGGAAAACCGCCCGCCAAAAGCAAATGGCCCATCCGGACACGATTCCGCTCAGTGCCCGTGCGTGACGACGAAACCATCACCGCCCAAAACATCCGCTACACCGACCGACTCCGCACCTACATCGACCTATTCCGCTTCGGCACCATCACCGACCAACTCACAGCAACCGATTGGATTCTGGGGCACTACTCACGCCGCAAAGTGCACGATTACATCGACGGGTTCGAAAGCTGTCGGCCTGAGATTCTCAAACGGGCGCACAATATCGTCGCCACCGTGACGCCTCTTCCCGAGTACAGGTATAGCCTCGCCCGCGCCGTCCTCTCCTCACACCGGATTGACTGTTACCCGGTGTTCCTAAAACCATGGGTCACATCCGGGCCTCTGATTGTCGACTGCGGCGGGATGCGCAACATCGCCATCATCATCGACGACGCCACCGGCTTCGATTCCGACTTCGGTTTCCCCGAAGACACACGCGCCTCCTGGACTTCGCACCACAACTTCCCGACAGTGCGCTGGGACTTCTCAGATCTGTTCTTCAGACCGGACCTTTTCATGAGGGAAGTAGGCCGGGCGCGTAATGCCGTCATATATAAGCACTCGCTGCCAAAGTGGGAGTGGTGAGGCGGTCGCCGGCTGTGTGAGCGCGTTGTGTGGGCGGTGTGTGAGCGCTGTTTGAGCGCGGTGAGGCGACCGCCCTGAGGGGTGAAAGGTGTCCGATTGGCAGCTTAGGGGCAAACCCGAACTCGGATGCGCGGCACGACCACAGTGGACCGCAGTGGAACGCAGTGAAGGCCGGTAGGAATCGCCGTCGGTGCGAGTTCGGGTTTGCCCTTAAGCTCAGTTTTCGCACATGTGCACCCCGGCGTGGGATGTGGCCGGGCGTGGGCGCTCCGGGGTGGAGGGGTCGTCGACAAGCAAAATGCGCGCAGTGTTTGAGGATGAAGGGGTCACGCTGGTCGCGTAACCACGCACGCGTCATCTGACGGGTCGAGCCACTCCAACTCTTTGCAATCAACCCCCTCGGCTATAGCAGTCGCAGTTTCCTTCCATGCTGTGAACTCGGCTGCCAGCAGGCTGGGGTCTTCCGAAGTAATCGCTTCTCGAAGGTCACGCGCGCACGCCTCTCGGTCGTCCGGGGAAAGCGAGACCATCCACGGAAACGCTCGAGTCATTCGTTCCACGCGATCAAACAAATGCCTTCGCCTTTCGATACAGCTAGAAAAGTTCTACTACGCAAACTTATGCGGTCATCGCGCGGAAGTCGAGGGGTATCAGACATCCCGTTCACATAAAACAGCGCATAAAAACACCCCAAATGGAAACTTAAGAGTGTGCTGTGTGTCATAATTCGCAAACTGTGAACCACGACACGAATGGAGGACGCCCATGAGCTCGCTCATCCTTGTGCTCGTCGGCCTCGCGATGATGGCCGCCGGCTACCTGCTGTACTCGAAGTTCCTGGGCAAAAAGGTGTATCAACTCTCGGACGCCTACTCCACGCCCGCCCACACCATGGAAGACGGCGTGGACTACGTGCCCACCAACAAATACGTCCTGTGGGGCCACCACTTCACCTCCGTGGCAGGCGCGGCGCCGATCATCGGCCCGGCCGTCGCGGTGATTTGGGGTTGGGTGCCGGCGTTCCTCTGGGTGACGCTCGGCACGGTGTTCTTTGCGGGGATGCACGACATGGGGGCGCTGTGGGCGTCGCAACGCCACCGCGGGCACTCCATTGGCACACTGTCCGGCCGCTACATCGGCGCGCGCGGACGCAACCTGTTCCTCATCGTGATCTTCCTGCTGCTGCTCATGGTCAACACAGCGTTCGCGGTGGTGATCTCCAACCTACTGATCTCCACCCCAACCGCCGTCATCCCGGCCTGGGGCGCGATCCTGGTGGCCCTGCTGATCGGCCAGGCGATCTACCGCTTCAACTGGAACTTGCCGCTAGTGTCCTTCGTCGGCGTGGCGGCGCTCTACGGCCTGATGATCCTCGGCGACCGCATGCCACTCGCCCTGCCCGAAGTCATGCTGGGTATTCCGGATCGCGGCTGGTGGATCATCTTCCTGTTCCTCTACGCCTTCATCGCCTCGCTGCTGCCGGTGTGGGTGCTGCTGCAGCCGCGTGACTACATCAACGGCCTGCAACTGTTCGTCGGCCTGATCATTCTGTACGGCTCGTTCTTCGTCGTCCGCCCGGAGGTCGTCGCCCCAACACTTCGCGACACCGTCCCCGACGGCACCCCCGGCATCTTCCCACTCTTGTTTGTCACCATCGCCTGCGGTGCGATCTCAGGCTTCCACGGCATTGTGTCCTCGGGTACGTCGTCGAAGCAGATCGATAAGGAAACCGACGTGCGCTTCGTCGGCTACTTCGGCGCCGTCGGCGAAGGCCTGCTCGCGCTGGGCACCATCGTTGCGACGACCGCCGGATTCAACACCATCACGGATTGGGAAAACGTTTACAACGAATGGAACGCCGGCGGCGTCAACGCCTTCATCCAAGGCGGCGGCGCGCTGATGAACGAAGGCCTGGGCATCCCGCAGTCCCTGTCCGCAACAATCTTGGCGACGATGGCCGTCCTCTTCGCCGCTACCACCATGGACTCCGGTATCCGCCTGCAGCGCTTCGTCGTCACGGAAATTGGCGACCTGATGGGCTTCAAACTCTCCGGCCTCATCGCCACCATCATCGCGGTCGGCTGCGCACTCGGCCTGACATTCTCCATGGGCATCGACGGTTCCGGCGGCATGCTCATCTGGCCACTGTTCGGCACCACCAACCAGCTCATGGCGGGCCTGACCCTGTCCATCGTGGCGATCATGCTGACCAAACTGCGCCGCCCTTCCTGGCCGGTGCTCGTCCCGCTGGTGTTCGTCACCATCATGTCCCTGTGGGCGGCGGTGCTGCAGGTGCGCACGTTCTACAGCTCCGGCAACTGGCTGCTACTCGTCCTCGATGTGATCATCATTTGCTGCGCGATCTGGGTCATCGTCGAAGCGTTCACGGCGATCGCGAAGGCACGCCGCGAGCCCGCAGTGATCTGGCGTGACGACGAAACCATGCCCGGCGAACACGCTGCCGCCGCAGCTGATGCTCGAGCGATTTAAAGCCTTCGCGGCCGGCTTGGACGAGTTCTACAAGGCGCCTTATCGTCGAGAATTTGCCCGCGCCGCCCGCGAAGAAGACGACCTGTTTACGCTGCTCGTCGCCTCCGAAACGCTCGGCATCCCCAACCCCGCCTCCTTTTACACCCTCGAGCTCATGCCTTTGCTTTACGACGAATTCCACGCCTGGCACACCCGCATGGGCATGTCCCACTCCCCCTTGGATGGCGTGCGATGCTGCTAGAAACCGCACCCGTGATGTTCTTCGGCGGCAAAGGCGGGGTTGGCAAAACAACCGTCTCCGCCGCCACCGCGGTACGCCTCGCCGAAGCCGGCCGGCGCGTACTGCTGGTGTCCACCGACCCGGCGCACAACCTCGGCCACATCTGGAACGTGTCGCTCTCCGACAGACCGACCGAACTCGAACCCGGGCTTTCCGTCGTCGAACTCGACCCCACCACCACCACCGAACGCCACCTCGCCGACGTTGAACAGTCCATGCGGGCAATGATGCCGGAACGCATGCACCCCGAAATCCGCCGCCACCTGGACCTGTCGCGCAACTCCCCCGGCATGCACGAGGCGGCGATGCTGGAACGCGTGGCGGAACTTGTGGACACGCAAGGCGTCGACCACATCATTTTCGACACCGCCCCCTCCGGCCACACCTCCCGCCTGCTCGCCCTGCCCGAGTTGATGGCGGCATACACCGGCGGGCTGATGCAGCGCCGCGAACAGTCCGACAAGTTCTCCCGCGCCCTGCGTGGCCTCGGCGGCGCGGACGAGGACCCGGTGCAGCGCCGCAACCAGCAGATCCGCACCACATTGTTGCGACGCCGCCGCAAGTTCGAGCGCCTGCGCGACATTCTCACCGACCCGGCCCGCTGCACGTTCACCATCGTGCTCACCGCCGAGCGGCTGCCGGTCCTCGAGAGCACCGAACTTTACGACGACCTCACCCAGCACCACATCCGCGTCTCCGGCCTCGTCGTCAATCGTCGCAGCCCCGCCGACACCGCTGGGGCTGGCGCTGGCTCGAGCGCTGGCGAGTTCTTGGCCGCCCGGCGCGCCGTGGAAGACGAAGCGCTTGCCCTTCTGGACGCGAAACTGCCCAACGTGCCGCGCGTGGAACTGCCGTGGCTGCCCGGGGAGATCGGCACCCGCGCCGCGCTCGCCGACATCGCCGCGCGCCTGTAGCCTCCCCGAGCCCCGCTCCGAGGAGTGGAAGGTGTCCGATTGGCAGCTTAGGGGCAAACCCGAACTCGCTTCGAAGCCCTTTTTCATCTGGCCAGCTGAGTTCGGGTTTGCTCCTAAGCTCACTTTTCGCCGTATTCCACCTCGGCGCGGTATAGGCTCACTCGCAATATCTGCGAGCGAGAGGAGCCCCAATGTGCCGTCCCGTCCACTGCACAACCTGCGGCAAGACGCAACGGCCGCGGGCCTAGTAGAAGCCCTCGAAGGCACTGGCTTTCTTCGTGGTGCGCTCGAGGCGGGACTCGGTCATGGAGGCGATCTGGTCGATGATCACGCGCTCGCGCTCGGCGTCGGTGTCGGCCGCTTCGAACCAGGCACGGAACATCGTGTCCAGGGTGCCCGGGGCGCCGGCGCGCAAGTACTCGTGGACGCGGTAGATGCGGTCGCGCTGGCGGTCCTGGCGCGCAAGATGGGCGGGCACGTCCATGACGTAGAGCACCGCGACGGTTTTCAGCAGGCGGACTTCGGCCTCGACGTCTGGCGGGACGATGAGGCGGCCGTGCTGGCGGCCCATCACGCCCGAGGCACCCGCAGCGCTCGCAGCGCCCGGGGCTGCAGCAGCGCCCGAGGCGCCCGCAGTGCCAGCGCCCGCAATGCCAGCGCCCGCAGCGTTCCCCTCGAGGGTCGCCTTGGTCACGCCGCCGATGTAGCGCCCCACCAACTGCGACGTCAGCCCCTTCAGACCGACCCAGGAGGACAGGGTGTAGTCGAAGTCGGCGGCGGCTGCGATGGCGGGAAGGGCGCGGAGGCGGTCGGCGGCGTCGACGAGTGAGTCGGCGTCGCCACCAAAGGCGGCGGCGCCCTTCTCAGCGAGGGCGGCGAGTTCGACGAAGTCCCACAGCACCTGCAGGGAGACGCGCCCGGAGACGATGCCGTCTTCGACGTCGTGGACGGAGTAGGCGATGTCGTCGGAAAAGTCCATCACCTGCGCCTCCATCGGCGGCATGTCGTCGGTGTGGCCTTCGCGCGCCCACGCAAGCACCGCTGCATCCTCGTCGTATGCGGAGTACTTCCGGTTCAGGGTGCCGTCTGGGTTGGTGCGGGTCACGGGGTATTTCACGGCGGCATCGAGGGAGGCGCGGGTGAGGTTGAGGCCGTACGAGTGGTCGTCGATAAGCACTTTGGGCTCAAGGCGCGACAGGATGCGCAGAGTTTGCGCATTGCCCTCGAAGCCGTCGGGCGCGACCTCGTTGAGCGCGACCTCGCCGTTGTGGCCGTACGGCGGGTGGCCAATGTCGTGGGTGAGCCCGGCCATCTCGCAAAGATCGGGGTTCAGGCCGAGGCCTTCGCCGATGCCGCGCGAAATCTGGGCGACCTCCAACGAGTGCGTCAGGCGCGTGCGCGGGGTGTCACCGTCGCGCGGGCCAACAACCTGGGTCTTGTCCGCTAATCGACGAAGCGCCGCCGAATGCAGCACACGGGCCCGGTCACGCGCGAACGCCCCGCGTGAATCCGGCGCAAGCTGCGCCCCCTTCGGCCCCTCAGCGGTGCGGCGTTTCGTATCGTCGGCGTTATAGGCGTACACGAAGCGCTACCCTAGTCGCATGACTAGCCGTTACCTTCGCGTCCTCGCCGTCGGCGGCATGCTGTTTCTCGCAGCGCCCGCCTCAGGTTTTGCCGAAACGCCCGCGCTTGCGCAAGGCGTAGCCACGGAAACTAGCGTCCAGCCAGGGCTTTTGACCAAGCCTGTGACCGACGACGCCGGCGTGCTCACCGATAGCGAGCGCGCCGAGATTGAGCAGGCGATTCAGCAGGTCAGCCAGTCCCAGGGCAAGTCGGTGCGGGTGGTGTTCCTGCGTACCTTTGGCGACATCACCCCGTCCGACTGGGTCGACCAGGCCGTCGCCGCGAACGGTTCCAACACCGCCGTGCTGGTGATTTCCCCCGACGAGCGCGCCTACAACGTCGGCGGTGGCGAAGAGTGGACCCAGGCCGAGATCGACCAGATGAACGACGCCGCCTACGCCCAGTTAAGCCAACACAATTGGTCGCAGGCGGCGCTGAATGCGGTTGAGTCGGTGAGTGGGTCGTCGTCAAGCGATGGCGCTGGCGCAGGCTGGGTCGCAGGCGGCCTCGGAGTTGCGGCGCTCGCCGGCGGCGGCATGTACGCGGCGGCGCGCAAGGGCTCACGCAAGCAGCAGGCGAAGCAGATCGCGTCTGCGAAGGCGCTCGACCCGGCGGATACTGACTCGCTCGGCCGCCTGCCCACCGCCACGCTGGAGGAGGTCGCGCGCGACGCGCTCGTCTCCGCCGACGAGTCGATTACCCAGGGCAAGGAGGAGCTGAAACTGGCCACCTCCGAATTCGGCGCCGAGCGCGTCCGCCCGTTCACCTCCGCCATGAACGACGCCACCCGCACCCTGCAGCGCGCGTTTTCCACGCACCAGAAACTTTACGACGCCATCCCCGAAACCGAACCCGAAAAACGCGCCATGCTCGTCGACATCATCTCCTCGTCAGGAAAGGCTGAACAGGCACTTCGCGACAAAACCGCTGAGTTCAACGACATGCGCGGCGTGCTCATGCGCGCCCCCGACGAGGTGGACAAGATCCTCGCCCGCACCGTGGACATCCGCGCGCGCCTCGAGCCGGCCCGCGCCACCCTTGCGCAACTGCGGGAGACGCACGCGCCGGAGATGTTGTCGTCGATAGTGGACAACGTCGATGTTGCGCAGGCCTCCCTCGATGAAGCCGAGAAGGCACTTAACGACGCCCGCAGCCTCGCCGCCCAGCCCGCCGGCCGCCAAGGCGCACTGCTGGACACGCTTGCCGCCGCGTCGCACGCCGTGGAGGTCTCCGACACGAACCTCAACGCGATCGAACACGCCGAAGAGAACATCCGGGCGGCGAAAACCAATTTGCCAGCGCTTATCGACGAAATCCGCGCCGAACTCCGCGACATCGACACAGTCAAGGGTGCCCGTGAGCAGGGCGCGCGTATCGACGTCGCCGCCCTCGACGCCGTCTCCGCCAAAGCCCAGCGCATGCTCGACGCGATGGGCAACCGCGCCGACACCGACCCGCTTGCCCTCTACGAGGAACTGGCGAACATGGACGCCGAAATCGACGACGCCCTCGACCGTGCCCGCGGCGTCGCCGGCGACCAAGCCCGCGCCCTGCAACTGCTCGACCAGCAGATGCAGGTCTGTACCGCACAGATCCAGCGCGCCGAAGACCTGATCCGCTCCCGCGGCCGCATCATCGGCTCCGACGCCCGCACCCTGCTCGCCGAGGCGAAGCGCCAGCACGCCCAAGCGATCCAGCTGCGGGTGCGTGACACACGTGCAGCTATCGACGCCGCCCGCACCGCCACCGACACCGCCCGCCGCGCCGAGCAGGCCGCTAACGACGACATCCGTCGCTACCAAGCGGCCCGCAACCGCGAAACCGCCGACTCCCTGGCCAGGGCGGTGCTGTGGGGCACGCTGCTCTCCGGTGGTGGAGGCGGCGGAGGTAGCTTCGGGGGAGGCGGCGGCTTTGGCGGTGGCGGAGGCGGAGGCTTTTCCGGCGGTCGCCCCTCCAACCGCGGCGGCACCTTCTAGGCCGCGCGGGGCCGCACAGCCAGGCTGACGCAGCGGTGGTGCTGGCCCGCGCTGGGCAGCCGCGCTGCCGGGCCGCCGCGGCGCTAAATGCGGGTGCGGCGCGCGGGCGTGTCCACGAAAGTGAGCGCCCACGTCATGAACACAAGATCCTCCATGGGCAGGTCGGCCTCGGCTGCAGCGTCAACATCGGCCTTGATGTCGACGTGGAGGTCGCCCGAGGCCTTCCCGCGGGACACGGCGACGAGGGTTCCGGCGGCGTCGCGGATCTCGCGGTGCAGGCCGGTGCGGTTCAGGGTGTAGCGGCGCCCGTCGCAATCCGCGGTGTAGCGCGCCACCGTAAACCCGGCCTTACGCAGCACGAACTCCCCGCCCGTATCCGCATCGACGGCCTTAAACCGGCGCGCGCTCCCGGCGGTGATGCGCAGCACCGCGCTCGGGTGTGCCCCACCGACGGTGATGGTGTCGGCGGTGGCGGTGGCGCGGGTGCGGGAGTCGTCGAGAAGCGTGGCGCCCTGCCAAATCACAGCAACGCCACCACAACGATGAACAGCGACAAGAACACCAAAGTGCTGATCAGCGCGGTCGAATTGACCATCTTGCGGGCCTCAAGCACCTCGCGGGTCAACCACGCAAGGCCGGCAACCTGGGTGGGCGGCAGGTCGGTCTCGCCCTCGAACTCGAGGATCGCCTTGCGCACACCGTTATGGTCCTGGGTGAACTGGGCAACCTTCTCGCCGCTCGCATCCTCGACCACCCAGTTCTTGGAGGTCTCGGGGATAAAGGCGTAGGCGTGGCCCTCGATGACCAGGTCGATGCGCTTCGCGCGCTTCAAACTGTTCGACGTGCGCACGATCTCCTCGCCGCGGCGCGTCGCTACCGCACCCGATTCGGGGTGCGACACCAACTGCCACTCCTCGCCGCCCACAACGGCGTGGTCGTGCGAGAACACGCCCAACACCTCAGGGCCGTCCTCGGCGAGCAACTTCGGCGCGTCGCGGTCCGTGCGATCCCAGCTGACGTAGTGCATTAGCAGCCGATCAGGCGGGCGGCCAGGTAGGCCTCCAGCTCGTCGAGAGGCACGCGCTCCTGCTCCATCGTGTCGCGCTCGCGAACGGTCACAGCGTTGTCCTCAAGGGTGTCAAAGTCGTAGGTGACGCAGAACGGGGTGCCGGTCTCGTCCTGGCGACGGTAACGACGACCAATCGCACCCGAGGTGTCAAAGTCCACGTTCCAGTACTGGCGCAGCTTGGTGGCCAGCTCCTCGGCGGGGCCGGCGAGTTCCGGCTTCTTCGACAGTGGCAGCACGGCAACCTTCACCGGCGCGAGGCGACGGTCCAGGCGCAGCACGACGCGGGTGTCGGTGCCGCCCTTGGCGTTGGGTGCTTCTTCTTCATCGTAGGCGTCGATAAGAAATGCCATCATGGCGCGGCCCAGGCCAGCGGCCGGCTCGATGCAGTACGGGATCCAACGCTCCTCGTTCTGCTGGTCGTAGTACGACAGGTCCTCGCCGGACGCCTCGGAGTGGGTCTTCAGATCGTAATCCGTACGGTTGGCCACCCCCTCGAGTTCGCCCCACTTGGAGCCGGTGAAGCCGAATGCGTACTCGATGTCCACGGTGCGCTTGGAGTAGTGCGACAGCTTCTCCTGCGGGTGCTCGTACAGGCGCAGGTTCTCCGGGTTGATGCCCAGGTCGACGTACCAGTTGAAGCGGTTTTCAATCCAGTACTCGTGCCAGGTTTCGTCCTCGCCGGGTTTGACGAAGAATTCCATCTCCATTTGCTCGAACTCGCGGGTGCGGAAGATGAAGTTGCCCGGGGTGATTTCGTTGCGGAAGGACTTGCCGATGTTGGCGATGCCGAACGGCGGCTTGAGGCGCGCGGACGTCATCACGTTTTTGAAGTTAACGAAGATGCCCTGCGCAGTCTCCGGGCGCAGGTAGTGCAGGCCTTCCTTGTCGTCGACGGGGCCGAGGTAGGTCTTCATCAAACCGGAGAATTCCTTCGGCTCGGTCCAGTTGCCAGGCTGGCCGGTCTCCGGGTCGTTGATGTCGGCGAGCCCGTTTGCTGGCGGGTGGCCGTGCTTCTCCTCGTAGGCTTCGATCAGGTGGTCGGCGCGGTAGCGCTTGTTGGTGTAGAGCGACTCAACGAGCGGGTCGGTGAACACCTCGACGTGACCGGAGGCTTCCCACACGCGGGTGGGCAGGATGATAGAGGTGTCGACGCCGACGGTGTCGGGGCGGGAGGTCACCATGTGCTTCCACCACTGGCGCTTGAGATTTTCTTTCAGCTCGACGCCGAGTGGGCCGTAGTCCCACGCGGAGCGTGTTCCGCCGTAAATCTCACCTGCGGGATACACCAAACCACGGCGTTTGCAGAGGTTGACGACGGTTTCGATCTTGGATGCGGGCATCACAATCTCCTGCGTGTAATACGGTTGCCAAAATACGTCGATCAGTCTAGCCGTTTCACTTTGCGACGACACAGACGACCCTTTGGACATA
Organism: Corynebacterium sp. HMSC055D05; assembly: GCF_001810365.1. Taxonomy (NCBI): domain Bacteria; kingdom Bacillati; phylum Actinomycetota; class Actinomycetes; order Mycobacteriales; family Corynebacteriaceae; genus Corynebacterium; species Corynebacterium sp. HMSC055D05. The sequence continues at coordinate 14,026 of NZ_KV801060.1, forward strand.
AGTCCCACCTTTACGCCTGCTTCGAGTAAACTGTGTGACAACTGTGTAGGACTGTCGTCGAAAGGGGCCGCCCATGCGTGACGACCTTCGCTTTTCGCCGGAGGAGTTAGACCACACTGCCGCACTGATCCGAGTGCTGGATTCGGAGATGCGTCTTCGGATTTTGCTGCTGCTGCACGATTCACAGCGCGCGGTCCATGAGTTGGTGGGAATTTTGGGGAAGTCGCAGCCGCTGGTGTCGCAACATTTGCGTGTGCTTCGCGACGAAGGCCTAGTCGCCGCCAAACGCTGCGGCCGCGAAGTCGCCTACGAACTTGCCAACCCCACCGTGATCCGGATTATCCACGCGCTCGTAGACCATGCCTGCGAGTTCTACGCGCCGGCCGCTGACACAACCCGGCGCACGTCGGTGCCGGGCCAGGACTAGCCCGAATCAGCACTAGGCAAGATCCGGCTAGGCCTCGTCCCAGTCGAGCGCCATCACGGCTAAGCTGGCCCGGTATGAACCGCCATCACAGCACGCGTCCCGTCCCGAAGCTTGGCCCGAGGATGACTAAGCAGCGCGCGGCGGTCGTCGATACGCTGCGTGGCTTAGACAAATTCGCCTCCGCACAAGCCATCCACGAGATCCTCACCGAACAAGGCGAGTCCGTAGGACTGACCACCGTCTACCGCACGCTGCAATCACTCGCGGACGTCGACGCGGTGGACGTGCTTTACTCCCCCGAAGGCGAAACGCTCTACCGCGACTGTCTCGCCGACCACCACCACCATCACCTCCTGTGCTCCAAATGCGGGCGCAGCGAGGAAATCGAAGGCGGCCCGGTAGAAAGATGGGCCGAGGTGATGGCGAAGCACTACGGCTACGAACTCGTCGGCCACGACGCCGAAATCTACGGCGTGTGCCGCGACTGCCAGGCCAAACGCTAGCTATCGAACTTATCTACCGCGCCGCCAAAGCGCCGGTCACGCTTCGCGTACTCCAGCACCGCGTCCCACAGGTCCTGCTTAGTAAAGTCCGGGAACAGCACGTCCTGGTACACCATCTCCGCGTAGGCCGACTGCCACAGCAGGAAGTTTGAGGTGCGCTGCTCCCCCGACGGGCGCAAAAACAGGTCCACGTCAGGCATGTCGGCGCGGTACAGGTAGCGTTGGATGGTTTTTTCGTCGACGTGGCGCACGTTGTCGTCGATAAGCGCCTGCACTGCGTCGGTGAGCTCGGCGCGACCGCCGTAATTCACGCACATCGCAAGGGTGAGCCCCGTGTTGTGCTTCGTGAGCTCCTCAGCGACCTCAAGCTCCTCAATCACGCTGCCCCACAGTTTCGGGCGACGCCCGCACCACACCACGCGCACGTTCTTCTCATGCAACTCGTCGCGCTGACGGCGCAGCACATCGCGGGTGAAGTTCATCAAAAAATGCACCTCGGAAGGGCTGCGCTTCCAATTCTCCGTAGAAAACGCGTACGCGGACAGCCACTCCACCCCACCAAGTTCGATGCAGGCGTCGACGGCATCCATGAGCTTCTCCTCGCCCACCTTGTGCCCCTCCGTGCGCTTCAAGCCCCGCTGCTGCGCCCAACGGCCGTTGCCGTCCATCACCAGTGCGATGTGTTTCGGGATGAACTTCTTGTCAATCTTCGGTGCGCCCATGGGCGTTAATTATGCCTGCTCCATGATCTTCAGACTCTTCAGCCCGGCCTCAAGGTTGTGCTGCACGTGCGCCACGGTCGCGCGGTGAATCTGCGCAACGCGTATCGACGACACCCCGTACCCACCCCGCAACAACCACATATCGTGCAGCGTCTCCGGATCCACGTCCATAGATCCGGTGGGGCGGCAGTTGTTGCACACCGCCCCGCCGACGGTGGCGTTGAACGCCCTGTGCGGGCCCGGGGCCTGGCAGTTCGCGCAGTTGAACAGGCTTAAACCCCAGCCGGCGTGCTCGGTGGCCTTAAGCATAAACGCGTCGAGCACCAGCGTCGGGTGCTGGTCGGTCTGCAGGTTGGTCAGCGCCTCCTGCACAAGCGCGAACAGTTCCGGATCCCCCTGGTCGTAGGAAAGCTTCTCGGCAACCTCCATGACGGCGCAGGCGGCGGCGTAGCGGTCGAAGTCGTCAATGATGCGGGCGCCGTAGTAGGTGACGGTGTCGGCGCCGGTGATCGTCGATAAGCCTTTGCCCGGATACACCTGCACATCCACATCCACGAACGGCTGCAGGCGCGAGCCGAAGCGGCTTTTCACCTTGCGCACGCCCTTCGCCACCCCGCGCACCAGGCCGTGGTTGCGGGTCAGCAGGACGATCACGCGATCCGCCTCACCGAAATCGTAGGTGCGAACCACAAAGGCGCGATCGCGCCAGGACGGCCTAGAAGCCAAGCCGGCCCAACGCCTTCGGATCCTGCTGCCAGTTCTTCAGGATTTTCACGCGCACATCCAAGTAGATGTTCTGGCCAACCAGGTCGATGATCTGCTTGCGCGCACGGTGCACAATGCCGCTTAAGCGCCGCCCGTCCGGGCCTTCGATGATGCGCTTTTGGCCCGGGCGCTCCAGATACAGCACCGCGTAGATCATGGTGCGCTTCGGGTTGTTCGGATCCGGGTGCATTTCGTCGATTTGTACGGCGACGGAGTGCGGGAGCTCGTCGCGAAGACCGCGCAGTGCCTCCTCGCGGATCAATTCGGCGATACGCGTCTCCACATCCTCGTCGGTGGTGTGGTCCTCCGGGTAGAAACGCGGGCCTTCCGGCAGGTGGTCGATGAGAATGTCCAGCAGCGTGTCCGTCTGCACACCTGCGGTTGCGGAGACCGGCACAACCTCACAGTCAGGCCCGAGCAGGTCGTGCAGCTCGAGCAGGCGCTCGCCGACAGTGTCCTTACCGGTCTTGTCCAGTTTGGTCACGATGCCCACGATCGGCGTGTTCGGCTTCGTTTTGCGGATCTCGTCGAGGATGAAGCGATCACCGGGTCCGATCTTCTCGTCCGCCGGCACGGTAAAGCCGATCACGTCGACGTCCGCGAAGGTGTCCTTCACCACGTCGTTGAGCCGCTCGCCCAGCAGCGTGCGCGGGCGGTGAATCCCCGGCGTGTCCACCACAATGACCTGCGCACCGTCACGGTTGATCACGCCGCGGATCGGGTGGCGCGTGGTTTCCGGCTGATCGGCCATAATCGCGATCTTCTCCCCCACCAGCGCGTTGGTCAGCGTGGACTTGCCGGTGTTCGGCCGCCCGACGAAGCTGACAAAGCCCGACTTGAACCCTTCCGGCGTGTTTGTGAAACCGCCGTTCGCGATCGCGTCTTCTGGCAGGTTGTCCGGGAAATCAATCATGGTGCGCATCCTACCGTTGTGGATAACTTTTCCCGAGGCGTGGGAGTTATCCACAGATTTTTTGCGGGGTCTTGTGGGGGTTGCGGTGGGTTTCTAGCGTCTGGTGCATGGATTTTATTGAGTTTTGTTCCGCGGGCGTGGGGATGCTCGCCGGGTTCTCGCGGGAGGCCGCAGTTGCAGCTGGCTTATCGACGACACGAGCGCGCGACCTCGCCCGCGTCTTCGATACGTACTATGGCCCGACCAAGTTCACGCGCAAGCAGGCTGATGCGCTGGCGTTGGCGGAGGGGTTGCCGATCGACCAGTTGGTGCTCATCGAGAAGAAGTTGGTTGTGGTGGCGTCGGCGGCTGAGCGGTGGCGCATCCGGTTGGATCTGGTGCGGCATCGTGGTTCGTTTCGCTCGCTGTCGAAGCGCATCAGCAGGCTTATCGACGTCCCCGTGACCGCCCCCAAACCCTCCTGCCGGTTCACGCGCTCGCGTGAGGGCATGCGTACCATGACGCTGACGTACAACGAGCGCGATCTGGCCGACTTGGAGCACACGCTGCGTTCCATGATCGATGAGGATCGGCCGGCTGCGGAGCAGATGGCCGGCTCACTGTTCCGCCTGTTGCGCGAGGGCGACGGGGTGCCGCGTGCCGTTTTGCGGCCGATGATCCTGGTGCCGATCCAGGCCTACACCCGCATCATGGACGGCTGTGGCGACGACGTCGAACTTGTGCTTACCGACGGCACCACGATGACCGGCGCCGAGTTTCTCACCCGTGAGTTCGGCGACGTGCTCGAGGTGGCTGCCTTCCACCCGCAGGCCGGCGCGGTAAACCTGTACCGGACGCAGCGGCTGGCGAATGGGAAGCAGCGGACGATGTCGAAGTTGATGTCGCCAAGGTGTGCCTTTCCCGACTGCCGACATTCCGCTGAAACCACCCAAACCCACCACATGCACGCCTGGAAACACGGCGGGATGACCAACATGAACAACCTGGCGCAACTGTGCGCCTACCACAACGGGGTCAACGACGACGACCGGTGGCGGGCGATCCGTGGGCACATCGATAACCCAAACGGGCGCATCTGCTGGATCGCCCCCAACGGGACCGAGGTACCCACCGTCACGGGGGCGATGGAGCTGCTGTTCGACTAATCGATTCACCCGGCCCCGAAAACGCGAAAAACCCGCCCGGGTGAGCGGGTGACGCGGTGTGCCTGAAACCGGTTAGAGGGCTTCGACCTCGAACTGGAGTTGCGGGTTGGCGTAAAACTCCTGGGCCTCGACCAACTGGAGCTCGTTCGCGTCGGCCTCGAAGGTCACGCGCAGCATGTCGTAGACCGAGGAGGCGGTCTTTGCCAACGCGTCCTTTGCGTCGTGGCTGCGCACGTAGTGGCCGGTAAACAGCGCTGCAGTAACATCGCCGGAGCCGTTGCGCTTAAACGGCAGGCGCGGGGTGCGCACGATCCACTTGCCGTTGTCGTCCACGGCGATCATCTCGATCGCATCCTCGGGCGTTTCGGGGCGCTCCACCGAAGTCACCAGCACGGTCGACGGGCCCATCTCGCGCGCGGCGTCCACGGCGGCGAGGGTGGAGTCGAGGTCGGTGACGTCGCGCTCGGTGAGGTAGCCCAACTCGAACTGGTTCGGCGTAATGATGTCCGCCGCCGGCACGATCGTCGAGCGGAACAGCGGCGGGATCGTATCCGCCACGAAGCAGCCCGACTTCGCCGACCCCATCACCGGATCGCACGCATAGAGCGCATCCGGGTTTTCAGCCTTGATGTCGCGCACGGTGCTGACGATCACGTCGGCGATTTCCGGGGAGGCCTGGTAGCCGGTGAGGATGGCGTCGATAAGCGGGAACGCATTGCGGTCGCGGATGCCCTTGAGCACCGCCGCAACGTCGGCGGCCGGAATGATCGGCCCCTCCCACGCACCATAACCCGTGTGATTGGAGTAGTTCACCGTGTACACCGGCCACACCTCGTGGCCGATGCGCTGCAAAGGAAAGACCGCCGCCGAGTTGCCAACATGGCCAAACGCGACGGCGGACTGGATCGAGAGAATATTGCTCATACGAGCATTTTAGAGCTCCGGCGACACCAGAATCTTCACTGCGGTCTCGTTGCGGTTAATCAGGGTGTCGAAGCCCTCGTCAACAACACCGTCGAAACCGATCTTGCCGGTGATAAACGGCTTCAGATCAATCTTGCCGGACTCCACCAACTTGATGGTCTGCGGGTGATCGTGGGCGTAGCCGATGATGCCGCGGATGGTCAGTTCCTTCATCACGAGCGCGTGGATGTCCAGCTCGGCCTTCTTCGACCAGATGGACTCGACGACCAGGGTGCCCTTGAGCTTCAGGCAGTCGATCAGCTGGTCGAGCACAACGTTGACGGAGGTGCACTCGAATGCGACGTCGACGCCCTTGCCGTCGGTGATCTTTTCGATCTCTGCCTTGAGGTCGGTTGCGCTCGGGTCGATCGCGTAGTCTGCGACACCTGCGTCGAGCGCCTTCTGGCGACGCAGCTCGGAGAGCTCGGAGACGATAACCGTCAGGCCGTACGCCTTCGCTACAGCAGCGGTGAGGACACCGATCGGGCCGGCGCCACCAATGAGGGCGACGTCGCCTTCCTTCGCCTCAGACGCAACGAATGCGTGGTGGGCGACGGACAGCGGCTCGATGAGCGCAGCCTCGTCGAGCGGAACATCGTTGGAAATCGGGTGAACCCAGCGACGCTGCACAGCGATCTTCTCGGAGAGGCCGCCGCCACCACCGGCAAGGCCGATGAAGTTCACATCCGGGTGGAGGTTGTACGGGCCCGGCTCCTTCGGATCAACGTCGTCCGGCAGGACGTACGGTTCGACGACGACGTGCTGGCCGACCTCGAGGTCGTCGACACCCTCACCGAGGGCTGCGACAACACCGGAGAACTCGTGGCCGAGGGTGACCGGCGGCTCCTCACCAGTGATCGGGTGCGGATGGCCAGGCTTCGGGCAGAAGATCGGGCCTTCGAGGTACTCGTGCAGGTCAGTGCCGCAGATGCCGCACCAGGCGACGTCGATGAGCACCTCTCCCTTACCTGCAACCGGGGCGTCGATCTCCTCGACGCGGATGTCCTTCTGGCCGTAGTAGCGAACTGCTCGCATGGTGGAACTCCTTTCGGTTGGTTACAGGTGCTACGATACCCCGTTTTCGGGTTCCTCGCCGACCGCAACCAGCACGGTCCGGGTCTTGATGCGCCCGCGGCGGTCGCGGCCGCCTTCTGCGGTGTAGCGGATGCCGTCGCGCAGGATGGAGGCGCCGGGAAGGGGCACGCGGCCGAGTTCGTACGACAGCAGGCCAGCAACGGTGTCCACATTGTCGACGACCTCCTCCGAGTACTCCAGCGTGTAGTCCAAGTGGTCGGCGAGGTAGTGCACGAGGTCGTCGAGAGGCAGGCGTGCTTGGACGCGGAAGACTCGCTCGTTGAGTTCTTCGATGGGGGCTTCTTCATCCTCGTCGTATTCGTCGGTGATTTCGCCGACGATTTCTTCGAGGAGGTCTTCCATGGTGAGGAGGCCTGCGACGTTGCCGAATTCGTCGATAACCACCGCGATGTGGGTGTTCTGCTGCTGCATCGCGCGCAACAGCAGGTCGAGCGGCTTGGAGTCCGGGATGAACATCGGTTGGCGCATCAACTCGGTCAGTGGCGTGTTCGGGTCGACGGGCGCGCCGCGGTCGGTGAACATGTCTTTGAGGTAGGCGACACCGATGATTTCGTCGACGTTTTCGCCGATGACGGGCACGCGCGAGTGGCCGGAGCGCACCATGAGTGCGGTGGCTTGGCGGGCGAGTTTTTCGCCTTCGATCCACACCATTTCGGGTCGCGGAACCATGACTTGGCGTGCGGTGGTGGAGGCGAGGTCGAAGATGTTTTGGATCATGCGGCCTTCGGTGGTTTCCACCACGCCTTTTTCTTGTGCGACTTCGACCATTTCGCGCAGTTCGATTTCGGTGGCGTATGGCCCGTTGCGGAAGTCTTCGCCGGGGTGGAACAGGTTGCCGATCCAGATGAGCAGTTTCGCCACTGGTCCGAGCACGGTGTGAAAGATGTGCAGGCCTTGGGCGGCTTTGAGCGAGATGGTGTACGGGTTACGTTTGCCGGCGGTGCGTGCGAACACGCCGATGATGGAAAATTGCAGCAGCGTGACGACGATTACCGCCACCGCAATCGCCCACGCATCCGACGCGATGACGTCCATGGCCAGCATCGCCGCCGAGACTGCCGCCATAACGTCTAAGACGGTGCGCAGCAGCACGAGGGTGTTGATGTGATTCGCGCGATTTTCGACGACGCGCAGCAACGCATCTGCACCCGGCGTCTCATCCTTGACCATGCCTTCCACGCGGGCACGCGAGATGGGTGCCAGGGCGGATTCGACGGAGCCGAGCAGGCCGGAGAGCAGTAGCGCAACGACGGTGATCGTTGCGAAGGTGATGGTGAGTGTCACTCGGCGCCCTTCATCAGCTTGTCTAGCTCGTCGCGGTCGGCCGCGGACGGGAAGGCGTGCGGGCCGGTCGGCTTCGGCTGGTATGCCACCCCGCGGCGGGCCAGGTCGTCGTACCAGTCGGCGAGGATCTCGTTTTGCAGCGCGAACATTTCCCGTTCGTCTTTCGGCTCGATGTGGTCGTAGCCGAGCAGGTGCAGCACGCCGTGGACGGTCAGCAGTGCCATTTCGTGGGCGAGGTCGTGGCCGGCCATCTCTGCCTGTTTGCGGTCGTAGGCCGGGCACAGGATGATGTCGCCGAGCATCGCAGGTCCCGGCATGTCGGCGTCGGGCCGTCCCCCACCCGGGGTGAGTTCGTCCATGGGGAAACTCATCACGTCGGTGGGGCCGTCGAGGTCCATCCAGCGGACGTGGAGGTCGGCCATGGTGGCTTCGTCGACAAGCGTGATGGTTGCTTCGGTGTCGGGGTGGACGTCCATGGTGCGTAGGGCGTAGGAGGCGACGTCGATAAGCATTTGCTCGTTGACTTCCGCCTCGCCGGACTCGTTTAAGACTTCAATGCTCACTGCGCTGCCTCCGCTTCGCGCTCTGCTTCAATCTTCTGCTGCCGCTTTTCGTAGCGCAGCGCGTTCTGGGCATCGTGGTGGTCGTAGGCGGCCACGATGCGGGAAATCAGGTGGTGGCGCACAACGTCGTCGGCGCGCATCTCCTGGAAGGAAATGTCGGGGATGTCGCTCAGGATGCGACGCGCCACGCGCAGGCCCGAGACGGTGCCGCGCGGCAGATCCACCTGAGAGGTGTCACCCGTGACCACCATCTTCGAACCAAACCCGAGGCGGGTCAGGAACATTTTCATCTGGGCGCCGGTGGTGTTCTGGGCCTCGTCAAGGATGACGAACGCGTCCGACAGGGTGCGCCCGCGCATGTAGGCCAGGGGCGCGACCTCGATGATGCCGGCTTCGATGAGTTTCGGGATGGCCTCTGGGTCCATCATGTCGCGCAGCGAGTCGTACAGCGGGCGCAGGTACGGGTCGATCTTGTCGGAAAGCGTACCGGGCAAAAAGCCGAGTTTCTCGCCGGCTTCCACGGCGGGGCGCGTCAGGATGATGCGTTTGACCTGCTTGTTCTGCAGCGCCTGCACCGCCTTCGCCACCGCAAGGTACGTCTTGCCGGAGCCGGCAGGCCCGATACCGAAGGTGATCGTGTTCTCGTCGATCGCATCCACATAGCGGCGCTGACCGGCAGTCTTCGGGCGGATAACCTTGCCGCGCCGCGCAATGATCTCCTCGCCGAGGATGTCCGCGACCGAGCCGGGGGCTTCCATCTCCATGAGTTTCACCGCCTCCACGACGGTGTCAGGGCGAAGCGACACGCCGCGTCGCGCCATGGACTCCAGCTCCTCTACCACGCGCAGCGCGTGCGCCACGTGGGCGGCCGTGCCGCGCACCGACAAGGTGGTGCCGCGGGCGTGGAAACTCACGTCCAGATAGCGGTCCAGCAGTTGGAGGTTGTTGTCGTTGATGCCGAGAACGGATTGTGCGTACGCCGAGTCGAGTTCGACCTTGCGCGTCACCATTTCTTCCATGTGCGTTTACCCTACCAGCGGTTTGTCAGCGCGCCGATCGCGCTGAGCGCCGCGAACGCTGCTGTTGCGGTGCGCAGGACTTCGGGGCCGAGTTTCACGGCGTTCGCGCCGAGCAGTTCGAGTTCGTCTTGCCCGATGCCACCTTCGGGGCCAACGATGAGCCAGATGTCCTCGCCGAAGTCCACCTCACGCAGCGGCACGGTCGCATCCTCGTGGAGCACCAATGCGCCAGCCGGCAGCATTTCCGACAACTGGTTTGTGGTCACCGGCTCGTGGATCTCGGGCACCCACGCGCGGCGCGCCTGCTTCGCGCTCGCCAGCGCTTGCGAGCGCCACTTTTCCACCTGTTTTGCCTGCTTGTTCGCCGGCCAGCGCGCAATCGTGCGGTGCGAAATCCACGGCACGATCGCGTCCGCCCCGCCTTGCACGGCGAGGTCGACGGCGAGTTCGGCGCGCTCGCTTTTCGGGATCGCCTGCACGACCGTCACGCGCGGCGTGGGTCGCTCCACGAATTCATGCTTATCGACGACCCCCTCCACCCTGGAGGCATCCATCCGCGTGACGGTGACTTCGGCGCGGTTGCCGGCGCCGTCGAAAAGCATGATGCGCTCACCCGGCTGGATGCGCTTAACGTGGGCGTGTTTGGCCTCGGGGCCTTCGATGATGCCGGAGGTGGGGTCGTCGCTAAGAAAATAGGGCAGGCTCATCGGCGGAAACGATCACGCATCCGGGAGAAGAAACCATCGCCGTGCTCGCCGCCCTCCGAGTGGACCTTAGGGTCCTCCGGGTGGCCAGCGCGCAGGTCCTCGAGTGCGGCGCGCTCCTCGTTGGACAGGGCGGTGGGCACAGTCACCTCGATGTGCGCGATCATGTCGCCGGCGCCCTCCTGGCGCAGGCGCGGCATGCCCTCGCCGGAAAGCACGACGCGGTCGTCCGGCTGGGTGCCGGCGGGCACCTCGATGCGGGTCTCATCGCCCGTGAGATTCTCCACGGTGAGCTCGGTGCCCAGCGCCGCGTCATACATGGGCACGGTCAGGCGCAGGTGCAGGTCATTGTTGTCGCGCACGAACACCGGGTGCGGCTCGACGTGCACCTCGACGTAGAGGTCACCGGCAGGGCCGCCGCCGTGGCCGACCTCGCCCTGGTCCGCCATGCGGATGCGCATGCCGTTATTAATGCCGGCCGGGATGTTGACCACCAGGTCGCGGGTGGCGCGCACGCGGCCGTCGCCAGCACACTGGGCGCACGGGTCGGTGATCACTTCGCCGAAACCGTGGCACTTGGGGCACTCGCGGGTGGTCATCACGTTGCCCAGGAATGACTGCTGCATCTCCTGGACCGCACCCTGGCCCTGGCACACGTCACAGGTGACCGGCTTAGCCCCTGACTTAGAGCCGGAGCCGTGGCACTTGTCGCACAGCACCGCGGTATCCACGGTGACGTCCTGCTTCACGCCCGTGAACGCCTCCGCGAGCGTGATCGAGGTGCGCAGCAGCGCGTCGTTGCCCGGCTGCACGCGCGAGCGCGGCTGGCGTGCACCACCGCCACCGCCGAAGAACGCCTCGAAGATGTCGCCGAGGCCACCGCCGCCAAAACCGGCGCCGCCCATGCCGCCGCCGGCCTCCATCGGGTCGCCGCCGCGGTCCACGATGGAACGCTTCTGCGGATCCAGCAGCACCTCTTGCGCTGCCGCGATCTCCGCGAACTTCTCGGCAGCTTCCTCGGACGGGTTCACGTCCGGGTGGTATTTGCGTGCGAGCTTGCGGTACGCCCGTTTAATTTCCTGCTCGGTGGCGTCCTTGTCCACGCCGAGGATGCCGTAGTAATCGCGAGCCATATCTTCCCTTCTATTCACCCCGCAGTGTGCGGCTGATGTAACGAGCCACGGTGGCAACCTTCTGCATGGTACCGGGGTAGTCCATGTGGGTTGGACCGACTACCCCGAGGCCGCCGAGTGCTGCATCGCCTGCCCCGTACGCTGTTGTAACAATTGAGGCGCTGGATAATTCCTCGTCTTCGTTTTCGCGGCCGATGCGCACGGAGACACGTTCGAGTTCTTGGGCGCCGGCGAGCAGTTTCAGTACGACAACTTGCTGCTCGAGGGCGTCGATGACGTCCTGGAGGCCGCCGGAGGGCACGAGCAGGTTTGAGGAGCCTGCGATGATGAGGCGGTCGGGGGCGGCGTCGACAAGTGTGGTGATGAGCACTTCGGCGGCGCGCGTGGTGGGTTCGGTCAGGTGCGGCGGGGCGCTGACCGCCACGCCGGCGAGGGAGGCGGACGCGTCGCGCATGTTCTTGCCCACAAGCGCGTCGTTGAGGAGGTCGCGCAGGATGCGCACGCCGTCTTCGCCAATTGGCGCGGCGAGATCGACGTTGCGTTGGTCGACGCGCCCAGCGTCGGTGATGAGCACGAGCAGCAGGCGCGTCGGGGTGAGTTCGACAACCTCGCAGTGCTTCACTCGCGAGGCCGAAAGGTTCGGCAACTGCACCACGGCGGCTTGGTGGGTCAACTGCGACAGCAGTTGCACGGAGCGGCGTAGCACGTCTTCGAGGTCCACCCCGTCTTCGAGGAAGTCCAAAATCGCGTGGCGCTCGGCGGCGGACAGTGGTTTGACGTCGTGGAGCGCATCCACGAACTTGCGGTAGCCGGCCTCGGTGGGGATGCGCCCGGACGAGGCGTGCGTCTGCGAGATGTAGCCCTGCTGCTCAAGCACCGCCATGTCGTTGCGGATCGTCGCCGACGACACCCCCATGTTGTGCCGCTCCACCAGTGCTTTGGAGCCGACGGGTTCTTGGCTGGCGATGTAGTCCGCCACGATCGCCCGCAGCACCTTTTGGCGCCGCTCGTCTGCTGCGCTCATGATCGCCTCCTTACTCGGCTGCCAGGATATCGGTGATGATGCCGTCTGCAAGCAGTCTGCCGGTATCAGTCACGCGCAAGCGCTCTCCCCGCTCTAGGAGCCCCGCGCGCACATGCTTATCGACGACCCCACGCGCCCGATCCCCAACCCACCCGGCCGGAATCCCCTCACGCAGGCGAAGCCCGAGCATGATCGCCTCCATGTGGGCTTCGTCTGCGGTGATGGTTTCGGTGTCCTGGATGGGCAGGGTGTCGTCGCCAAGCAATTGTGCGTAGCGCTCGGGACGTTTGACGTTGAAGAAGCGCTTCCCGTCAATGAAGCTGTGCGCGCCGGGGCCTGCGCCCCACCAGTTCTGGTTGTGCCAGTAGATGAGGTTGTGGCGGCACTCGCCGCCGGGTTTGGCCCAGTTGGAGACCTCGTACCAGTCGTATCCGTTGCCCTCCAGCGTTGCGGCGATGATCTCGTAGCGGTCCGCGTAGACGTCCTCTTGCGGTGCGGGCAGTTCGCCGCGGCGGATCTTGCGCGCCATGGCGGTGCCGTCTTCCACGATCAGTGAATAGGCGCTGACGTGGTCGACGCCGGTTGCAAGGATGGCATCCAGGGTGCGGCGCACATCGTCGTCGGTTTCGGTGGGCGTGCCGTAGATCATGTCCAGGTTCACGTGCTCGAAGCCTGCGGAAAGGGCCTCGCGTGCGGCGGCGACGGCGCGGCCCGGGGTGTGCTGGCGGTCTAGGACTTTCAACACCGGCGTGGAGGCGGACTGCATGCCGAGCGAGACGCGGGTAAAGCCGGCATCGCGCAGGCCCGCGAAGTAGTCGGGGCTAGTGGATTCCGGGTTGGACTCGGTGGTGATTTCCGCGCCTGCCGCAATACCGAACGTGTTGCGGATGGCGCCCAGGATGCGGCCGAGGCCTTGTGCGCCGAGCAGGCTTGGGGTACCGCCTCCGATGAACACGGTCTGGGCTTGAGGCAGCCCCCGGGCAGCCGCGAGTTCGAGTTCGCGCTCGAGGGCGTCGAGGTACTGCGCGTGCGAGGAATCCACCTCGGTGGGCGTATACGTGTTGAAGTCGCAGTAGCCGCAGCGCGTCGCACAAAACGGCACGTGGATATACACGCCGAAGGAATCCATCACGGAACCCACCACGGTCCCCACCTAAGCCCCGCGCAGAGAACGCTTCGCCGCCACCTTCGCCACAATGCGGTCGATGCGGGCACGCTCCTCCAAAAACTCCGGCGGGTTGGATCCGCGCATCGTGCGCACGAACGCCGGGTGGTCCAAGCAGACGGTTTCCACCCAGCCGATCACGGCTTCTTCGACGATCTCGCCGACCCGCGCGTACAGGTGCGGCAGCGAGACCACACCGAGTTCGCGGGCAACCATGTCAGTTTGCTCGAGCGTGAACGAGACGATCTCCTCCAAGTGCTGCACCACCAGTTCGGTGCGGCCGACGAGTGCGTCGTGCATCGTCTGCACCGAAAATGGTGCTTGCAGCGGGAAGAGGTCCTTGAGGCCGGCGGCGTCGAGAAGTTCGGGCTGCGGGATGCGCTCCTCCGGGCGCACACCCACCGACAGGTAGCCGGCGGCGCGGCCGGACGTTAATGCTTGGCGCAGGCCGATTAACTCGGCGACGATGCGGCGGGCGTCCTGGCGGGCGTCGTCGACAATCTCCTCGAACTCTGCCAGGCAATCTTCAGTGAGCTCACCGTCATAGTCCGCAATCGACTCGGCGACGTGCTCGATGTACTCCGCAACCTCGTCGCCGATGTTGTAAATCTCCTGGGTAAGTTCACGGTGACGCAGCACGGCTGCAGTTTTGTGCACGGCGTGAACCCCCTTAAAACGAACTGTGGAAGTGACAAAATGGGATGCTATGCCACACCGCGAGCCGATGAGGGTAGGCGCGCCGTTAACGCTGATACAGCTTGTCGATGTCCTCCTGGAAGCGCTGGAACACCACATTGCGCTTCACCTTCATCGTCGGCGTCATCTCGTCGTGCTGCTCCGACAGGTCGCGGTCGAGGATGCGGAACTTCTTAATCGCCTCCGCGCGCGAGACGGTCGCGTTGGCCATGTTCACCGCGTCTTGCACCTCGGCGCGCAACGCCGGGTCCTGCGCCAGATCCGACACCTTCTTGTTCGCCGGAATGTTGTGGTTCGCCTTCCAGCGCTTCAGTTCCTCCTCGTCGAGGGTGACCAGCACGCCGACGAACGGTTTACCGTCGCCGACCACCAACGCGTTAGAGATCAGCGGGTGCTGGCGGATAATCTCCTCCATCGGTCCCGGGGAGATGTTCTTGCCGCCGGCGGTGACGATGAGGTCCTTCTTGCGGCCGGTGATGGACACGAAGCCGTCCTCGTCGACCTCGCCGAGATCGCCGGTGTTGAACCAGCCGTCCGTAAGCGCTTCCTCGGTCGCGGCCGGGTTGCGCCAGTACTTGGAGAACACGCCGGGGCCTTTAAATTCGATCTCGCCGTCGTCGTTAATCCGCACCGAATAGCCGTTGACAGGGCGCCCGACGGTGCCGATCTTGTTGCTGTGCGCGTTGTTCACACACGCCGCAGCGCACGTTTCGGTCAGCCCGTAGCCCTCGTAGATCGGCACACCCATGCCGCGGAAGAAGTGCGACAGGTCCGCGCTCATCGCCGACCCGCCGGTGATGCCGTACCAGACGGAACCACCCATGGCCTCCTTGATCTTGGCGTAGACCAGTTTGTCGTAGAGCTTGACCTTGGCCTTCTGCACTCGCGACGGGCCCTCGTCGGTGTCCAGCGCCTTGGAGTACTCAATCGCGGCCTTTTCGGCCTCGAGGAAGATACGCTTGCCCACCGCGGAGCCGTCGGCAGCCTTGTTGTAAGCACCCTCGCGTACCTTCTCAAACACGCGCGGCACACCGATGACCAGGTTGGGGCGTGCGCGCTGCAGCTCCACGGTCAACGTCGAAGTATCCGACCAGTGCGACTGGGTCGCGCCCGAGATCGTCCACGCCAGCGCCACCGCGCGCGCAAGCACGTGCGCCAGCGGCAAAAACGTCACCATGCGCTGGCCCGGGAAGGACACGGAGCCGATCTCGTTTTCCAGCAGCGCCCACGCCTGGTACGCCCAGTTGCCGTGGGTGATCTCCACACCTTTGGGGCGACCGGTGGTGCCGGAGGTATACACGATGGATCCGAGGTCGGGGTGGCGGGTGGCGGCAACGCGGTCGTCGATAAGCGACTGCTCCACCTCGCGGCCCTCAAACTTGATCTGCTCCACGGCGGCCGAGTTGAACTCGTAGATGCGCTGCAGCTGCGAGGTCGAGTCGGTCATACGCGGGGTGCCGTCCTCGCCGAGGAGGAACGGGCTCATAAGCATGGTGTGGTCGCGCGTTTCCGTGAACGCGATTTTCGCGCCGGAGTCTTCGAGGATCCACTGGATTTGGTGCATCGACGACGACGGGTAGATTGGCACGGATGCGGCGCCGGCGGCCCAGATGGCGAAGTCGAGCAGCGCCCATTCGTAGCGCGTGTTGGACAGGATGGCCACGCGATCGCCGGGCTCGATACCTGCGGCAATCAGCCCCTTGGCTACGTCGTAGACCTCTTGCAGGAACTCCCCTGCCGTCACGGAGACCCATTCGTAGTTGCGGGGCCGCGAGAACAGCACGAGGTGCGGGTGCTTCTCGCACATTTCGATGAGTCGGCTCAGGCACGTTTCCGTGTCGTTGAGGGTGAATCCAAGTTCCGTCGTGTGAGAAGTCGATGGCATGGTGCCCAACATTACCGACGTTTTGGCAGAATGCGGAAGCGTGACCAACGTGGAACTGCTGCACGCCCTCGCCGAGTCCTATGGCTTTGGCACCTCCTATCGCGCGACTGACGGCCGGATGGTGTCGCCGCCGCCTGAGTCGTTTGTGGCGTTGTTGCGGGCGTTGGGACTTTCGCTTGACGACGACCCCACCGACGAGGAACTCCACTTCCACCTCGATGCCCGGCGCGAACACTGGGCCACGCGCCCGTTGCCGCCGACGGTGGTGGCGACGCAGGGCCGCGAGCAGCATTTCAACGTGCATGTGCACGACGGGCACCCGGCGCATTGTTGGATCCGGTTGGAGGATGGTTCCTCGCGGGATTGTTACCAGGATGAGAATTGGGCGCCGCCGTTTA
This sequence comes from Corynebacterium sp. HMSC055D05, assembly GCF_001810365.1. Taxonomy (NCBI): domain Bacteria; kingdom Bacillati; phylum Actinomycetota; class Actinomycetes; order Mycobacteriales; family Corynebacteriaceae; genus Corynebacterium; species Corynebacterium sp. HMSC055D05. The sequence goes on from NZ_KV801060.1 coordinate 30,430, forward strand.
CGGCTTCAGATGGTGTGGTGTGGGGCGAGGCGACGTTTCATACGCCTGGGGATCTGCCGCCGGGCTGGCACGAGCTGCACTTGGAGTCGGACAATTTTGATGCGGTGTGCACGTTGCTCGTGGTGCCCGATTGCTTGTCGACGAACTCCCGAATCGTCCAACACCCTGTCTGGGGTGTGATGGCGCAGTTGTATTCGGTGCGCTCTGCGTCCTCGTGGGGGTTAGGTGATTTTGGGGACCTGGCGTTGTTGGCGGAGACGGTTGCCGCGCAGGGGGCCGATTATCTGCTGATCAACCCGGTGCACGCCGCCCAGCCGGTGCCGCCGGTGGAGGATTCGCCATATTTGCCCACCTCGCGTCGGTTTATTAACCCGCTCTACATCGCGGTGGAGCAGGTGCCGGAGTTCGAGCTGGTGGATAGTGATTTGCGTGCGGCGATCGCCGAGTTGGCCGCGCCGCTGAAGGACCTGAACACTTCGCCAGCGCCACTGGATCGCAACCGTGTGTTCGCCGCGAAGTTGGCGGCGCTGCGCGAGCTGTTCTGGGCCTCGCAGGCCGATGCCGCGCGCACCCACGACTTTGAGCTGTTCTGTCTGGACGAGGGCGAGGGCCTGCGCGAGTTTGCCACCTGGTGTGCTGCGCAGGCCGCCGAGTCGGAGCACGAAGGTGCCCCGAAGCACGCCGGCGACGACATCGAGGATCTGGTGCAGTTCTATATGTGGCTGCAGTTCATCGCCGACGAGCAACTGCGTCTGGCCCAGGAACGTGCGACAGCGGCCGGGATGTCGATCGGCATCATGACGGACCTTGCGGTGGGCATCCACCCTGGCGGCGCGGACGCGGCGACACTGCGCGAGGTGTTGGTGTCCGATGCGTCGGTGGGAGCTCCCCCGGACCAGTACTCGCAAAAAGGCCAAGACTGGTCGCAGCCGCCGTGGAACCCGCAGCAACTCGCCGAGGCCGGCTACGGGCCGTGGCGCGACCTGCTGCGCACAGCGCTGCGCCACAGTGGCGGCATCCGCGTCGACCACGTGCTCGGACTGTTCCGCCTGTTTTGGGTGCCACGCGCCGGCACACCCGCTGGCGGGGTGTACATGAACTACGACTTTGAGGCCATGGTGGGCACCCTCGTGTTGGAGGCGCAGCGCGCCGGGGCAGTCGTCGTCGGCGAGGACTTAGGCACGTTCGAGCCGTGGGTGCAGGACTTCCTTCGCGACAAGGGCATTTTGGGCACCTCGGTGCTGTGGTTCGAATCCATCCCGCCGGGCGTGCCGCGCCCCTCGCAGCAGTACCGCCACCTGGCGCTTACGGCTGTGGGCACGCACGACCTGCCGCCCACCGCTGGCTACCTCAGGGGTGCACACAACGAATTGCGCCATGAGCTTGGGCTTGTCGACGACCCCGTGGAGCACCTCAACGCCACCGACCGCATCTGGATCGACCAGGTGCTTGGCCTCGCGCGGGAGGAAGGTGCGCTTACCGGCGACGACGAAAAGGCACTGATCACGGGACTGACTCGCTTCGTCGCCTCCACCCCATCGGCGATGACGTGTACGAACCTGGTGGACATGGTTGGCGACGAGCGCATTCAAAACCAGCCCGGCACCAACGGCGAGCAGTACACCAACTGGCGCATGCCACTTTGCGACGCCACCGGCACCCCCGTGCTCATCGAACACCTACCGGAGATGGAGTTGTTTAAGGCGGTGGCGGGGGCGTCGATACGCAACTAAAGCGCGCCGATCACCGCAGCAACAATGACAAGAGCGATGAGCACCCACATTGCTTGGGTCACCCGCGACTGCGGGTACTTACGCTGCGGCTTGGGCAGCTGTTGATCCTGCTTGCGCAGCTCTTCAGGGTTGGCCATGGTGCCCAAGCCTAGACCGAGCCGGTCGACGACCCAAAGCAGCACATAGGACACCGCCGCGCACGCCGGCAGCGCCAGCACCACAATCAGCGGCACCTGCAACCACGGGCTCAACCCCATTAACCAGCTCATTTAGACCGCTTTCAACGCCATCATCACGATCGGGCTCACCGCGGCAACAACCACCAAAATGCCGATAATGATCCCGATAACTTGCGACGCCGACGGGCCCGACGGCGCCTGCTCCACCGCCTTCTGCCTTGGTGCCACCGTCGGCACACTCGTCGGCGTCGCGGCACCAGACTCAAACGTCGCCTGCGCAGGCGTCCTTCGCGGCACCAAGGTCGGCGTCAACGTGATCGTGCCACCCGGCGGGTTGGTGATCGTCGTGGAGTAGCGCAGCGAATACTGGTACTCCAAAAAGTCGTCGACCTGCTCCTCCCCGTACACCGGGCCACTGTCGAGCGAGCTGGCGCGCTGGAACCCAATCAACTGATGGTTATCCTCGCCCGCGACATAGTTCGCCCCAGAGATCACACCCACCAGGCCGCGGCCCGGGATGTACACCGGCCCACCGGAGTCACCTGGCACCGGCATCTTCGGCGCGTCGAAGTACGTGGTGTTTTCAACCGTGCCGACGAACTTGCCGCACGTCGAGGCATCCGAGCGCCCGTGGGTGGAATAGCCGCGGAAGCAGATCGTGTCGGTGCTGCTGATCTTTTCCACCGGTATAACCGTCCCGCCATACGGGTTGCCGCCAACACGAACGTCTTCGAACCAGTAGATCACCGCCCAGTCGTTGGCGGACGTCTTCGGCGAATACGCCCGCGCGGGGAAGATCAACCCTGCGGGCTCGTCGATTTGTTTGCCGGCGCTATCTGCAAGGTAGACCAGCGCACCCTGGGGGAAGTACTGCTCGTTTTGTACCACGCAGTGGGCGGCGGTGTAACTGCGGCGGTGCTCGACGTCGTTGAAACCAAGCGTGCAGGCAGTGAGGCGGTTAGAGCCTAAATTATCGACGAAAATCCGCCCACCCTGCGCCGCATTCAACGCAGGCGAAGCAGGCGCGACTGCAGGAACCACCGACGCCGCAAGCGTCGTGGCAACCACCGCAGCCGCGCACCAATGCTTCACACTTCCGCGGGACATGTCGCCAGCGTAGCGCAGGCCGTTAACCGGCTATGCCGATACGTCGGAGCCCGCCAGGCCGCGACGCTCCAGCAACGGACGCGTGTCCTTGTCTCGGCCACGGAACGCACGGTAGGCCTCGGCGTAGTCGCGCGAGGACCCCTTGGACAGGATGGTCTCGCGGAACTTCGCGCCGGTGTCGCGGTTGATGCCTTCCTGTTCGACCAACTGGTAGCCGTCGGCGTCGAGAGCTTCTGCCCACAGGTAGGAGTAGTAGCCCGCCGAGTAGCCGCCGGCGAAGATGTGGTTGAACCAGGTGGAGCGGTAGCGCGGCTCGAGCCCGTCGATGTCCAGACCGACCTCGCGCAGGGCTTCTTCCTCGAAGGTTTGGATGTCGGACGGGGTGTCCTCGGTGATCGAGTGCCACGCCAGGTCGATCGCGCTGGCCGCGAGGTACTCGGCGGTGAGGAAGCCCTGGCCGAACTGACGCGAGGCCTTCAGTGCGGCGAGTTGCTCGTCGGAAATGACCTCGCCGGTGTCCACGTGGCGCGCGTAGTTGCGGGCGATCTCCGGGGCGAACGCGTAGTTTTCGTTGATTTGGGAGGGGAACTCCACCCAGTCGCGCGGCACGTTGGTGCCGGAGTTCGACGGGTAGCGCACGTCCGACAGCAGGCCGTGCAGAGCATGGCCGAACTCGTGGAACAGGGTGGTCACTTCGTCGATAGTGAGCAGGTTCGAGGTGATCGACATGACGTTGACCACCACCGGCTTCGTGCCCGCCAGGTGCGACTGGTCCACAAAGGAGCTCATCCAGGCGCCGCCGCGTTTCGACGAACGCGCGTTGTAGTCCGTCAGCAACAACCCAATGCCAGTGCCGTCTTCTTCCTTCACCTCCCAGACGTCCACGTCGTCGCGGTAACCGTTGAGGTCCTCGCGCTTTTCCACCGTGATGCCGTAAAGGAGGTTGGCGGCGTAGAACACGCCGTCGGTGAGCACCTGCTCGAGCGGGAAGTACTTGCGGATCTCCGCTTCGTCGATGCCCAGTTCCTGCTCGCGACGCTTCGCCTGCCAGTAGGGCCAGTCCGCGCCGTCGAGGTCTTCACCGGCGAGTTCGGAGGCGAGCTTGCGCTCAGCCTCAGCGTTTGCGGCGGCCGCAGGCGCCAGGTCCGCGATCAGTTGGCGGGCGGCGGCCGCGTTGCCTGCGGTCTCCTCGGCGATGACGTAGTCGGCGTGCGAATCGAAGCCGAGCAGCTTCGCGCGCTCGAGGCGCAGCTTCACCGACTCGGCGACGATGTCGGCGTTGGTGTCGCGACCGCGGGCGCGGGAGGCGTCGAAAAGCTTGTGGCGTGCGCCCGAGTTTTCGAGTTCGGCCTGCAGGGACTGGGTGGTCGGCAGTTCGATCGGCACGACGAAACGCTCGCCGTCCTGGTAGGCCTCGATCTGTGCCTCGGACAGGCCGTCGAGTTCTTCGCGGGTCAGTTCCACGGCGAGTTTCTTCGTATCCGCCAGCAGGTTGCGGCCGAAGAGTTCGGACAGTTCGGACAGGCGCTGGTTGATCTCCTGCAGGCGCGTCTTGCCGGCCGCATCCAGGTCGGCGCCGCGACGTGCGAACCGGCGCTTGAGCTCGTCGTGAAGCCGCTGCGATTCCTCATCCTCCGGCGCCGTGACCTGCTGGATGCGGGAGTAGAGCTCGCTGTTTTGGTAGATCGAGTCCACGTGCGCGGACAACTTCGGCACGATTCGGTCGGCGACGGCGTCGAACTCGTCGGTGGAATCGGTGCCCTGCAGGTTGAAGAACCACGCCATGACACGGTCCAGGTCCGCACCGGCGAGCTCGAAGGCCTCGACGGTGTTCTCCCAGGTTGGGGTGTCTTGGGTGGTGATGTCCGCGATTTCCTGCGCGTGGTTGACCAACGCCTGTTCAAAGGCGGGTTCCACATGCTCAAGCCGGATTGCGGCGAAGTCCGGCAGGTTGTAGGGCAACGTCGATGGCGCAAGCAAAGGATTTGTCATGCGCGACAGTCTAATAGCTCAAATTGCCCTTGAATGTGACGTTGCCAACAGTGAACTCGGCGTCCCATAGGTTGCCCTGCGCGACCTCGAAGGGGAACTTCGCGTTCGTGGTGGCACCCGGGCCGAGCGGCATATCGATGCCGACGACATCCACCTGGGCCTTCTCCGCATTGGAGATATACGTGGCGTCGGTGTAAGAGGAGCCGTCGGTGCTGTAGCGCAGTTCCGGCTTCAGGGCGTCGACAGGCAGTGGCGCGTCGGACGTGTTGGTCACCGCGATAACGACCACGGTGCCCACGCCTGTCGACGACGTCCCCTGCCACTTGTACGACAACTCCATCGCCGGATCCTTGACGGACTTGCCGGTGAGCTCGTCGGTGACCTTCGGGTCGGTTTCCTCAACGTTGAAGGTGGGCTTGTCGTTGACCTTCGATTCGACGGATTCTTCGAGGTTCTGGCTGGTTTCGTCGCCAATCGGGTCTTCTTGTTGGTCCACGCAAGCTGCCAGCGGCATGGTCGTGGCCAGGATGACGGCGGCAAGCCGGGTGCTCGTGCGGATGGACATGTGCGCCTCGTTTTCTGTCGCGTAACTAGTGCTTCGCTGCACACAATACCGCGCAGGTACCCTGTGGAAATTATGCAGTCTTTGATGCGCGTCGTTCGCAGTGCTTCCGCGTTGTGGCCGTTTTATATCGCGGTTGTGGTGGTGTCGTCGATAGTCGCGGGGCTTGGGCTTATCTCCCCGTTCCTCATTCGGGAGGCAACCGACACGATCATTGCGGCGCTTGGCGACGAGCCCGTGCCCGACGCAACCCGCACCGTCGTCTGGCTCGCCATCGCGCTGTTTGTCGCAGAGGCGTCCGCTTCCATGCTGCACAACGTGTCCGGATACCTGGGCGATGTGATGGTGGCGCGCATCCGCCAGATTCTGTCTACGCGCTACTTTGCCAAGTTGCTCGCACTACCGCAGCGTTACTACGACAACCAGGTCACCGGCACGATCATCGCGCGGCTGGACCGCTCGATTGCGAACGTCACGCAGTTCATCCAATCCTTTACCAATAATTTCCTGCCGATGCTGCTGCAGGTCGTGGCCATTTTGGGCATCACGGCCTACTACTACTGGCCGCTGACGGTGCTGCTGGCGCTGCTGTTCCCGCTGTATACGTGGCTGACGGCGTTGACGTCGAAACGCTGGCAGGTTTTCGAGCAGGAAAAGAACGCCAATATCGACGAGGGCAACGGGCGTTTCGCCGAGGTCGTTGGCCAGGTGAAGGTGACCAAGTCCTACGGTGCCGAGGTGCGCGAGTTAGAAAAGTTCGGCCGCCACTACACCAACACGGTGGACATCACACGGCCGCAGTCGCGCTGGTGGCACTCCATGGATACCGCGCGCGGCGTGGCCATGAACCTGATCTTTTTGGGGATTTACCTGATCCTGTTCACGCGCACGCTCGATGGGCATTTCACGGTTGGTGAGATGGTCATGCTCATCCAGATGGTGACCATGGCGCGCCAGCCGGTGACCATGATGAGCTGGATCGTCGATTCCGCGCAGCGCGCCATCGCCGGCTCGCGCGACTACTTCAAGGTGATGGACGAGCCGGTCGAGCCGACCGCGAACCGCCAGCTGGTGGCCGCGACGGAAGCCTCCGGCATGCCGGCGCTCGACGCAACGCAGCAGACACCGCTGAGGGTGCGCGAACCGGTCGTCGCATTCGACAACGTCACCTTTGAGTACATGCCGGGTGAGCCGGTGCTGCACGATGTGACGTTTACCGCCCGTGAGGGCGAGAAGATCGCGCTGGTTGGCGAGTCCGGCGGCGGCAAGTCCACGATTGTGAACCTGCTGCTTGGCCTCTACCCCATCACGCGTGGCCGCCTTGAGGTGTGCGGCGAGGAGATCTCGCACCTGGACGTGGAGAAGCTGCGCGCCACCACGGGTGTGGTGTTCCAGGAGGCTGCGCTGTTTTCCGGCTCGGTGTTTGAAAACATCGCCTACGGCAAGCCGGACGCGACGATGGAAGAGGTCGTTGCCGTGGCCAAGCGTGCGAACGCGCACGACTTCATCATGAAGTTCACCGATGGTTATGACACGATCATCGGCGAGCGCGGCCTGCGCCTATCCGGTGGTCAGCGCCAGCGTGTGGCGGTGGCGCGCGCGATGCTCAAGGACGCCCCGCTGTTGATCCTCGACGAGGCCACCTCCGCCCTGGACACCAAAGCCGAGCGCGCCGTCCAAGCGGGCCTGGATGAACTTATGCGGGATCGCACGACGATCATGATCGCGCACCGCTTATCGACGATCGCCGGCGTGGACACCATCATCACCCTGCGCGACGGACGTATCGACGAGATCGGCTCGCCCGCAGATCTGGCTGTCTCCGGCGGTATTTATTCAGAGCTGTTGCGCCTAACGGCATCCTCTTCTGCTGCAGATAGGAAGCGGTTGAAGGCGTTCGGTTTCGCCGCCGACGGCGCCGAAGACGACGAGTACGACGAAGAAGACCACGGCACCAGCGCGGGTACAGCGGACTAAACCGAAATCACGTTTAAAAGTTCCTCAAGACCTCTAAAGTCCTGCGGGTTCCTCGTGTACAGATCAAGTCCTTCCGCCAAGGCAGTGCTAGCGATCAAAAGATCAAACGCGCGGCCTCGTGGCTTTCGCCCGGCACGGATCACTGCCCCATATACAAGGGCATAGGCTTGTGCTGCACGATCGTCGAACGGAATACACTCAACTAGTTCAGCGATTGCACGGGCCTGATTTGATCGGCGGGCACGCTCCAAAGGATCCTGCGCTGCAACAGGGCCGACAGCCAGCTCAGCGAAAGCGATAGACGAGATTGTCCACTGCTCTGGCAGTAGATTTGGATCTATTTCATCGAGATCGAGGAGCACTGATGTATCCAACAAGCCTCTGCTAGTCACGCGGATCAATTCGTTGGTCTACATACTCGTCAATATCGGCCCGGAACTCTTCAAACTTAACTTTCGGAAGCCGCTTGACCGTTGCTAACAAGTCTTCTTTTCGAGCGAATCGTGACTTTCGTAATGGTCGCAATTCACCGACCGGTTGCGAGTTGCTCGTAATCACAAATGTCTCCCCCTCATCAAGCGCTCGCATGATACGCCCGCTTTCATTGCGCAGCTCTCGCTGGCTGATTGTCTCCGTCATGTACTGACCGTAGCACCACGCGCTACGGCATAAAAGGGTCCGCAAAGGAAAAAATCCCACTACCGTAGGGCGCATGCAATTTCCCAGCCTTGAAACCCTGCAAGCCCGCGGCACGCGCAAGTGGACGCAGTTCGACGCTGACGTGCTGCCGTTGTTCATCGCGGAAAGCGACTTCCCCACCGCCCCGGCGGTAAAGGAAGCGATTGCGGATGCGGTGGAGCGCGAGATGTTCGGCTACACCCCGGCGCCACATGCGCACCATTTGGGTGAAGCGGTAGCTGGGTTCTACGAGCACCGCTACGGCTGGCGCCCGGATGCAGCAAAGATCTTCCCGGTTGCGGACGTGGTGCGCGGCGTGATGCTGGCGATCAAGTACTTCACCGAGGGCGATGTGATCGTGCCGGTGCCGGCGTACTTCCCGTTCCTGGAAGTGGCTCAGGTTGCGGGCCGCAAGCGTGTGGATGTCTCCAGCGCAGGCGGGCTCGAACTGGATGAGGTGGACGCGGCGTTTGCCAACGGTGCCGGTAGCATCATCGTGACCAACCCGTTCAACCCGGGCGGCTACGTGTTCACGGCCGACGAGTTGGATGCCGTCTGTGAGGTTGCCCGCAAGCATGGCGCGCGCGTGATTGTCGACGAAATCCACGCGCCCTTAGTCTTCGACGGCGCCCACGTCTGCGCCGCAGCAAACAACCCGGACGTGTGCATCACGGTGACGGCAACGTCGAAGGCATGGAACGTGGCGGGCTTAAAGTGCGCGCAAATGATCTTTACCAACGACGAGGACGTTCGTACGTGGAACGCGATGTCGGGGGTAGCCAAAGACGGTGTGGGCACCCTCGGCATTGTGGCCGCGGAGGCCTGCTACACGCATGGTCGTGAGTTCCTCGACGAAGAGATAGAGCAGCTGCGGGCCAACCGCGACTGGCTGGTGGAGCACCTCCCCAAGGCCGTGCCGGGTATTGCAATTGAGGTGCCGCAGGCGACCTATTTGATGTTCCTGGACTTCTCAAAGACCAAGCTTGTGGATGAAAAACCGGCGGCGTGGCTTCGTCGTCACGCAAAAGTTGCGATGAATGAGGGCGTGGACTTTGGCCCTGGCGGAGAGCACCGTGCGAGGATGAACTTTGCCACCTCCCCGGAGATTCTCCAAGAGGCTGTCAAGCGGATCGGGGACGCAATCAACACCATCTAACGTCCCACCTATTGGAACTTAGTTCCCATCTAGCGGGCGTGTGGTCTATGCTAAGGCAACTGCACACTAGCTAGAGAGGTTCTCCCAATGGGTTCCACAGCGATTTCACGGGCAGACGGCCAGTCAACGAATGGACGCTCCACCAGCGCCATCATCGTGACTGCGCTCGCCCTGTTCTCAATGTTCTTCGGCGCGGGAAACCTCATCTTCCCGCCAATGCTGGCCGTCCAGGCCGGTGACAACTTCTGGCCGGCACTCATCGGCTTCCTCCTCACCGCATCGCTGCTGCCGGTGCTCGCCGTGATCGCGATTGCACTGTCCGGCTCGAACCTGCGCGACCTTGCACAGCGCGCCGGCACCGCCTTCGGCGTGGTCTTCCCGGTCCTGGCATACCTTTCCATCGGCGCGTTCTACGCACTGCCACGTACCGGTGCCGTGTCGTTTGAAACCGCGATCACTCCGCTGTTCGGCTTTGACTCGCTGGTTGCCTCGGGCATCTTCAACGTCGTGTTCTTCGGCATCGCCCTGGCGCTGTCTTGGAACCCGACCACCATCATGGAGAAACTGGGCAAGTTCCTCACCCCGGCGCTGCTCGTACTGCTGATCGTCATGATCTCCGTGTCCGCATTCCGCTGGAGCACCGAGCCGGCCACCCCGCAGGAGCCGTACGACAACGGCCCGCTGACCTCCGGCCTGCTCGAGGGGTACCTGACCATGGACTCCATTGCCGCACTGGCGTTTTCCATCGTGGTGATTTCCACCCTGCGTGGCCGCGGCTTCAAGGAAGGCGCCCCGCTGGTCAGCGGCACCATCTATGCAGGTGTTGGCGCCGGTGCCATGCTTGCGCTGGTGTACGTCGGTCTTGGTGTCATTGGCCGTGTCATGCCGGGTGCAGCCAACTTTGACAACGGCGCAGGCTTGCTCGCTGAAGCCTCCAACCTGACCATGGGTGGTGCTGGACAGGCAGTGTTCTCCGCCATCGTGCTGCTCGCCTGCCTGACTACTGCTGTCGGCCTGATCACCGCGACCGCCGAGTACTTCTCGGAGCAGTTCCCGGGTTCCTACCACGTGTGGGCTGTCATCTTCGCTGTCGCTTCCATGATCATGGCAACCCAGGGCCTGGACTTCGTTATGGCGATCGCTGCTCCGGTGATCGGCTTCCTGTACCCGCCGGCGATTACCCTGATTGCCCTGACGCTCATCGAGCCGGCCTTCCGTGCACGTACCCGCTTCAGCTGGGCGTTCTTCGTCCCGCTGTGGGTCGCCGTGGTCTGGTCCGCGATCGAGACCTTCATCTCCTTGGACTGGGCAGCCGATGCACTGCGCCCGATTGTGCAGTGGGCCCCGTTGGCCGCTGAGGGCCTCGGCTGGGTTGTTCCGGTTGTTGTGGCCTTCATCATCGGTTTGATCGTGGACCTGGCCAAGCCGAAGCCTGCGATGATCCCGGGCACCATGGAGTCCATCGAAGGCGAAGACCTCTCCGCCGAAGGTGACGCTGCACCGGTGCTGCAGTCGTAGTCGCACCTGGCTCTCCTGCGAGGCCCCACTGTTCGCAAAACGCGTACGGTGGGGCCTTATGCGTACGCCACTTTCTCTGATCGATTTTTGCACCCGCTACCCCGACGAGTCCGTCGGCGAGGCGATGAAGCGCTCCGTTACTTTCGCGCAAAAGGCGGAAGGGTTGGGCTACGACCGGATTTGGTACGCGGAGCACCACAACATGTCGAGCATTGTGTCGTCGTCACCCGCAGTGCTCATTAGCCACATCGGCGCGAAGACCGAGCGCATTCGCCTCGGTTCGGGTGGGGTGATGTTGCCGAACCACTCCCCGTACGTCATTGCGGAGCAGTTCGGCATGCTCGAGGAGCTCTACCCCGGCCGCATCGACCTTGGTTTGGGGCGCGCGCCCGGTACTGATCAGCAGACGTTGGGCCGCGCTTTGCGACGAGACCCTGCCGCCGCCGAGCGCTTCCCCGACGATGTTCTCGAGCTACAGGCCTGGCTGTCCAACGAGTCCCCACTGCCGGGCGTGACGGCGATGCCCGGGTTTAACACGAACGTACCGCTGATCATTCTGGGTTCGTCCATGTTCGGCGCATCCCTGGCCGCGAAGCTGGGCCTGCCGTACGCGTTCGCCTCTCACTTCGCGCCGCAGCACTTGGAGCAGGCCACCACCTATTACAAGGAGAACTACCAGCCTTCGGAGCGCCGCCCCGAGCCGTACTGCATCGCCGCGGTCAACGTCACGGCTGCCGATTCCGAGCAGGAGGCCGTGGAGGAAACCCGTATCGTGCACCGCAACCGGGTGCGCGCGTTCATGGGGCGGCGCGGAACGATGCTTTCGGACGACCAACTTGACGCCGTGGTCAATTCCCACCAGGGCCGCCAGATCACGGACATGCTGCGCTACACGGCGAAGGGCACCGGCGAGCAGGTTGCGGAATACCTCGAGGCCTTCCAAAAACTGGCCAAGGCGGACGAGTTGATGATTTCGCTGCAGTCTGGCAGCCACGACGCAACCCTGCGGAATATGGAAATTCTTGCCGGTTCCTGGGGAAAGTAAAATTCTGGTGAACAGTGGTCTAGGATTTGGCTATACAAATCCGCTTCGACCACGAAAGAACTGACCCTCATGGCTCAATTGCCCACCGGTCCACTCCGTCGCCCACAGCAGCACGAGGAGATCGCCGATTACCTTCGCGACGAGATTTTCGCAGGCCACATCCCTGCAGGCGAATCGTTGCCAAGCGAGGTCGAGTTGTGTGAGCAGTTCAACACCTCCCGCGGACCGGTGCGTCAAGCGGTAGCGACGTTGCGCGCGGAGGGCCTGCTCTCCTCGGGCCGCGGGCGTCGCTCTCTGGTGCTGTCGAATACCCGCACTGAGACGTTCGAGGAGATCCTGTCCACCACCTCGTGGTTGTACCGCATGGGTAAGAACCCGGGCGAGGTGGTTAACCGCCGCGGCATCATCGAGGCGGACGAGACTGTCGCCGAGAAGATGCGCATCACTCCTGGCACAGACGTCTACGTGCTCGACCGGGTGCGCAGCGCCGATGACGAGCCGCTCGTGGCCGAAGTGATGTACTTCGACGCTTCGCTGACTGACGTGATTGAGACGGTGGACACCTCCGAGGATTCCATCCACCGCGAACTCATTCGCGCGGGCGCGGACTTTAACAACCTGTCGCGTTCCTTCACAGTCGAGCGCGCCGACGCGAAGCTGGCCAAACAGCTCGGCATCGAGGAAGACGACCCGGTTGTTGTGGTGGCGCTGAAGGCCCTAACGCACAACGGTGACGTGCTCGAATACGCGGTGCACATCTTCCGCGCGGACAAAGTGTCCTTCGGATTGAACAATGTTCGGGGGCACTCGTCCCCCCTGTGGTTCCAGGTGGAATCCGACATCCACTAATCTCACAGCATGCTTTCAAGGACGCTGGTCGCAGCCACCGTCTCCCTGTCACTTACGTTGGCTGCTTGCACCAATTCCGAGGCCCGCGATGAGGTGGTGGTTGCGGCTTCCGCAGCACCTGCTGGCTTGGACTTCACCACCGTTGGCGGCGCTGCTGCACCCCAGGCTCTCGTGGGCAATGTGTACGAGACGCTGGTGCGTATCGACGACAACGGCCAGCCCATCCCCCACCTCGCCTCCTCGTGGGACCTCGACGGCGACACGTTCACGTTCCACTTGCGCGACGACGTGACATTCTCCAACGGCAAAGCGTTTACCGCCGAGGACGCCGCGTTCTCAATCGATTACGTGCAAAACGAGTGGACGAATGGGTTGAAGGCCCAGATGGCTCCGGTCGTCGATACGCACGTGCTCGACGAGCACACCTTGGCCGTCACCATCGAGGGTGACGCGGACGCGTGGCTGTGGTCCATGGCAACGCTGACCGGCGCGATGATGACCCCGGCGAGCATCGAGCGCCTGGCCACCGACCCGCTGGGAACCGGCCCATACACAGTGCAGCGCTTCGACATCGGCGAGAAGATCGTCTTCGAGGCACGCGAGGACTACTGGGACGGCTCCGTCGAGCGCAACGCCGTGATGCGTTACTTCGACGACCCGGTCTCCGCCGTCAACGCGCTACGCGTGGGTGACGCGGACGTGGTGTGGGCGATGCAAGCCCCGCAATTGATCGAGACGCTGCCCGAGGACATCCGGGTGGAAGTGGGCACCACCAACGGCGAAGTGCTACTGAGCATGAACAACCAGCGCGCCCCCTTCGACGACCCCGACATCCGCCGCGCGGTGGCGTACGCAATCGACCGCGACGCGATCAACGAGGTGGTCTACAACGGGCTGGCCACCGACACCGGCGGCGCCCCCGTCCCACCGACCGACCCATGGTTTACCGGGCACAACTACTACCCCTTCGACCCCGACAAGGCCCGCGAACTGCTCGCCGGGCGCACCCCGGAGGTCACCATCACGGTGCCCAACCTGCCGTACGCGCAGACCGCATCCGAGCTGCTCTTCTCGCAACTTCGCGACGTCGGCTTCAACATCAAACTGGAAACCGTCGAGTTCCCCGCCGTGTGGCTCAGCCAAGTGCACAAGGGCCACGACTACCAGTCCTCACTCATCGCCCACGTGGAGCCGCGCGACGCCGCCCAACTGTTCGGCAACCCGGACTACTACCTGGGCTACGACTCGCCTCAGGCTCAGCAACACTTCGCGGACGGCGACATCAAAGCCGCCATCGACCAAGTCATGGCCGACACGGCGTCGCTGACCCTGGTCAACGCGCCCAATATCGTGCTCTACGCCCCAGGCGTGAGTGGGCTCAACCCCAACGTGGTCACTGACTCGCTACGGCTGAACGAGGTGAAGAAATGATCCGCACCATCAGCAAACACCTGCTGCGCTTTGTGCTGCTGCTCGTCGCCGCCAGCCTGATCATCTTCACGCTGCTGCGCGCAGTACCCGGCGACCCGGCACGCATCGCGCTCGGCGTGGCGGCAACCGAAGCAGACATCGCAGAGCTCAACACCCGCCTCGGGCTCGACCGCCCGTTGCCAGCGCAGTACTTCGACTGGATTTCAGGGCTGATCACCGGCGACTTTGGTGTGTCGTTGTCCTCGGGCAAGGAGATCACCGAATCCGTCATTGAACGCGCCGGGGTATCGCTTACGCTCACGGTGCTTGCGATGACGGTGTCGCTGCTCGTCGCGGTACCCGCCGGTGTGTACATCGCGGGTCGGCGCCGTTCCGCGGGACCTGCGCTGGTCAGTGGCCTGTCGCAGGTGGGCATCATCGTCCCGTCGTTTTTGGTCGGTATCGCGCTGGTGGCGTTGTTCTCCGTACGCTTAGGCTGGCTGCCCGCCAACGGGTGGGGCACGCCTGCGCACGTGGTGCTGCCGGTGGCGGCGCTTTCACTTGTGCAGGCGTCGATTCTGACCCGCTACATTGCGGCGTCGGTGCGCGAGGAGCTGGGGAAGGATTATGTGCGTACGGGACGGGCGCAGGGGTCGTCGATACGCGCAGTGCTCTACTCCTCTGCCCTGCGCAACGCGGCACTGCCGGTGATAACGGTCGTCGGTGTGCAGCTGGCGTCGCTGGTCGTTGGCGCGGTGGTCATCGAGCGCGTGTTCACGATCCCGGGGTTGGGCACAATGCTTCTCGACGCCGTAGGCAACCGCGACCTCACCACCGTCCAAACTGTGATGATTTTGGTCGTGGCCTTCACGCTGGTGGTCAACCTCATTGTGGATCTGACGTACACGGTGGTCGACCCGCGGATTCGGAGGCAAGCATGACAACACAACGCAAAATCGGCGGGCTGATCGTCCTGGCCGTCGCGGCAGTTGCGCTGCTGTCGCTGGTGTGGACGCCGTTCGACCCGCTACAGGCCGACGTTCAGAACCGACTCCAGGGCACTTCGGCAGCGCACTGGATGGGCACCGACCAGTTCGGCCGCGACATCACCTCGCGCGTCATGGACGGTGCGCGCCTGACCCTAACGGTGGCCATCGGCGCTGTTGGGCTTTCCGCGTTGGTCGGCGTGCCGCTGGGCATCTGGGCCGGTATGCGCCGCGGTGCGTCCCGATTCGTCATGGCCGGCGCCGACCTTCTGCTCGCCTTCCCCGCGCTGCTGCTGGCCATCGTGTTCACCGCCGTGTTTGGTGCCTCGATTTGGATTGTTGTGCTGGCCATCGGCATCGCCGGCGCCCCCGGGTTCGTCCGCGTCGCCCGCGCCGGCACGCTGCAGGTGATGCAAAACGACTACATCCTGGCCGCGCGCATTGCCAAGGTGTCGGGCCCTGGGATCGCGTGGCGCCACGTCCTTCCGAATATCTGGCCGATCGTGCTCACACAGGTCTCCGTCGCCGTAGCTCTCGCCATTCTCGCCGAGGCTGGCCTGTCCTTCCTCGGCCTCGGCTCCCCCGCACCCTACGCGTCGTGGGGCCGTATGCTGCAGGCCTCGCAACCATTCTTGGCCACTTCCCCGCACCTCGCACTGTGGCCGGGCCTGGCCATCGCGGTGACCGTGCTGGGATTTAACCTGCTCGGAGGCACCGATGATCGACGTTAAGCACTTCAGCATCGACGGCATCCTCCACGACATCACCT
Organism: Corynebacterium sp. HMSC055D05; assembly: GCF_001810365.1. NCBI lineage: Bacteria > Bacillati > Actinomycetota > Actinomycetes > Mycobacteriales > Corynebacteriaceae > Corynebacterium > Corynebacterium sp. HMSC055D05. The sequence continues at coordinate 46,391 of NZ_KV801060.1, forward strand.
TCCACATCGCCCCCGGCGAGCGCGTGGGCATCATCGGTGAATCCGGATCCGGCAAGTCCGTCACCGCCTTAAGCATCATGGGGTTGAGTGACCTGCCCGCGACCGGATCCATCACCGTCAACGGCACAGAGATGGTGGGCACCCGCGACCGCGTGCGCCGCCGCGTGCGCGGCAAAAACGTCGCCATGGTGTTCCAAGAACCCATGACCGCGCTCGATCCGCTGAAGAAGATCGGCCGGATCGTTGCCCGCGACCTGCTCCGAGACGTCGGCGTGGACCGCCCCGACGCCTACCCGCACGAACTCTCCGGCGGCCAGCGCCAGCGTGTGCTCATCGCGCTCGCGCTATCCCAGAACCCGGACGTGCTCATTTGCGACGAGCCCACCACCGCCCTCGACGCCATCGTCCAGTCCGACATCCTCGACCTGCTCGACCGCCTCGTCCGCGAGCGTGGCATGGGCCTGCTGTTCATCTCCCACGACCTGGCCGTGGTGCGCCGCATGACCGACCGGGTGCTGGTGTTTAAGGACGGGCGCATCGTCGCTGGCGACTCCGACTACGCCAAAGCACTCGCCGCCGCAGCCGAGCCCGGCGCGCCCGCTGCCCCTGTCACGCTCGGCGAGCCGGTCGTCGAACTGGATGGTGTCTCGCTGCAGCGCGGCGCCACCATGGCGGTGGACAACGTCACCCTCACCGTCCGCGAGGGCGAGCGCCTGGCCATCGTGGGCGGCTCAGGCTCCGGCAAGACGTCGCTGCTCCACCTGATTGCGGGGCTGCGCCAGGCCACCTCCGGCACCGTGACGGTCGCAGGGGACGTGCAGATGGTGTTCCAGGACCCGTACTCCTCCCTTGACCCACGTATGGAGGTTGGGGCGTCGATTCGTGAGGTAGGCGTCGATAAGCAACGCTCCGACGAAATGCTCGAGCGCGTCGGCCTTGCCGGCACCGGCCACCGCAAGCCGGCGCAATTCTCCGGCGGGCAGCGCCAACGCATCTCCATTGCGCGTGCGGCCGCCCCTCGCCCGAGCATTCTGCTTGCCGACGAACCCGTGTCCGCCCTCGACGCCACCATCCAAGACCAAGTGCTTGACCTGCTTCGCGACACCATAGGCGCCAACACCCTCATCTTCGTCACCCATGACTTAAACGTCGCGCGTGAACTCTGCCCCACCGTCGCCGTGATGCAGTCAGGGCGCATCGTCGAGCAGGGGCCAACCGAGGAGATCTGGGCCAACCCACAGCACCCCTACACCCGAGAACTGCTCGCCGCCGTACTATAGGCACCCATGAGTGCCGCAAAAATCTGCGTGGTCGGTTCCATCAACGCCGACCTCACCGTCAACGTCGAACGACACCCCACCCCAGGCGAAACCCTGCTCGGCTCCGGCGGAGGCATCACCGCTGGCGGCAAGGGTGCCAACCAGGCCTGCGCCGCCGCACGCCTCGGCGCCCCCGTCGCACTGGTCGGCGCGGTGGGCACCGACTCCAACGCCATTCCGGCAACCGCGCTGCTGCGCGAAGCGGGCGTCGACCTCACCCACGTCGAAGAAGTCACTGAGGTCACCGGTCTTGCCGTGATCACCGTCGCCGCGAACGGCGAAAACACCGTCCAGGTCGTCCCCGGCGCCAACGCACTGGTCGACGCCGACTTCGTCTCCCGCCACGCCGAACCCGTCGAAGCCGCCGAAGTTGTCCTGCTGCAAGGCGAAATCCCGGCCGACGGCTTCGCCCGCGCCGTCGAACTGGCAAAGGGTCGCGTGGTGATCAACCTCGCCCCCGTCGTCGACGTACCACGCGAGGCCCTGCTCGCCGCCGACCCACTGATGGCCAACGAGCACGAAGCAGGCCTGATCCTCGACCAGCTTGGCTACGACTCCACCGGCACCCCCGAGGACCTCGCACGCCGCCTGAAGGACGCAGGCTTCGCCTCCGTCGTGCTCACCCTCGGTGCAGCAGGTGCGCTCGTGGTTGAAGGCGACGCGCTGACCCACATCCCCTCCCCACAAGTCGAGGCCGTAGACACCGTCGGCGCCGGCGACTCCTTCGCAGGCGCGTTCTGTGCCCGCATCATCGAGGGCGACACGCTCGTCGAGGCCTCCACCTATGCGTGCCGCGTCGGCGCGTTCTCCGTCACCCGCCCCGGGGCGCAACCGTCCTACCCGACCGCCGCCGACACCCTGCCTGGAGCGTAAACCCAAATGAGCCCTCAGATGATGCCGCGACGGTCGTCGTCGACAAGCAATAAACGCCCCATGCGCGTCCAACGCACACAAGGCGTCTACCCCGACGACATGCACCCCGGCCTCGTCCCGGGCATCAGCGTCGAAGAATCACGCCACAACTTCAGCCTGGACAAAGTCGTTTTCGGCGTGACCGCCGCAGCGATCCTTGCCTTCATCATCTGGGGCGTGACCTCCCCAGAACAGGTCGGCTCGAGCGCGTCAAGCGCACTGTCATGGGGCCTTCGCAACTTCGGCTGGCTCTTCAACATCGTGCTCGTCGCCTGCGTCATCATCATGGCAGTGCTGGCGTTCTCTCGCTTCGGCAACATCACACTGGGCAAAGACGACGAAGAACCCGAATACTCGTTCTTCTCCTGGGTCGCCATGATGTTCGCTGCAGGCATCGGCGTAGGCATCTTCTTCTTCGGCCCCTCCGAACCACTGACCATGTACCTCGACCCGCCACCGCTGACCGTCGAGGCCGAAACCGAAGAAGCACTGCACCGAGCAATCGCCCAAGCCAACTTCCACTGGGGCCTCTCCCCGTGGGCGCTCTACGCACTGGTCGGTGGCGCCATGGCCTACTCCTGCTACCGCCGCGGACGACCCACGCTTATGTCGTCGCTGTTTACCCCGGTGTTCAAGCGCTCAGGCCCTTTCGGCACCATCATCGACATCCTGGCGATCGTGGCCACCCTGTTCGGCACCGCGGCCACGCTGGGTATTTCTACCCTGCAGATCGGCGACGGCATCGCCATCATGCGCAGCGGCGACTCCGCCCCCCCATGGGCGTGCTGCTGACCGTCATGGGCGTGCTCACCATCGGCTTTGTTATCTCCGCCGTCTCTGGTGTGGGCAAAGGCATCCGCATCCTGTCGAATATCAACATCTCGTTGACGTCGGCGGCCATCCTGTTCATCTTCGCCACCGGGCCAACCCTGCTGCTGGTCAACCTGCTGCCGTCAGGCACCCTGGTCTACGCCGACCGCTTCTTCGACATGGCGTCGCGCTCCTTGTCCTGGGGTGAAGACACCCTCGACTTCCAGTCTGCCTGGACTGCCTTCTACTGGGCGTGGTGGATCGCCTGGGCACCGTTCGTCGGCATGTTCATCGCACGAATCTCCCGCGGACGCACTCTGCGCCAATTCGCGGTAGTGACCACGCTCGTCCCCACCGCCGTGCTCATCTGCGCGTTCACCATCTTCGGCGGCACCGCAATCACCTTCTCCCGCGAAGGCCGCGAAGGCTTCGACGGCACCGCCACCCCGCAGCAAGTGCTCTTCAACATGTTCGGCGAAATGCCGCTGGCGGAGATCACCCCGTACATCCTCATCGGCATCCTCGCGGTGTTCTTCATCACCTCCGCAGACTCCGCCTCCACGATCATGGGCTCCATGTCCTCTAAGGGCGACCCCGAACCGAACAAACTCGTGGTGGTGTTTTGGGGCCTGGCCATGATGGGCATCGCCGTGGTCATGCTGCTCTCCGGTGGCGAAGACGCCCTGTCCGGCCTGCAATCCCTGACCATCCTATCCGCAATGCCGTTCTCGGTGGTCATCCTGCTGCTGATGTACTCGTTTATCAAGGACCTCTCCACCGACCCCATGGCCATCCGCAATTCCTACGCCCGCAACGCGGTGAAGTCCGCCGTCATCCGAGGCATCGAAGAATACGGCGACGACTTTGAAATCGTTGTCGAGCCCTCCGCGGCGGGCGAAGGCGCAGGTGCCGAGTTCGATTCCACGTCCGACGAATACACCGACTGGTATCGACGCACCGACGAAGAAGGCACCCCCGTCGGCTACGACTACGAAACCGGCGAATGGTCCGACGGCTACCAGCCCGAAGAGGAAGACAGCACAACCGCCGAGAACGACGGCGCCGCCGAAGACAACCGCGGCTAGCTACTTCCCCGCCATGTCCAGCAGGCGGCCGAGCACCGCCTTGCCGTGGCGGCGCAGCCCGTCGTGCTGGAACTGGTCCGTCTCAAACACCTTCGCACCGATGACATCCGCAGTTTCCAGCGACAGCTCGCGCGGCACGTAGATGTCGTCGGTGTACACCGCCGCGTATGCATCGTGGCCGGAATCGAGCCCGGCGTACAGGTTGTCCCAGTCGTCCTTCTTTGCCAACGCCTCTGCCACAGCCTTGAACGGGCGCAGCTCCGGATCCTCGTCGAATTGGAACGGGAAGATGTGCTCGCCGGTGAGGTAAAACTCTTCGTCGTCAGGGCTAGCGTCCGGCGCAAAGCCTGCAAGTTCGCGGGAGACCCGCTCCGCTGCCCAGTTCGTCGCCCCCGGCACCGTGCCGCCGTAGATCGACTCGTGCACCGCCGCATACAGCGGGCCTTTGGCGAAACTCACACGCTCCCCCACCGACGCCAAAAAGTCCGTGCGCAGCCTGCCGTTCGGGTGAAACGGCGCCTCAAACAACTGCGCCAGCGACGCGAACCCGTCCTCGCGCCCCAACTCAATACCGAGGGTGCGCAGGCGCCGCGCGCTCAGCCGCTCGCCGGTGGGCAGCAGTTCCTCCTCCGCCTCCAGGTGGCGGCACACCTCGCGGATCGTCCGCTCGGCTTCCGGGTACTGCTCGTTGAACTGCAGGTGGCGGTGCTTGAGCTTGGCAAAGGTCGCACGGTAGACACCATCCGCGCCCTCGCTTATCGACGGCAACCCACCCGTAAACAACGCCCTCCCCACACTCTCCGGGTGCACGGCCAAATAATGCGTCAGGCAGAACCCGCCAAAGGATTGGCCCAGCACATCCCACTGTTTCAGCCCCATCTCCTCACGCAAGGCTTCCGCATCGGCGATGATGTCGCTGGCGCGAAGCTGGGTGAGCACGGTGTCGTCGATAAGCGAAGGCGTCGCGGAATCAACCCTGGTCGAGCGCCCCGTCCCCCGCTGATCCAACATGACCACCTGGTAGCCACGCTCGAGCGCAGTCTCCACCCACTCAAACCGCTCACGTGGCGCCGGAAACCCCGGCCCACCCTGCAGGAACAACAACGCCGGAGCGTCAGCCTCGCCGAAGACGCGGGCGAAAACGGAGAAGCCGCCACGGTTCAACACAATTTCACGCATACGGCGATTGTAGGAACCGGGGCGAGAGTTTCCACGTCAAATAGTTATGTACGACGGAATGAACATCGAATTCCCACCAACCATCGTCAATGCGTCCCAGATGGAACGCGGACAAAACTACCTGCCTGTTAGCAAACAACGCTTCATCCACGAGCGCCACAGCCTGGAACAATGGGCAGTCCAACTCGCGGCACGACACCACCCGCACAACCAGAAATACGACGTGCCCGCAGCCGTGCGCGCCGTCGTCCACGCGTACGAACGCCCAGGCAGCGTGGTGTGCGGATTCTCCGCGCTCGCTCTCTACGGATTGCCGTACCTCGTTGAAGGCGCAGACACTACTCTGCGAGCACCCACACCCCAAAAACTCACCGCTTCCGCTATACGTCCCTCCGTCGCACGACTCCACGCCCCACACACAGAAACATGGACCCTCACCCACCGCGGTGTGCCCATCCGCGTTTCTCGACCATTACGTGCAACCGTGCAGGCTCTGCAACAGATTCGACGAGGCGAACACTCGTGGCAGACAGAGCCAATCCCCGGTGTGAGCCCAGAAATGGTCAAGGCTGTACAACTTGTCGACTGCGCCCGTCGACACCTCGGACTACAGGCGGAAGACATTCGCGCCAGCGCCCTTCGGCAAATCAATCAACGGTGGCTGTCTCGGGCGCTCGATCTGTCCCGTTCAACTGCCGATTCGCCGAAAGAAACCGAACTGCGGTTGCTCCTCCAGCCAATGGTTCGCAACTACGGCCACACGCTCGTAGAGCAGTATCCGCTGACAGTGGGCGGCAAAGCCATTACGACCTTTGATTTTGCCATCCCCGAACTCAAGATCGGGATCATGTTCGACGGCCGACACCACTGGGAGTACGACCAACGACAGTTAGATACGTCCATCAACCTGACATCGATGCTTCATGGTTGGACGGTTCCCCGGGCGGGGTCGAAAACCATGCAGCAATGCGTCGAGGTCGTGGAGAAAACGATCCGGCAGGCGCGTCGGCCCTAGCGCGATGCAAGATGTTACAAGGCCCACGGTAGCGACCTGGGCAAAGTGTAAAACCACGCAGGCGGTACTGCGTGGTTTTACATCAAACTAGGGCGCCGAACTACTCCTCGTCGGTGGACAGCGCTGCCACGAACGCTTCCTGCGGCACGGTGACCGAACCGATGGACTTCATGCGCTTCTTACCGGCCTTCTGCTTCTCCAACAGCTTGCGCTTACGGGAAATGTCGCCGCCGTAGCACTTCGACAGCACGTCCTTACGCAGGGCGCGGATGTTTTCACGGGCGATGATCTTCGAGCCGATCGCGGCCTGGACGGGCACCTCGAACTGCTGGCGTGGGATGAGCTCTTTGAGCTTCTTGGTCATCTTGTTGCCGTACCACTGGGCGGAGTCCTTGTGCACGATGGCGGAGAACGCATCGACGGGTTCGCCCTGAAGCAGGATGTCCACCTTGACCAGGTCGGCTTGCTGCTCGCCGGCTTCTTCGTAGTTGAGCGATGCGTAGCCCTTGGTGCGGGACTTCAGCATGTCGAAGAAGTCGAAGATGATCTCGCCGAGCGGCATGAGGTAGCGCAGCTCCACGCGGTCCTCGGAGAGGTACTCCATGTTCTTCATCTGGCCGCGCTTGGACTGGCACAGTTCCATGGTGGAGCCGACGAACTCTTGGGGCACGATGATCGTCATGTTCACGATCGGCTCGTACACCTCGGGGATTTTGCCGCCGGGCCAGTCGGACGGGTTGTGCACCATTTGTTCGGTGCCGTCTTCGGCGATCACGCGGTAGGTGACCGACGGCGCGGTGGAGATCAGATCCAGGTCGAATTCGCGCTCGAGACGGGTGCGGGTGATCTCCATGTGCAGCAGCCCCAAGAAGCCACAGCGGAAACCGAAGCCCAGGGCGACGGAGGTTTCGGGCTCCCAGGTGAGGGAGGCGTCGTTAAGCTGCAGCTTCTCTAGCGACTCGCGCAGGGCCGGGAAGTCCTCCTGGGAGACTGGGAACAGGCCCGAGTACACCATCGGCTTGACCTCCTCAAAACCTTCTAAAGGTTGCGAAGCGCCCTTGGAAGCCCAGGTGACGGTGTCGCCGACGCGGGTTTCGCGCACGTCCTTCACGCCGGTGATCACGTAGCCGACCTCGCCCGGGCCAAGCCCCTTGGTCTTCTTCATCGTGGGTGAGACCACGCCGATTTCCAGGATCTCGAGCGTGGTGCCGGTGTTCATCATCTGCACCTTCTGGTTCGGCTCGAGGCGGCCGTCCATCATGCGCACATAAGTGACAACGCCGCGGTAGGTGTCGTAGACGGAGTCGAAAATCAGGGCGCGGGCCGGCGCCTCTGCGCCGTGCTCGGACTCCGGAGCCGGGATCAGCTCAACGACGCGGTCGAGCAGTTCCGGCACGCCCTCGCCCGTCTTGCCGGACACGCGCAGCACGTCTTCCGGTTCGCAGCCGATGATGTTGGCGATCTCGAGTGCGTACTTTTCCGGGTCGGCTGCCGGCAGGTCGATCTTGTTCAGGACCGGGATGATCTCCAGGTCATTGTCGATGGCCATGTAGAGATTGGCCAGGGTTTGGGCTTCGATGCCTTGGGCTGCGTCGACAAGCAAAATTGCGCCCTCGCACGCGTCGAGGGAGCGGGCGACCTCGTAGGAAAAGTCCACGTGGCCTGGGGTGTCGATCATCTGCAACACCATCTCTTCACCCGCGTGCGCGCCGGTCTTGGGCACCCACGGCAGGCGAACGTTTTGGGCCTTGATGGTGATGCCGCGTTCGCGCTCGATGTCCATGTTGTCGAGGTACTGGTCGCGCATCTCACGCTCGTCCACCACGTTGGACAGCTGCAAAATGCGGTCTGCCAGCGTGGACTTACCATGGTCGATGTGGGCGATAATGCAGAAGTTACGGATGCGGGCGGGGTCCGTGAACGTGTTTTCCGCGAAGTTCGTCGATTTGGCAGCCATAATTGCTTCATCTTACGTGTCGCGCGGCGCGCTAACGTGTGGGCATGCCAACTGAGTTTCACAGAGCTGGTTTATTGCACCGTTTGCGCAAGGCTGCGTGGTGGCGTCCGCTCGTCGAATTGCTGGTGCTCGCTGTATGCCTTGTGGCGTTCACGATGGCGATGGCGGTGCCGATCGGCCTTGCCGCTGGGTTCTACGGGCTGGGCGATCTTTTCGACGAAACCTCCTCCGACCCGCTTGCCTCCCTGGTCCAGGTGTTGTTCATCGCGGCTTGGCTGCCTGCGCCGTTTATCGCCGCGCGGGTACTCGGCCGCAAACCTGGTGCGCTCTCCAGCATCGAGGGGCACTTCCGCTGGGGCGTTGCTGGGCGCGCGTTCGTGGTGGTCGGCGCGATCTACGGGGCGCAGGTGCTTCTCGACGCCCTCCTGTTCGGGACCGGCGACCTTTCGCTGAGTCCTCGCGAATGGATGCTGCTCGCCGCCTTTGTCGTCGTCGTCCCGCTGCAGGCCGCGGCCGAGGAGTACGTCTTCCGCGCGAGCCTGCCGCAGATCCTCGGCCAGTGGATCTCACCTGGCTGGATTTGCTACGGACTGCCCGCCGCCGTGTTCGTGGCGTTGCACTTGTACAACTGGATCGGCCTGCTCGACATCGCCATTTTTGCCCTGTGCGTCGCACTGCTGACCTGGCGCACCCGCGGGGTGGAGGCGGCCGTAGTTTTGCACGCGGTGTCCAACACCATCGTGTTTTCCTACGGCACGCTGGGATTGACTGATCCAGGCGAAACAGAAATCACCCTGCCTCAAACGGCCGTCTCCGCGTTGCTCACCATCGGAACGACCGCGCTACTCATGTGGGTGCTGCGCGACGTAGGGAAACATTCGCAGCAAAAAGTGGTTGTTCCATCCCCCGCGAAGGCTTAGAGTGGCCAGTGACCATAAACCGGAGGTGAAACCGTGGCGTTTGAGCGCTTTAAGCGAAAGAGGAAACCCGTCCTCGACCACGGTTTTACGCTGCTTGGTGATCGACTGACATCCCAGATCCAGCAACGCCGTGGTCGTGCCCCGCAAGTCTCGGTGCGCCCCACCGACTCCGTGTGTCGCAGCATCTACTACGCCCCGGACATGGACGGCACCGCCGAACCAGGCGAGGTTGTTTGGGTCACCGTCCCTTCACATCCGCCGCGGCAGCGCTCGATCCTGATCGTGGGCCGCGAGCGCCACGACGTGTTGGGGTTGCTGATCTCCCCCGAGCGGGAACACGAAAACGACGAGCGGTGGTTTGAAATCGGGCCGGGCGATTGGGAATCCTCCGGCCAGCCATGCTGGGTGCGTTTGGATAAGACCCTGGTCGTGCCGGAATCAGACGTGGAACGTCGCGGCACCACCGTCCCGCCACGTCGCTTCCAGCGGGTGGCCAACACGCTGCGCGAACGCTTCAACTGGTCGTAACTCCAACAGTTTGGTTTGTGCAGTTCACACTGTTATTCTTTCGGGGTTGTTCGCATCCGGCGCTCAATAGGGTGTGCGGTGCTACGCGGACAGGACCTTGGGTTCGCGTTTGATACCCAAAGCACTGCACGCAATGCCCTGCCAGATGCCGCGACATGTACATGTTCGATTGAGAAACCAAGAGGTATTTCACGATGGCAAACATCAAGCAGCAGAAGAAGCGCGTTCTCACCAACGAGAAGCGTCGTCAGCGCAACAAGTCCTTCCGTTCCGCTACCCGCACGGAGATCCGTAAGTTCCGTGAGGCTGTGGAGTCCGGCGACAAGGCTGCCGCTGAGGCACAGCTGCGCGTTGCTTCCCGCAAGCTGGATAAGGCTGTGACCAAGGGCGTCTTCCACCGCAACTCTGCGGCGAACAAGAAGTCCAACATGGCTCGCGCCCTGAACAAGATGGACTAATTGCCGTTGTTCACAGGTTGATCCCGCCCAGGTTTATTCGGGGCGGGATTTACTTGTTTCTAACGCCGCGTGCGGCCCGACAAAAGAGGAACTTCCGTGAAAATTAAAAAGCGTGCGGTTGCGGCCGCGCTGACGTTTAGCCTGATGGCATCCCCTGCAATCGCTCCAGAGGCGAAGGCTGCAGACCCGTCCGTTTCGGCGTCCGTGGATGCAGCTGAGCTCGTTTCGGCATTGTCGAAACTCCTTCCGATGAATAACCCGCAGGTCAAGCAGGCGCTTGGCGTGTTGACGTTGATCATCGCCGGTATTTTGGTTGCGGTGCCGATGGCGGAAGCGGGGTCGTCGATACGCAATGGCGCCGTGGGCGACAAGGCTCCGGGCAAGCACACGCGCCGCATCGTGGTGGATGGCACCTCGCGCTCCTACGATGTGGTCCTGCCGTCGAACTACTCCGAGGGCGTTGCTTACCCGGTGATTCTTGGTTTTGGTGGCTGGCAGCACACCGCGAGCCAGACGCGTGACTACCAGAAGTTCGAGACCGCAATCGACAACACGATTGTGATCTACGCGCAGGGTGTTGACAACGCGTGGGCTGGCGCGCCGTATGCCCGCACGTCGCTGAATGAGGACATCGCCTACACGCGCGCCATTATCGACGACGCCGCCACCCAGTACGGCGCCGACCCGAACCGTGTCGTCGCAGCCGGCCTGTCCAACGGCGGCGGATTTGCGGCCGCACTTGCCTGCCACGCCCCCGACACCGTCAAGGCGGTCGCCTCCGTCGCTGGTGCGTTTTACAACCCGACCGTGACCGGCTGTACCTCCGGATCGGTGCCCACGCTAATCATGCACGGCACCAACGACAACGTTGTGGGATACAACGGCGGTATCCGGCACGGTGCGTTCTACGAGTCGGTGGATAGCGTCATGCGCACCATGGCCTCGAAGAACAAGTGCTTGGGCACGACCACCCGTTCGCGCTCCGACAACGTGACCACGTTTGAGGCGCAGGGCTGCGACGCGGCCACGCGCGTGGAGCGCATCGAGGGTGGCATCCACACCTGGTTCACCGACCCGAGCGCAACCGCCCACACGGTGCGCTTCCTCCTGCCCTACCTGTAAACGGCGAGCCGTTTACAGGGCGGTTAGAGCGCCAGCGCCCCGCGCACGATCAAGGTCAGGCCGACGATAACGAAGAACGCGCCTGCACCGATGTCGATGTAGGGGCCGGCGCTCAGGAACTTGCGCCGCACCCGCTGGGTAGAGATCACCTGGACGAAGACGGCGAACAGGACGAAGGAGCTCAGCCACAGCGCAAACGTCACGATGAGGGCGGTGCTCAGGCTGGGGCTGGGCGGCAGCAGTGGGGCGATCATGGCGGACAGCGCGATGACGATCTTGGGGTTGGCGAGGTTCGTTGCTAAGCCACGCATGTATGCAGAGCGCACCGTGCCGAGCCGCTGCTCCGCCTCTTCGAGGGTCATTGGTGGGTTGTGCCGATCCGCGAGACCACCACGAACGTTGCTCGCACCCATCGCGATCAGCACTGCACCACCCACCAGTTGGACGTAGGTCAGCGCGTCTGGGAACGCGTTGAGCAGCGCCGCAGCGCCAAAGACAGTGAGCGCGCACCACATGAGCACGCCAGTTTGGATGCCGATGGCGGTTGCCCACCCGTGGCGGCGCGAGCGCGTCGCTGTGCGGGTAATCAGCACCACGTCGGGACCTGGCGCGGCGGCACCGATGACGTTGAGGCCGATGATGACGGCGAGATCTCCCGGCGCGATCATACAAGCTCCGCGATGCGTCGCACGGCGTTTTCCAGGGCGAACTCGGCGTCGCCGCCTTGGCCTTTCACCTCTGCGTCGAGGTCAGCCACGATGATCACCGCTTCGGACACCGCTCGGCCGGACCAGTGGCGCGCCACCTGCATGGTTTTCTTGGCCACGTACGGGTGCATGCCTACGGTGCGTGCGATCTGGTCGGGGTTGCCGCGCACGCCGTAAAGTTTCGCGATGTCGCCGACTTTGTGGGCGAGCGCTGCGGCGATGGTGGCCGGTTTGACGCCCAGTTGAAGTGCTCGGCGCGTCGATGCGAGTGCACGGTCGGCGCGACCGGCGACCATTTGGTCGGCGATGTCAAAGCCTGCGACCTCCGCGACGCCAACGTAGTATTTGCGCACTGCTGCGACGGTGATTTCCCCGTCGGTGTCGGCGACAAGCTGGCTGACGGCGGAGGCGAGTTCGCGCAGGTCTGAGCCGACGGATTCCAGGAGTGCGGCAACCACATCGGGGGTAGGGCGCACGCCGTGGGAGCGGAACTCTTCGGTGACCCAGGTGCGCCGTTGGCCGTCGTTAAGCGGATTGGCCTCGTGCACATCGGCGAGTTTTTTAAACTTGGGCACCAGCGATTTCTGCCGCCCACCACCGGTGTGCTGGATGATGATCACAATGCCGGGCGCAGGATCCACGCACGCTTTCAGCAGTACCTCGGTGGGTTCTTTGCCTGCGAGTTCTGCGTGTTTGACCAGTACGACGCGGTCTTCGGCGAACAGTGACGGGCTGGTTGCCATGGCGATTTCGCCTTCGGTGACGTCGCCTGCACGCAGGGTGGTCACTTCGATGCCGTCGCCAGCGTCGGCGATGATCTTTTTTGTGGCACGCTCGGCGAGGAATTCGTCTTCGCCTAAGACAAGGTGCACGGGGTTGAGCATGACGACCATCTTAAAACTCTCGCCGCGGCAGCACTTGGGTGCCATCCGGGTAGATGGCAACGTTGCCGTCGCGGTTGGGAAAGATCACGGGGATGCCCTGGTCAGTGACCACGGGTCTTCGGTGGGGGCGGCCCTTTTCAAGCACGACAACAAGCTGCGTGCCCGGCGGAATGGGCAGGGCATCTTCTTGCTTTTCGACGACATGAGCACGCAACCTGCCCACATCCACCGGCGTGCCCGCCGGCGCCTGCGACAGGACCACACCAAACCCGCACACAAGCGCCGCCGCCAGAGTGGTCTTCGGGTATCCGGCAAACAGGCCCGCGAGGAACCATCCGTAGACAACCACGACGACGATGGGTTCCGTCTCTACCGTGGCACCGGGAAAACGTGCACCGTTTTCTGCGACCACACGCACCCAATAGGCCATGGGTTCCACCACCCACAGCACAGGTGCAGCCAACCCGCCGTGGATGAGGCTGAGCAACACCGCCGCAAGGCCGAGGACGGTCACCGGGCCGGTCACCGGTGCGACGATGACGTTTGCCACCACAGAGACTAGAGAAACCCGGCCTGCCATCATGGCGACAATCGGCATCGTCGCTACGTCGGCGGCAACCGCAACGCCAAGTGCACGCACGAGAATGTCGGGCCAGCCCGTGGCAGCAAGGACGCGGTACAACAGCGGAAACAGCGCGACGATGCCCGCGGTCGCCGCTACCGAGAGCGCGAACCCGTAATGCACCGCCAGGTCTGAATCCACCAGCACTAGGCCGATCACCGATAAACACAGCGCGTGGATCGGCTCGGACTGGCGTGAAGCCAACACCGCAGTCAACCCCACCAACCCAGACACGGAAGCGCGCAGCACGCTCGGCTCGGGTCCGACCAGCGAGGCGTAGAGCAACAGCGCCGCAGCCGACGCCACGATACGGCCCCGCAGCCCCAAGCCCACTGCCGCTGCGGCAATCGCTGCGAACGTGGTCACGATTGCCACGTTCGCACCAGAGACTGCTGACAGGTGCGAGAGGCCAGTGTCGATGTAATCCTGTTGTTCCTGGCTGGTTTGCAACGAGACGTCCCCGAGCACCATGCCCGGGATCAGCCCTTGGGCGGACTCCCCCACGGTGGCCTGGACAACGCCGGCAAACGTTTCCCGGGTGTGCTGTGCAAACGCAGCCAACCCCTGCGGTGGGGCGACCACCTCAACTGACCCGTTGACCGCAATCGGGTTGATCCCAGCCATCTCCGATTCCTTCACCACGCCGCGCACAACCACCTGGGCGCCGGACACGGCAGTGTCCGGCACTTCATCGACAAACACGGGCGTCAGCGTCGGGTTGCCATCTACCTGCACGCGGACGATGAACCCGCCGGTGCTCGTCTGCTTCGGCGCGCCCGATACCCGGCCCACGAACTGACCCGCGGGCTCCCACGCCCGCGCAATGCGCAGTCGCACCCCGGTGGTCACGACGGCGGCCGCACCCATCCCCGCAATGAACACCGCCTGCCCGTAGGCGCGCAGCACCACAGCACCGATAACGGCCACCAGCACCACAACCACCGCGATGCCCACTCCGAGGGTGATCGCCACCGCAGCCGCTGCCCACACCACCAGCGCCGCCGGGACAAGCCTGATCTCCCCCACTTACCCCACGCCCCGTCTATAAGCCGACCTGGTCGCGCATTGCCGCAAGTTTCGCCGGTCCAATTCCTTTCACGTCAGTCAACGCATCTACCGACGCAAACGGCCCGTTTGCCTCACGGTGCGCCACGATCGCGGCTGCGGTTGACGGGCCGACTCCGGTAATCGTCGTCAATTCCTGCACCGATGCGGAGTTGATCGACACCACCCCACCCGCCGAAGCGCCAGCAGCGCCAGCACCGCCACCGGAATCCGTAGCGGCCGGTGGGGCGTGTTGGGAGCGGACGTGGATCTGTTGGCCGTCGACAAGCAATTGCGCATGATTGATCGAGATCAAGTCCGCATCCGGCAAAGGCCGGGCCGTCTGCAGCGCATCCGCGACCCGTGCACCCTGGTTCAACGTGATCAGACCCGGGTTTTCCACCTCACCAACAACAGAGACCACCACGGTGCCTGTGACCTCGGTGGGAGAGGCGACCTGCTCCCACGCAACGCCCTCATCATCCACGGGGCCGGATCGGGTCACCGCCCATCCGCCGACGGCGAGCAGCACTGCACCGGCGGCGGCCGCAGCTTGTTTCACAGGGATGCGCACCCGCGGCTCCGGGTAGCGCACCGTCAGGAGGTCTTCTTCCCCGGTGGGCCGGGTGAGCTCCTTGAGTCGTTCAGTGGCGTTCACACCAAAAACGCTATAAACCCCCGGCGCACTCGCCAAGGGGTCAGAAAAAATCTGTGGATAATCCGCCATCTACGGGCGACGAAAACAACAGTTATCCACAATTACGAGATGAGAACACCACCGACAGGCCGATTGCCCCTTCGCCGGTATGCATCGCGATCACCTTCACCAGCGGCTCGACCATGACCCGTGAGCCTTCCGGAAGTGTTTCGCGCAGCAGATCCGCGAGTTGCTCGGCGGCGTCCGGCACGTCCGCGTGCTGCACTGCGGCGAAAACGGGCTCGCCGCACGCGCGCTCTTCTACCAACTCGGTGAGTTTGGCAAACGCCTTCGACTGTGTGCGAGTCTTGCCCGCGAGTTCGAGCTTGCCTTCCCGAATGTGCAGGATCGGCTTGTTTGCCAGCAGCGCAGCCGAGAGCATCGCAGTGCCGGCAGGCAGGCGGCCGGACTTGCGCAAATCGTCGAGTTGGTGCAGGTACAACCACGTTTCGGAGCGCGCAATGGTGGACTTCGCCATCGCTTCGCACTCGTCTAACGTGCCGCCTTCCGCCGCAACAGTCGCGGCTGCCATCGCTGCGGCACCGATCGCCATGCCCGCAGAGTGCGTCTCCACGACACGGACCGTGCCTGGGAACACCGCAGACGCGGCCACCGCAGCCGACCAGGTGGACGAGAACGTCTTAGCAAGGTGGAGGGCGATCACGCCGTCGTCGCCACCACGCTCGAGCTGGCGGGCATAACAGGCGGCGAGTTCCAGCGACGACAACCCAGACGAGGACTCCCCTTCTGCGCCCTCGACACGGTGCAGGTCAACGACGCAGATATCGAGTTCCTCCACGACCTCCTGCGGCAACCCCGCGGAGGAATCCACCACGACGCGAACACCCATTAGTTACGGCCTCGGTTCCAGGCTTCGATGTACCACTGGGTCTTGGTGTCGTCGTCAATGCGCGGCATTGCCACCAACCGCGACGTGTTCGCGTTACCGAGCCCCTTGAACAGCGGATACTGGGACACCTCCAAACCGAGCAGCGTCGCGGTCAGCGCGGCGATGGTGCCTCCGTGCGCCACGAGCAGGACAGCAGCATTGTCCCATTCATCATGGTCACGCATGAGTTCCATGACCACTTCGCGGGAACGTTGCGCAACGTCGATGCGGCTTTCGCCCTCTGGCGGCGCCCAGGTGGGGTCGGTGCGCCACAACGCACGAGCCCCGTCGTGGGCGGTGTCCACTTCCTCGTGCGTCTTGCCTTGCCACTGGCCAAGGTGGGTTTCGCGCAGACGCTTATCGACGACTACCTCAAGGCCCAAATCTGCCGCCACCACATCAGCCGTATCCTTCGCACGGATGAGGTCAGACGACACGATCTTGTTAATACCCAAGTGCCGCAGGTCCTCTGCCGCAGCGTGCGCCTGGGCGCGTCCGCGCTCGGACAGTTCAGTATCCAGCTGGCCCTGCATGCGGCGAGTTGCGTTATAGAGCGTCTCGCCGTGACGCAGCAAAATCAGTCGGCGCTGCATGGGTCTTAGTACTCGTCGTCCGCGGCTTCGGGTCCCTCACCTGCCAGAGGAAGGTCCTCGATGGTCTGGGCTTTGCGCAGGTCAGCTTCGTCGCCAAACGCTGCGGGACGCTCGTAAGGCTCGAGCCCTTCGACCTCAATGGCCGGGCAGTCTGCGTACAGGCGGTCCAGGCCGTAGAACTCGCGCTCGGCTTCGCGCTGGATATGGACCACGAAGTTGCCGTAGTCAAGCAACACCCAGCGGTTTTCGCGGTTGCCCTCACGGCGCTTCGGTTCAACACCCAGGTCGGTCAGGTCGCCTTCGACCTCTTCAACAATGGCGGCAACCTGGCGTTCGTTATCTGCAGAGACGATGACGAACACGTCGGTGATCGCCATGACGTTAGACACGTCGATAACAGCGATATTGGTGCCGAGCTTCTCGTCGGCGGCCTTCGCGGCTACCTTGGCGCGGTCAATGGAGATCTGCGGGGCAGTCAAGTGGCAATCCTTATTCAGGTCATGGACAAATCAACTGGGCCATTGTCCCACGTATGACCGCAACATTTCCAGTTCAGGGGTCGCGCCTAGGGTGCGTAGAGCGAATTCTTCGCGATGTACTGCACCACACCGTCCGGCACCAGGTACCAAACCGGGCGCCCATTGGAGGCGCGCTCGCGGCAATCGGTCGAAGAAATCGCCATGGCGGGAATCTCCACGAGGTGCACGCGTTCCTGGATATCCGCAGGCAGCATGTCTTCGCGCAACTCGTAGCCGGGGCGCGTCACGCCGACAAATTCGGCGAGTTCAAACATTTCTTCCCAGTCGTGCCAGGACATGATCGACGCCAACGCGTCCGCGCCCGTGATAAAGAACAGGGCCTCGTCCGGGAATTGTTTTCGTAGGTCCCGCAGGGTGTCAATCGTGTAGGTGGGTCCCCCACGGTCGATATCCACCCTTGAAACGGAGAAGCGCGGGTTGGACGCGGTGGCCACCACGGTCATCAGATAGCGGTCTTCCGCCGGACTGATGTGCCGGTCGGCCTTCTGCCA
Organism: Corynebacterium sp. HMSC055D05; assembly: GCF_001810365.1. Taxonomy (NCBI): domain Bacteria; kingdom Bacillati; phylum Actinomycetota; class Actinomycetes; order Mycobacteriales; family Corynebacteriaceae; genus Corynebacterium; species Corynebacterium sp. HMSC055D05. Next base: position 64,162 of record NZ_KV801060.1, read on the forward strand.
CGGCTGGCCGGTGGGTACGAAGATGACCTCGTCGAGGTTGAAGCGATCCGCCACCTCACTCGCGGCAACGAGGTGGCCGTGGTGGATCGGGTCGAACGTGCCACCCATCACCCCGATGCGCCGGGCGTTGTCCAGCGATGCCGCGTAGTGCTCAGCCATTGGGTGTTTACCTCAGTCCTGGCAGTGGCTGGATGTTAATCGACTCAATAAACAGCAAAGACATGCCGATGACGCCTGCGACCAGCGCGCCGAGAATACCCAGCACCGTGCCGATGATCACCGGACGATTCGACTCGTCAGCCCACTTTGCCTTGTTGGAGCTGCCCGGCTGGGACACGGTCTCCGTGACACAGATCTGCTCGCCCTTGCTGTTGGTCACCGGGACGGGGTTGCCGCCCTCCTCATCAACTTTCCACTGGCACGTTTCCTTGACGGTTTTCGTTTCCTCGGTCTTGCGCACAAACTCTGCGGCCGAGGCAACAGTAGGCGTCGCGCCAGCCAACAACGCGGCAGCGACAGTAGCGGAAATGATGCGGTTCATTAGCGGTAGCGTACCTGATCAACAAATCGGCCGAAAGCATCCGAGACTTGGTTGTCCCAGCGCGATGGCCAACGGAAGTAACGCGCGTGGTTGCCACCAGTTGGCTGGGATGCCTGCAGCGTCTGAATGGACAGGTCACACACGGAGTCCTGCGGCAAGCAGTAGTTCACGCGGTTCGGGGTCGCCCCTGCGGTCTTGGTGTTAAACGGCAAGAAGCCAAGCATGCCTCCGGCACCACCTGCTGGCACGCCGACGGTGGACCAATCCCCCGCCGCCGTGTTCGGGTTGCCAAAGTAGACCACACCCGCCAACTGGCCACGGCGTGCCAGTTCGCGCTCGTGCTCAAGCAGAATCATCGCGCCTTGCGAGTAGCCGGACAGGATGTACTTCGGGCGGCAACCACTGCGATGCTCGTAGTCATTGACCATCTGCATCACACCGGTGCGTCCGATCTGGACCGAATCCACGAACTCTGTGGCTACTCGCCTTGCCATCATCCACACCGGGTTGGCGTACTGCAGCGCAAGAGCCAGTGCCTGCAGGATGGTGCTTGGTACGGCAACCGACGGTACGTCGTATTCGGGGAACGTCGCCGGGTAGTAGCGCGGCTCCAGGCCGATGACCTCGACGTCCTTCATCAGCGAGTTACCGCCGTGGGTGGCTGCGTAGCGACGCTCCGCATGCTGCAGGAACGCACGAATCGTCTCACCCTCCCAACCGTTGGAGGTCCACGGCGCAGCCCACGAATACTTCGTGCGGTAAATCTGCGTGTTCTGGCCCGAGCCGCGGGCAGCGATGACGGCGACCGCCGGACAGCGCGTCTGCGCGTCTGCTTCGGGGGTCGGTGCGACGGGGCTCAACGTTGCGGTCACAGCCGTCGCAATAGCCGTGGCAAACAGCGCAAACTTGGCGCGAATGGAGGTCCGGGATTTTAGCACGCCGATAGACTAGCGCACCTGGCCATTACCTTCCAGAATCCACTTCGTGGTGGTCAGCTCCGGTAACGCCATGGGTCCGCGTGCGTGAAGCTTCTGTGTAGAGATGCCGATCTCTGCACCCATGCCGTATTGCTCCCCATCCGTGAATGCGGTCGAGGCGTTGAGGACGACGGCGGCGGAGTCGACGGCGGCAGCAAATCGTCGCAAAGCATCTGCGTCTTGGGCTGCGATCGCATCCGTGTGGCCGCTGGAGTAACGCGCGATGTGCGTGGTCGCACCATCGACGCCGTCAACGATGGCGCTTGCGATGTCCATGCTGAGGTATTCCTCGGCGAAGTCCTCCTCCGTTGCGGGTTCTACGGTGGCACCGAACGCAGCATGCTTATCGACGTCACCATGCACCACCACACCAGCCTCCTGCAGCGTCGCGATGATGGTGTGTTTGTCGGTCTCGGACAGGTGGGCGTCGATAAGCACCGTCTCTGTCGCGTTGCACACGCTGACCCGGCGCGTCTTGCCGTTGAGCAGCATCGCGATCGCCTTGTCCAGATCTGCGGACGCGTCGATGTAGAAGTGACAGTTGCCGGTGCCGGTCTCAATGGTGGGCACGGTCGCGCCGGTCACCACCGCGTTGATCAAACGTGCGCTGCCGCGCGGGATGACCACGTCCACCAGCCCGCGGGCGGTGATGAGATCCTGGACAGAATCATGGCTCTCGCACGGCAGGAGCTGCACCGCCTCACGCGGCAGGTCGTTGCCTGCGAGGACGTCCTGCAGCACTGCGACGAGCGCCTCGTTGGAGTGGCGTGCCGTCTTGGAGCCACGAAGCAGGGCCACGTTGCCCGACTTCAGCGCCAGACCGAACGCATCGACGGTGACGTTCGGGCGTGCCTCGTAAACCATGCCCATCACGCCGAGCGGGACGCGCACCTTCTTCATCTGAATCCCGTTGGGCAGCGTACGTCCGGTAAGCACCTCGCCCACCGGATCCTGCAGGCCCGCAACCTGGCGCAGCCCTCCGGCGATGCCGTCGATGCGTTCCTCGTCGAGCGCCAGCCGGTCCAACACCGACTCCGCCAGCCCGTTCGCGCGACCCTCTTCGATGTCGCGCGCGTTGGCTTGAAGGATTTCACCTGCGCGCTCGGCCAGTGCCTCCGCTGCCGCCAACAGCACCGCATCCTTCGCCGGTGTCGGCAGCACCGCAATCGTCGGGGCAACATCCTTGGCACGCTGTGCTTTCTGCAGTACCTCGTCGCGCTCGGCTTGGCGTTGCTGATCAGTCTGTTGGGCAGTCATGCGGCAATCGTAGCGTTAATGCAACTGCCAAGGTCTTGACACCGATAGTGGGCTGGCGCACCATTTTTTCATGTCCGACAAGCACACGCCCGAGCCTGAAAACGTAAAACGATCAGAAGCCTTAGCGCGACTTACCAAACTTCCCCGGGTGGACACCGGGCAAGAATCCGTCGCAGACGCGGTGCGCGCAGAGCGGGACTCTGCTGCACTGACGTAGTGGTGATCTAGTACCCCGCCTCGACGTCAACCTCGGTCGACATCTTCTCCCCCGCTTCGAAGAGGTCCCAGTTCTTCAACGCCAGCGCCCCGATGCGGCGTTCCATGTACCGCGGGATATTCGCGGTGTGCGGCGTGATCACACAGTTATCCAGGTCCCACAGCTTGTGGTCCGCCGGCAGCGGCTCCGGCTCCGTCACGTCAAGACCAGCGCCACGGAGCTTGCCGTTGACCAGTGCGTCGGTGAGCGCCTCCGTATCAATCAGCGGACCGCGCCCAACATTGACGACGACCGCCGTGTCCTTCATCTGCTCAATCCGATCAGTGTTCACCATGTGGCGGGTCTCCTCCGTCAACGGGGTAAGCAGGACAAAGTAATCGTGATCGGCCCAGACCTCGTCGGCATCCTTCATGGCAACGGTCCGGTCCGCACCGTCCACCGGGTTGCCCGAGCGGTTCACGGCGGTGATCTCCATACCGAACGGCTCCAAGAAGCGGATCAGGGTTTTACCGATACCACCAGCACCAATCAGGGCGAGCTTCTTGTTATCGAAGAGGTACTCCTTCTCTTTGAACAGCTGTGTGTTGTTCCACTCGCGGTCCACGGCCTTCATACGGTGCTCCACGGCAAGCAGGAGGGCGAGGGTGGATTCGGCCACGGTGTCGTCGTAAAGCCCACCCGCATTAGCAAAGCGCACACCGTTGGCCGCATGTTCAGCCAGGATGCCAGCCTCCAGCAAACCCTCGATGCCGGCGTACTGGATCTGCACGACCTTCACGCTGTCGGGCAGCTCATCCGGGAAATCCTTCGGACCGCCGCCGAACAGCACGAGGTCAGGGTTGTCCTCGAGAGCGACATACTCATGGCCCTGTGCCTCCAGCGCGGCGATGGGCTCGTCTTTGGGCTTTGACAAATACGTGAACTTCATGCCTGCCCAGAGTACGGAAGAACCCGACCCCCGGCACCGACATTGGAACTATTCGAGTGTCCACGATCGCACAGGCGCCACCCCTGTAAGGAAGTTAACAGTGCCCGTCAAGAATTCCTCAAGAAAACTCATGTGATCACACCTATAGGACCTGTAGTGTTTCCCCGACACCTGTAGAAGAAAGTGCATTGCCTATGACAACTCCCCTCTCACCCGAGCTCGTGATCTACATGATGGAAAACGGCTACCGCCAGGTAGAAATCGCCCGTGAGTACAACGTTTCCCGCCAGTACATTCATCAACTGGCAAAACAAGCCGGCTACACCTCTCCAATCACCACCGTCCAAGAGAACCTGCCCTGGGACGTCGATCCCACCCTCACCAAAAACGCCACCTTCGTCGCATTCCGTCTCATCGGACACGAAATGGTCGCGCCCGGGAAACTGACGAACGAGTCCCGCGAACGAGCCAACGGACTCATCAAGCGCCTGCTCCAATTCGACGTGGTTATCGACTACGACCCGTCCTACCCACCTGTCGTAGGCCTAACGAGCCTTCCGGGATTCGCATACCTGCCACGCACAGCTAGCGACGAGAACTTCCTAATGAAGATCAAACCCGAAACCCGAATCACCCCGCTGGGCCAGAAGATCTGGCGTATGCCCACCGAACTGTTCCGCTAACGCCTACAGCCTGGACTACAACCTGGACGCGTAGTTGCTCAGGTAGTCCGCGTGGACGACTGGGCGGCGCTGGTGTTCGGGCAACTCATCAGAGTGGTGCCCCAGCATCCCGGCGAGTTCGGCGGCGTCGTACGCCACTTCCCCGCGGCCGATAGCTTCTGAATCCGGCCCGAGGATCTCCACGATGTCGCCCGCGTGGAACTCGCCTTCGATCCCGGTGATCCCCACCGCCAACAGGCTTGTGCCGCCACGGGTCACGGCCTCGACCGCGCCTTCGTCCAGGCGCAGCACACCTTCCGCGTCTGCTGCATAGAGCGCCCAGAACTTCCATGCCGACAGTTTCCGGCCCGGGCGTGTGTGGAACACGGTGCCCACCTGTCCGTGGTCGAGCGCGGCGTCGATGTTCTCCGTTGCAGTGAGCAGCACCGGCACGCCGCCACGTGCAGCCAGGCGAGCCGCCGACACCTTCGCGGCCATGCCACCAGTGCCGAAAACGCCACCGTCGCCGGCTTGGACGGCTTCGAGGTCCTTGCCGGTTCGGACTTCGTCGACACGCACTGCCCCGGGCTCGGCCGGATTGCGGTCGTAGAGCGCATCCACATCAGAGAGCAGCACCAGCGCGTCCGCGGCGATCAGCGTAGCGACGATCGCCGACAATCGATCATTATCACCAAACCGCATCTCGGAGGTGGCCACCGTGTCGTTTTCGTTGACGATCGGCACCGCCCCCATCTGACGCAGCCGCTCCAGGGTGCGCTGCGCGTTGCGGGCCCGCTCACGCGAACCGGCATCGGACTGGGTGAGCAGCACCTGGCCGGTGGCGCGGCCGTAGCGCGCAAACGAGGCACCCCACACCTGCGCGAGGTGAATCTGGCCGACCGAGGCTGCGGCCTGCTTTGTCGCCAAATCACGCGGGCGCTTCTTCAGCCCAAGCGGGACCATGCCGGCGGCGATCGCACCCGAGGACACCACGACCACATCCGTGCCACGAGCGATGCGTCCTTCGATGGCGTCGACGATGCGGTCGATTTTTGCTGGGGATACCTGCCCGGTGTCGTCGACAAGCGAACTGGTGCCTAGCTTCACCACAATGCGACGTGCGGACGCGATCTGGCTGCGAAGACCCGACATCCCTATCCCTGCCAGCGCTCGCGATCGGCCTCTTCGCCGGTGCCGTAGTCGTACTCGTCGATCAGGCCACGACGAGCCTGCGATGCACGCTTGCGCTCCGCCGAGGACACACGGTCGGTGCCACCAAGACGCGCGTCCTGGCCACGGCCGGCAAGGGTCGGGTCGCCACCGATCGATGGCTCCCAGTCGAAGGAGATCTCACCAATCGTGACCGTATCGCCCTCTTCCGCGCCGAGCTTGCGCAGCATTTCCTCCACGCCAGCTTTGTTCAGACGGTCAGAGAGGTAGCCGATGGCCTCGTCGTTTTCAAAGTCGGTCTGGCGGATCCAACGCTCAGCCTTCTCACCGGTAACCAGCCAACCCTCCGGGTACATCGGGTCGCGGGTGACCTCGATGCCGCCACGGTTGGAACGACCCACGGCGCGCGGACGGATCACCTCAGCCTCAGCGGTGCGCTCTGGCTTCGGGCGAGCCTTGCGGGCCTTCTTGACGATCTCCCACATCGCCCACTTCAGCTCATCAAGACCTTCGCGGGTGGCGGTGGAAATCATGTAGATCGGCCAGCCGAACTTCTCCTCGATGTCGTCCTTGAGGAACTCCGCGAGCTCCTTAGCCTCCGGCACGTCCATCTTGTTCAGCACCACAATGCGGGGACGCTCGCGCAGATCGCCCAGGCCGGTGTCCATATCCAACGCCTCGGCGTAGGTATCCAATTCGTGCTCCAGCGCCTCGATGTCGGAGATCGGGTCGCGCCCCGGCTCCATCGTGGCCACATCCACGATGTGGGCCAACACGGCGGTGCGCTCGATGTGACGCAGGAAGTCCAGACCAAGCCCCTTGCCCTGGCTTGCCCCCGGGATCAGCCCGGGCACATCGGCGATGGTGAACGTGTCATGGCCAACGTTGACCACACCCAGGTTCGGCGCGAGCGTGGTAAAGGGGTAGTCCGCAATTTTCGGCTTTGCCGCGGAGAGCACTGCAATTAACGACGACTTCCCCGCCGACGGGAAACCCACCAGGCCCACATCAGCCATGGACTTCAGTTCCAGGATCAGGTCCAGCGCTTGGCCCGGTTCACCCTTGAGCGCGAAGCCCGGTGCCTTGCGCTTGGCGGTAGCCAGCGCAGCATTGCCCAGCCCACCGAAACCGCCTTCTGCAGCGATGAAGCGGGTGCCAGGCACGGTGAGGTCTGCGAGCACCTCGCCCTCTTCGCTGCGCACAACGGTGCCGACCGGCACCTCGAGCACGAGATCCTCGCCGCGTGCACCGTTGCGCCAATCACCCGCGCCGTTGCCACCACGCTTCGCCTTCACATGCGGGCGGTATTGGAAATCCAGCAGGGTGTGGACCTGTGTGGAAACCTCAAGGATGATGTCGCCACCGTGGCCGCCGTTGCCACCGTCCGGACCGCCGAGGGGTTTGAACTTTTCGCGGTGGACGGACACACAGCCGTGGCCACCATCGCCGGCTTGGAGGTGCAGGGTGGCACGGTCAACGAATTGAGCCATGGTTGTTTTCCGCCTTTCTGTAACACGGACGATGATATGCAAAAAGCGCCGCAAGCCCGAATGCACGGGACCTGCGACGCCAAAGCGTTACACGCACTTATGCGGTTGCGGTGCCTTCCTCAACAACGCCTGCTGCCTCAGCCTGCTCGAGGACCTCGGAAGCAACACCCTGGCCGTCAGCCGGGATGATGTTGACGATGCGACGCTTGCGCTTGATGCCGAACTGCACGGAGCCGGAGGCCAGTGCGAACAGCGTGTCGTCGCCGCCACGGCCGACGTTGTCGCCCGGGTGGAACTTGGTGCCGCGCTGGCGGACGATGATCTCGCCGGCCTTGACCTGCTGGCCACCGAAGCGCTTCACGCCGAGGCGCTTCGACTCAGAGTCACGACCGTTCGAGGAGCTGGATGCACCCTTCTTGGTTGCCATAGTTCAATCTCTCCTAGTTGGTTACTTGATGCCAGTGATCTTGACGGTGGTCAGCGGCTGGCGGTGACCCTGACGGACCTTGTAGCCGGTCTTGTTCTTGTACTTCAGAATCTTGACCTTCTTGCCCTTGCCCTGCTCAACGATCTCCGCAGAGACCTTTGCCTTGGACAGAGCGTCGGCACCGGAGGTGACGTTTGCGCCATCAACGAGAAGGACCGGGGTGAGTTCGACCTTGTCGCCTGCTTCACCCTCAAGCTTCTCGACCTTGACGAGGTCGCCTTCGGCAACCTTGTACTGCTTGCCGCCGGTCTTGACGATCGCGTACATAGAGGGTTACCCCTTATCTCTACTCGCCCAACCCCGGCATGCAACGAGGTCGGAATGGAACAACTTAAGCGTTTTAGGGCCTAACGTGGCCAGCCGTGCCCGCATGCAAAGGCAACGAGGCGGCACGCCCCAAAACAGCGACTGCCAAAGACTACACCGCCCCTACGCGTTACTCCAAACCGCGCCCGCCACCACGTCGGGTAGCACGGCGGCGGCCACGTCGTGCAGCAGGCGCTTGTCGACGAGTCTCCTTCTTCACCGGCTTGTCCTCCGGATCCGCTGCGACGTGCTGACGCACCGGCGCAGAGGTTGCCGACTTGCGGACAACACGACGGCGACCACGACGGTTCGTCTTCGTCGTCACCTGCACGGTTGCCCCTGCTTCTGCGCTCCTCGATTTACGAGACGCACTGCGCTTCGGGGTCTTTTCTTCCTGCTGTACCTGCTGTTCCTGCTGCGCTTGCGACTCCTGCTCGAAGTCTTCCCGGCGCGGCCTGTGATCGGATCGGGAGTTGCCGCGCGTGCGACGCTTGCGGCGCGGCGAGGCCTCGAACTCCTCAACCGCTTCCTCGTACGTCTGGGTCGGCTTCTCTGGCTGCGCCGGCTTGTCGGACCGCTCGCCGCGCTCCAGGGTGGTGGCGCTGTCACGCTGCCCATCACGCTGCTCAGTGCGCTGCTCACCACGCTTCGGGGCGTCGGAGCGGCCGCGGCCACGGCTGCCGCCACGGCGCCCGCGACGGCGGGTCTGGCGCGGCTTCTCTTCGCCAGCCGACTCTTCAGTCGGCTCCTCAGCGGAGCCGTTTGCAGATTTGTCAGAGGAGAAGATGGAGTCGAGCAGTTCGTCCATGTGGTCGTCGTCAAGCGGCTGCTTCTGCTGCGGCTTGCGCTGAGGCTGCTTCGACTCGCGCGACTTGCGAGCAGGGCGCTCGGGCTTCCTCTCCTCGGCCTCGACGGGGTCCTCGGTGAGCACAACACCGCGGCCGTCACAGCACTCGCACGGCTTGGAGAACGTCTCCAGCAGGCCGGTGCCCAGGCGTTTGCGAGTCAACTGCACCAGGCCCAGCGAGGTCACCTCAGAGACCTGGTGGCGCGTGCGGTCGCGGCCCAGCGCCTCGTTGAGACGGCGCAGCACGAGGTCCTGGTTTTCCGGCAGGATCATGTCGATGAAGTCGATGATGATCATGCCGCCAATGTCACGCAGGCGAATCTGACGCACGATCTCCTCAGCCGCCTCGAGGTTGTTCGAGGTGACCGTCTCCTCCAGCGAGCCACCGGAGCCGGTGAACTTGCCGGTGTTGACGTCGATCACCGTCATCGCCTCAGTGCGGTCAATGACCAACGTGCCGCCCGACGGCAGCCACACGGTGCGCGACAGTGCCTTGGAGATCTGTTCGTCGACGCGGTATTCCTCGAACGCATCCTTGCCGTCGTGTGCGTTGCGGTCGAACTTCTCCAACCGGTCCAGCAGATCCGGCGCAACCGACTGCACGTACGCGTGCACGGTGTTCCAGGGCTTCCGGCCATCCACGATCAGGGAGGTGAAGTCCTCATTGAACAGGTCGCGCACAACCTTGACCAGCAGGTTCGGCTCTTCGTAGAGGGTCACCGGCTTGGCACCCTTGGAGTTTTTCTCCTCCTCGGCACGTTTTTGGATCGAGGTCCACTGGTTGTGGAGACGGTTCACGTCCGCAGCAATCGCTTCCTCGCTGACGCCCTCTGCGGCGGTGCGGATGATGGCACCGCCCTTGCCCGGCACCACGTCCGCAAGGATCTGCTTGAGGCGCTTGCGCTCCGGGGTAGGCAACTTGCGGGAGATACCTGCGCTGCGCCCACCCGGGACGTAGACGAGGTAGCGGCCCGCGAGCGAAATCTGGGTACTCAACCGTGCACCCTTGTGCCCGATCGGATCCTTAGTCACCTGCACCAGGACTTGGTCGCCGGACTTCAGCGCATGCTCGATGCGGCGCGAACGCCCACCGAGGCCGGCAGACTTCCAATCCACCTCGCTGGCGTAGAGCACACCGTTGCGGCCCTGCCCGATGTCGATGAAGGCAGCTTCCATACTCGGCAGCACGTTTTGCACACGTCCCAGGTAGATGTTGCCAATCATCGAGGCCTGCGCATCGGAGGTGACAAAGTGCTCGACGAGCATGCCGTCTTCAAGCACACCAACCTGCGTGATCCGCCCCTGCCCGTCGTGGCGCTCCCGTTCACGCACGACCATGTGGCGCTCGACCGATTCGCGGCGCGCCAAGAACTCCGCCTGGCTCACAATGCGGGAGCGCTTGCGGTGTTCCTCGCGGCGCTCCGAGCGACGACGGCGCTGCGCCTCCAGACGAGACGACCCCTTGATCGCCACAGGCTCGTCGATCTCGCTGTGCGTATCGACGACACCCTCACCCGAATCCTCTACCCGGTCATCTTCGAGTGGCTCGTCTACCTGCTGCTTCTGCGGGGCGGTGTCCTCGGCCGGCTTCGCCTTGCGGGTGGCGCGGCGGCGTTCCGAACGCGTCGGTGCCTTAAACAGCGGCGCGTGAGTAGCGGGGATGCGATCCTCTTCCGGATCTTCCTGCGGCGCCGGGGTGATCTCGGGCTCGATGTCGGTGAGCGGTTCCTCAGCCGGTTCCTCCGCTGGTTCTTCGGCAGGCTCCTCGGCCGGTTCTTCGGCAGTCTGCAGTTCCGCCTCGACCTTTTCTTCGATCTGGTGGATCTCGTTTTCCACGTCCTTGCGCACGCGGTTACGGATCTTCTCATCCGCCTCTTTATCGCGCTCAGGGTCGGATGTGGTGCTGGCACCTGCCGCCAAGGCGTCGAGAAGCATGTCTGCTTCCGCCTTCGTCAGCGTGGACTGCGCAACCTTCACCAGACCTAAGTCTGCGAGTGCGACAACCAAGTCCTTCGATGGGACATCAAGCATTTTCGCCAGGTTGAACACCCTGGTCTTTTCCGACAGCGCCGAGCGGTCAAAATCGGCGAAACGGTTTGATTTATTTTTAGCCAAAGCGGCACGCTCCAGTGTTCCTGCCGTGGCCAACCGTCATGTCCGGGCGCCGGCAAGACTACCGAGCAGCCGCGCGGAACATCGTGTGCCACGGGTATGCAAAAGTTTCTCAGCTCCGAGTCATCCTTGCTCGTCGCCTGAGACTCATTCTTGCACAACTTTCGTGCCACAGATACGCGACGCTACTGCTCGGCGACACGCAGGAGATCAATCACCGCAGAAACCGGGGCGTCGCGGTGGTTTTCGGTCACCGCAGCACCGACGGCTACCTGGACAACACGGGTGGAGTTCAGACCGTCCACACCATGCTGTTCCATCATTTTGGTCACCATGCCCTTGAGCTCCTCAAGACCAGCGGAGGAAAACGCCTGCACTTCGCCCGGCTCGCGTTCGGAATCAACGAAAGCATAGACCGTCTGGCGTACGCGCTCTGCTTGTGCGCACGAGATGACATTGACAACCGCTTCAGCGAACTGCACAGGGTCCTTCAGGTCGACGCTGCCCCCCATGATCTCGTGGAACACCTTACGGCGGGACTCAAAAAGCTGATCCAGGCATGTGACCACGAGCTTTTCGCGCGTGGAATAGTAGTAACCGATCGACCCGACCGGCACTTTTGCTTCGGCGGCCACCTGCCGGTGGGTCACGCCGCGGAGCCCCTCGTTGAGCAGCAATTCAGTTGCTGCGTGAAGAATTGCTGCGCGCTTTTCAATCGCGCGCGCCTGCTCGGACCGTGATGACGTTGCCATCTACCCTCCATCGCATCGTGTAGACATGCGATTTCTTTAAATCCAATAAAAGCCGTAGAAAATCATAGAGTTTCGCTTCGTAGAAACGAAAACGGCACCTGCGCCCCTCACACGGGGCACGGTGCCGGGAAGCGGACTTACCGCTTAGAGGTTCGGGAACCAGATAGCGATCTCGCGCTCAGCGGACTCCGGAGAGTCAGAGCCGTGCACGACGTTCTCACCAACGGTCAGGGCGAAGTCGCCGCGAATGGTGCCAGGGGTTGCCTTGGACACCGGGTCAGTGCCGCCAGCGAGCTGACGCCACGCCTCGATGGCGCGCTCGCCCTCGACGATGCCAGCCACCAGCGGAGCGGAGGTGATGAAGTCGACCAGATCGCCGAAGAACGGCTTGTCCTTGTGCTCTGCGTAGTGCTTCTCAGCGGTCTCGCGGTCAGCGGTGCGCAGGTCGAGCTCGACGAGCTTCAGGCCCTTGCGCTCGATGCGGGAAATGATTTCGCCGACGTGGCCGTTTGCCACGCCGTCCGGCTTGATCAGGATCAGAGTACGTTCAGTCATGGCTCGCAATCTTACCCAACCCGACACGTGTTGCACGTCTTGGCTATGCCGTAGTCTTGCCCCCATGTGTCACCGCAGCCCACTTCCGGATATTGATCTACCGGGGACAACCCTGTTCGCGTCTGTCTTTGCGGCGGGTGAAGAGGCGCTGCCGGATACCCCCGCAATTACGGAGATCGACACTGGCCGCACAGTCACGTACCCGCAGTTGCGTGCGTTGGCGCTCGGCACTGCGGCCTCGCTCGCCGCGCGCGGCGTGGGCCCGGGCAGCGTCGTCGAGCTGCGCATGCCGAACTCCATCAACTTCGCCGCGGGCCTCCTCGGCGTATCCGCGACTGGCGCACGTGTGTGCGTCATTGGGCATTCGCTTATCGACGACGAAGCGAACCACCTCGCAACCCTCGCCCACACCACTGACCGCGTCACCGCCGAGGACATCCGCCCCGGCGAGTTCGACCCCGTCGGAAGCGCTGACGACGTTGCGGTGATTCCGTTTTCCTCCGGCACCACAGGCCTGCCGAAAGGCGTGGAGTTAACCCACGTCGCGATCACCGCCAACGCCGCCCAGTTCAACGCAGCACTGGCTGCAAGCGGCATCGGCCGGGGCGGTGGTGTGATCGCCCCCCTGCCGTTTTCACACATCTATGGGCTCAACACACTGCTGTTGTCGTCGCTGACCGCACGCCGACACGTCACCACCGCGGCCCGCTTCAACCTTGCTGAGTTCACCGCTGCCCACCGCGGCCGCGCAATCGATGTGTCCTACATCGCTCCCCCGCTTGCACTCGCGTTGTCCAACCACCCCACCCCTGAAGATTTCGCCACCACCCGTTTTTTGGTGTGCGGCGCGGCATCGCTGGATACGAACCTGGCGCGCAAAGTCGAGCGCCACATCGGCGTTGAAATCCTCCAAGGCTACGGCACGACCGAATCCGCACCCGTGACCCACGTCGGCATCTCCGGCAAGTCAGACCCAGGCACGATCGGGTTCGCCATCCCCAACACCGAGTTCCGCCTCAGCGAGGACAACGAACTCCTTGTGCGCGGGCCCCAACTCATGCGTGGCTACTTGGACAACCCGGCTGCCACCGCAAACGCCATCCGGGACGGTTGGCTGCACACCGGCGACATCGCCCGGATCAACGAGGATGAAACGGTCACCATCATCGACCGCGCCAAGGACGTGTTCAAGTACCACGGGTTCCAAATCGCCCCCGCAGAACTCGAAGCGCTCCTGCTTACCCACCCCGATATCGACGACGTCGCCGTGACAGGCCACCGCCGAACGGTGGACGGGGTGGTTGAGGAGGTGCCACGGGCGTTCGTCGTCACGCAACAAGCGCTGAGCGACAACGCCATCATGGCTTGGGTTGCGCAGCGCGTCACCCCCTACAAAAAAGTGCGCATGGTCACTTTCGTCGACGCCATCCCCCGAAGCGCAGCAGGCAAAATCCTACGGCGCGAACTTACGTCCCCAGGTGCTGAGTAACCAGGTAACCGTGGCGCATACGCTGAATCATCTCCGAGCGCATTTGAATGATGAAGTACCACACGATGCCGAAGATCACGCCCACAGCGGTCACCGACCAGTGGATGAAAAAGCCAAAAATTAGTGGAACCTGCAACGCCAGGTCGATCCACAGGGCGCCGGGCTTGCGCTGAAACGCAGCCATCACCACGTGCGCCAGACCAACAACGGTGATGTAGACCCAGTTAAACGTGGTCCAGTGCTCGCCCTCATCTACCTTGAGGATCACCGTGAGGATGAGCAAGATCGTGATCGCTTCCATGATCAACGTGCCGGACAGAACACCGGTAAGCCCAGCCATCGGATCCTTCACCGGAGCGTGACCGGGCCCAAGTGGGCCCATTTCCTGCTGCGTCTGCTTTCTCGCCATGGTAGTAATCGTAGCCAGACCTAGCTGGCATCCATAACCTGCGCCCGGCGCGGCGCCGCCGCAAGGTAGACAATGAACGGCAGCGCGAGAACGAACAACCCCACGGTGCCAATCGTCGCCCGAGGACCTTCCGGGATGACCTGCAGCACGGTAAACAGCCATGCGAGCGCCGACAAAATGTACACGTTCAAGGTTTTGCGCAGCAGGTGGTTGACGTCGCGGTCCACCTTCACCGACTCGTTAATACTCGGAACACCAAGTTGTCCGCGCAGTTTCGATGGAATACCAATGACCGCATCGAGTGGCTCGATGACGCTGATGTGAGAGTTCTGGCGGAAACGGGTGTCGTCGACAATCGCCATCGCACGCGCCGCAATCGTGCGGTCGCCGTAGCGCAGCCGCACTATATCCGAATCCTCGATGCCCAACGACTGCATCGAATCCGCGGTGAGTCGCACTACTGCGCGGGACTCGTCGATGTCGTTCGGTCGAGCGACCCGCATCACGTAGGTTCGCGAACCGAGGAGCTTCCTCGCGGTCCAGTACCAGGACCTGCGCAGCGGGTTCTTGCGCGCGGTGGAACGTTCGTTGTCCCCGAACACCGATGTACCTTCGCCTTCGATCATCGGCACGACCATGATGTCGAAGAATTTCGCCGCACGAAGGGCCCTATTGAGTTGGATGCGGTCTGGGTACGCGATGTCGTCGATACGCTCGCGCGGCCAAACACCCCTGTCCTTGTAGTGGGTGTCAATGAGCGTGTGGTGCTCTGGCGGGATAGCGTCGCGATGCGCCTTTGTGATGTCCATCGGCGGGTGCAGACGCAACAGGATGCGCTGATAACGAGAAATCTTGATGGTGCCGTCGGAGTATTCGCCTTCTGGGAACGTCTCGATCTCGTCGCGGGTGACAACGAACGAGCACCTGGTAAACGGGCATACCACCCGGTAGTGCTCCGCTTCCGGCAGCCGGGCGCGAACGGACTCGCTGATCACGATCGAACTATCGCCCGCCTTGTCCGCGCGCTGTTTCACGTTGGTGGAAAACACCTCCGCGTGCACAGGCTGAACCGACGCGACACCGTCAGGCACGGCACGGAGGATGCGTGCGGTTGCAGATGCCTCCTCGCCCGCACCACCCTTGATCAACTGCACCGCGGTAGTGCCGTCCAAGAGCGCCGGGTGGAAATCGCTGAGCCCCTCCCAGCCCGGCCAATCCCGGCCGATGACCAGTGAGTTCACCGGGTAGGTTGCCACACTGGCTTTCTTCCCGTTGAGTCGCACCTCACGGGCCGGCAGGTACATCTCGGTCATAGCTGCTCCAGATATTCAACGACTGCTGCTGCGACATCGATTCCGGTGGTTTCCGTCAGCGACGCAAACTGCGCGTTCGAGTTCACCTCGCCGACCAGGGGGTCTTGCGCATCAAGGAAGTCCACCGACCCAATATCCAGCCCGAGCGCTGCCATCGCGGCGCGCGCAACGTCGACGTATTCGGCCGGGGGATCCCAGGCTTCCGCACGCCCACCACCTGTGATGTTGGCGCGGAAATCTCCACCTTGGCCAAAGCGCCGCATCGCTGCGACGGGTGTGTCGCCCACCATGTAGATCCGCGCGTCGCGGCCGTGCGAGCCGGCAACATACTCCTCCACAATCACCGGTGAGGGGTACGCCTCACGCAGCACGTCGATGAGCTCGTCGCGGCTATTTACAAGAAACACCCCGCTGCCCCACGACCCAACGGCATGTTTCGCCACCGCCGGAAACCCCAGGGCATATTCGACGGCGGCGAGAAACTCGCTGTTCGCCCATTCCTCCGCCTCGAGGTTGCGGTACACCAGCGGCGCGGTGATCGTTTTCGGGTGCGCGATCCCCGCCCGAGTCAGCGCCGCATGCGTGTACGCCTTGTTGTCGCACAGCGCAATGCTTTGCGACGAATTCACGCACCTGACCCCGAACGCCTCCAACTGCGCAACCGCGGCGACATCCTTATCCATGATGAAGGCCACCTCGGGAAGGTCCTCCAAATGAGTAACTGCGTAGTCGGTGGTCACACGCTCAATCTGGCCGTGTGATGCCCCGATGATCTGGTCGAACTGCCACTCAAACTTGTCCCAGTGCAGCCATCGGTTGGTCACCAGCCAGGTCGGTTTCACGCCAATTCCTCCGCAAAGCGCTGCACGATGCGCGTCAACGCAGCGAGCATGTGTTCGCGCGGCCCCTCGTCGAGCGCAGCACTGTTCATCTCCACCTGCACGTACGGAATGTTGGTACGCAGCGCGACGTCGGAGGACACGCGGTGAAGTCCCATTGCGGGAAAGATTTCGTCGACAAGCACGGGCACCCCGCACGCGTTGAACTCGGCGACCACAATGTCGCGCACCCGCCAATCGTCGTGGATGTTGCGCCCGCGACCGGTTCCCAGGATTACCTGATCGGGCCGGTCCGGGTTCATCTGGTGCAAGTCGATGCCCGCAACGATCCCACGCTGCTCGACCTCGCGCACCGCGACGTCCCGGAACGGACTGTGCTCGTCCGAGTTCGGATCCGCCTTATCCGCGTCGGTCTTGATCAACGCTGTCGCGCCTACGTGCTCGTGGAGTTGCTCCGCGAGCCAACGGGTCGCGGGCTCCGCAAGCTTGATCTTGCCGTCGCGCTGCTGCTCCACGGCGTGTGGCGCCGTAACAATCACCGGCGCCGTGCCAGGCAACAGCAGGTGCGCGGTCACTGCACACCCCGCGACGAACGGAGGTAGGTGCGCGCCTGACCTGCGGTGGCAACGGAGCCGGTGATGAGCACACCGACGCCTTCGGGGCCTTCCTCCTCGGCCAACTCGATGGCGAGTTCGATCGCCGAGGGCAGGTTGTCGTCGACACGCACACGCTCATCGCCGAAGACCTCGTAGGCGATCTCCGCCAACTCGTAAGCGTCCATCGCGCGCGGGTCGGTGTTCTGGGTGATCACCACATCCGCGAGCACCGGCTCGAGCGCTGCCAGCATCGCGCGAGCATCCTTGTCCGCGAAGATGGACACCACGCCGATAACGGACTGGTAGTTGAAGTCGCGCTGCATCGCTTCGGCGAGCGTGGCCGCACCGTGGGGGTTGTGGGCGGCGTCGATGAGCACCACCGGATCACCCAGCACACGCTCCACGCGCGCAGGCACCTTCACCTCCGCGAAGCCCTGGCGCACCGAATCCATATCCAACGGGTGCTCGCGGGACACGCCGAAGAAACTCTCCACCGCAGCCAGCGCCACCGAAGCGTTCTCTGCCTGGTGTGCGCCGGAAAGCGGCAAGAAAATGTCGTCGTAGACTCCGCCAAGGCCCTGCAGCGACAGTTGCTGGCCGCCGACGGCGACGGAGGAGTCGTCGATAGTAAAGTCGCGCCCCTGTCGCGCCACCGCAGCGCCGGTTTCCACCGCGCGCTCCAGGATGACCTGCATCGCCTCCGGCTCCTGCTCAGCAACGATGGCGATGTTTTCCGCCGGTCCGTAGCCGTCGCGCTCACGCGCCTTGATGATGCCGGCCTTGTGCGCGGCGATCTCCTCAATCGTCTCGCCGAGGAAACGCTGGTGGTCGATACCGATCGGGGTGATGACGGACACGTCCGCCTCCACCACGTTCGTCGCATCCCAGGTGCCGCCCATGCCGACCTCGACGATCGCAACATCCACGGGTGCGTCCGCGAACGCCGCGTACGCAATGCCGACGAGCAGCTCGAAACGGCTCATCTCCGCCTCGCCGCACTCGCGGAAGTGCGCGTCCACCATGTCCACGTACGGCTCAATGTCGCGCCAGACATCCACAAAACGGGTCTGGGAAATTTCCTCCCCGTCGATGAGGATGCACTCGGTGACACGCTCCAACTCCGGCGAGGTGAACAACCCCGTGCGACGGTTCAGCGCGCGAAGGATCGACTCCGCCATACGCGCCGTCGACGTCTTGCCGTTCGTGCCCGCAACGTGAATAACGTTGAAGGACTGCTGGGGCGTACCCAAAAGATCCATCAGCATCGCAATGCGGTCCAGCGACGGGTTCGGGTCATTCGCCGCCGCACGCGCATCCAACTGGGCGACCACCTTGTCAAAGTCCGGGTGGTCGCCCTCCGGAGCCAGGGTTGGTGCAGGCTCGTCGGTATCGGCGTCGGAGCCGTCCGCGCCACTTTCGGCCGACATGTCGGCCAGGTTGAGCGTGATGCCGTGATCGGTCATCTCCAGGTGGCCGAAGTCGGTGTCACGGCCGGATTCGAGGTCGGCGATGTCGATGCCCTCGAGGGCGTCGTCGCCAAGCTGTGCTCGAAGTGCCTCGTACGCTGCCCGCGCTTCCGGGTCGAACGACTTATCCGCCATTACTTCAGCGCCTCAAGACGAGCCGTGACGCGCTCAAACTCTTCCTGTGCGACCTTCTGACGCGCCTTGATCTTCTCGACGACCTGCGCCGGCGCATTAGCCAAGAACTGCTCATTGGCGAGCTGCCCGCCAGTGGTGTCGAGCTCCTTCTGCGCCGCCGCAAGCTCCTTTTCCAGGCGCTTGCGCTCCGCAGCGACATCGACGGTGTCGGAAGTATCCAACGCGACGTCCAGGTTGACCTTGCTCAGGCGCATCTCAATGCTTGCCGAGGCCTCAAAGTCATCCTCCGGCGCCGTCACCTTCGCAATCTGGCGCACCATTGCCTCCTGGCCAACCAGATCAGCCGAAGCGAAGTCCAGGCGAGCCGGCACCTTCTGCGACGGCTTCACACCCTGATCAGAGCGGAAGCGACGCAGCTCGGTGATGAGCTTGATCGAATCTTCGATGCGACGGCGAGCGTCCTCATCGGTCGCGGCACCACCGTTGGTGTCCTCTGCGGTCGGCCACGGCGCGAGCGTCACCGTTTCGCCGCCGGTCAGTGCCTTCCACAGCACCTCGGTGATAAACGGCATCGTCGGGTGCAGCAGGCGCAGCACAACATCGATCACACGGCCGAGGACCACCTTGGTGTTCTCACCCTGCTCGCTCTCGCCGTCCCGCGGGATCTGGGTCTTGGCGATCTCCAGGTACCAGTCGCACAGCTCATCCCACGCGAAGTGGTAAAGCGCCTCGTTAGCCTTGGCAAACTGGTAATCGTCCAGGTAGGCGTCCACCTTGGCGCGGACTTCCTCGGCGCGATCCAGGATCCAACGGTCAGCGTCGGTTAGCACCTCGCGTGCAGGCAACGCGTCCACGCGCGCGCCGTTCATGAGCGCGAACTTGGTGGCGTTAAACAGCTTGGTGGCAAAGTTGCGGGCGGCGGTGGCGTGGTCGTCGCCAATCGGCAGGTCCACACCCGGGTTCGCACCACGAGCCAGGGCGAAGCGCAGCGCATCTGCACCGTACTGCTCCACCCAATCCATCGGGTCGATGCCGTTGCCCAAGGACTTCGACATCTTGCGGCCCTTCTCGTCGCGCACCAGGCCGTGCAGGTACAGGTGCTCGAACGGGATCTGCGGGCGGCCATCCTTACCCTCCCCCAGGATCTCCGGGGTGGTCGAGCCTGCAAAGGTGCCGAACATCATCATGCGGGCAACCCAGAAGAACAAGATGTCGTAGGCGGTGACCAGCACGGTAGTTGGGAAGAACTTCTCCAGATCCGGGGTCTTGTCCGGCCAACCCATCGTGGAAAACGGCCACAGTGCCGACGAGAACCAGGTATCCAAAACGTCTGGATCCTGCTCGTAGCCTGCCGGCGGCTCTTCGTCCGGGCCGACGCAAACCACGTCACGCTCGCCGTTGTCGTCCTCCGGGCCGTACCAGATCGGGATGCGGTGGCCCCACCACAACTGGCGCGAAATGGTCCAGTCGTGCATGTTGTCCACCCAGTCGAAGTAGCGCTTCTCCATCGACTCCGGGTGGATCTTAGTGTCGCCTTCGCGCACGGCGTCGCCGGACATCTTGGCCAGCTCATCGACCTTGACAAACCACTGCAGGGACAGACGCGGCTCGATCGGCTCGCCGGAGCGTTCCGAGTGGCCCACAGAGTGGACGTACGGGCGCACTTCCTTGACAATGCGGCCCTGCTCAGCCAGCGCCTCACGCACGGCGACGCGGGCTTCTTCGCGGCTCATGCCGTCAAACTTGGTGCCGGTATCGGCGATGCGGCCCTTTTCGTCCATGATGATCGGCATCTCAAGGTCGTGGCGCAGACCCATCTCGTAGTCGTTCGGGTCGTGCGCCGGGGTGATCTTCACCGCACCGGTGCCGAGTTCCATGTCCACGTAGTCGTCGGCGATGACCTTGACCTGCATGCCTTCGCGCAGCGGGTGTTCGAAGACCTCGCCGATGAGGTGGGAGTAGCGCTCGTCGTCAGGGTGAACGGCGATGGCGACGTCGCCCAGCATCGTCTCCACACGCGTCGTGGCAACGATCAGGTGCGGTTGGTCGTCGTCAAGCGAGCCGTAGCGAATGGAGACGAACTCGCCCTCGACATCCTTGTACACGACCTCAATGTCGGACACGGCGGTCTCCAGCACCGGCGACCAGTTGACCAGGCGGTAATCGCGGTAGACCAGGCCGCGGTCGTAGAGCTGCTTAAAGATGGTCTGGACGGCGCGCGACAGGCCCTCGTCCAGCGTGAAGCGCTCGCGGGACCAGTCGACGGAATCGCCGATCGCACGCATCTGCGAGGTGATCGTGCCGCCGTACTGCTCCTTCCACTCCCACACCCGGTCAATGAACTCTTCGCGGCCGTAGTCGTAGCGGTCCTTGCCTTCTTCGGCCTTGAGCTTCGCCTCGACCTTGGTCTGGGTGGCGATGCCTGCGTGGTCCATGCCCGGCAGCCACAGCACCTCGTAGCCTTGCATGCGCTTGCGGCGCACCAGGGAATCCATCAGCGTGTGGTCGAGCGCATGGCCCATGTGCAGCTGACCCGTCACGTTTGGCGGCGGCAGCACGATGGAGTACGCAGGCTTGTCAGAGTGGGCGTCGGCAGTGAAATAGCCTGCCTTGACCCAGCCTTCGTAGAGGTCGCGTTCGTGGTCGCTGGGCTCCCACGACTTCGGCAGCGCGTCAGTGCGGTTCAGATTTTTGTCAGTCACGCGACCTATCTTAACGAGCTACCTAGAACAGCTTGTCGGCGATCGCCGCCTCGTCCTTCAAGGCGGTGATGTTGGCGTCGATACGAGCCCGCTGATCGTCGCTGAGCTCCAGCTTTTCGACGACCTCCCACGCACCGTTTTCACCCGTCACCGGGAAGCCGAACACAAGCCCTTCGTCCACGCCGTACTGGCCCGTCGACGGCAACGCAGCCGTCGTCCACTTGCCAGCCGTGCCCTGTACCCAGTCGCGCATGTGATCCACCGACGCCGACGCTGCAGACGCCGCCGAGGACTTACCGCGCACCTCGATAATCTCCGCGCCACGCTTGGCCACGCGCGGGATGAACTCGTCGGTGTACCAGGTGCGATCCACCTCAACCGGGTTGCCGTCCACCGTGGCGTACGTGATGTCCGGGAACTGCGTATCCGAGTGGTTACCCCACACCGTCAGGCGCTCAATGGCGCTCGAGGCCACCCCGAGCTGCTGCGAGAGCATCGACAGCGCACGGTTGTGGTCAAGGCGCATCAGCGCGTTGAAGCGATCCGCTGGCACATCCGGCGCCGCCTTGTTGGCGATGTAAGCGTTCGTGTTCGCCGGGTTGCCGACCACCAGCACGCGGACGTCATCCGCAGCACCATTGTTGATCGCCTGGCCCTGGCCGATGAAAATCTTGCCGTTTGCAGCCAGCATGTCCGCGCGCGACTCGCCCTTACCGCGCGGCTTCGCCCCCACCAGGAACGCCGCCTGCGCACCGTCGAATGCCTTGTTTGCGTCGTCGGTCACCGTGATCTTGTTCAGAAGCGGCAGTGCCGAGTCGTTGAGCTCCATTGCCGTGCCCTCAGCCGCACGCACTGCCTCCGGGATCTCCAGCAGCGTCAGGTTCACCGGACGATCGGGGCCGAAGACGTCGCCTGCTGCCACGCGCCACAGCAACGAGTACGCAATGTTGCCTGCTGCGCCGGTAACAACGACGTTTGCGGGGGTCTGGGACATGATGAGGCCTCCTCTTTCTGTTTCTGTTTCCCCTTCAACCTACCCCCACAGGGGGCAACATTGGCCGGTACTGCGCCACTGATCTGCCAAGTGGTGCACGATGAGAGGAAGCAAAGAAGCGTATCGACGACCCCACCACACCGAACCACACCGAACCACACCGAAAGGGAGCCCACGGACATGGCCGACACCGCCGCACCCGAGACTGCCACCTCCCCTTCCCCCGGTGCTGTCGTCGATGCCGCGATTGTCGCGTTTGCCCACAACGGTTACGACGACGTCAAACTCAACGCGCTTGCACGCACCACGGGCATGAGCAAGCGCATGATCCACTACCACTTTGGTAACAAGCGCGGCTTGTACCTCGCAGCGCTCAAGGTGGCAAGTGCTCGCATCACCCCGCCTCAGGACATCGCCACCCGCTCCTACGCCGCCCCCGTCGAGGGGATGCGCCGCTACATCGACGCCCTCTACCACGCGTTTTTGGACCACCCCGACGGTGTGCGCCTCGTCCTGCGTGAAAACCTCGACCCCGTCGCCGCCGAAGAAGACGCCGCAGCGCTTGTCAGCGAGAACGAAGTACTCCTCCACGTTGAACGTCTGTTGCTCGCAGGCCAAGACGCGGGAGCATTCCGCCCCGGTATCTCCGCTGTCGATCTGCTCACGCTGGTCGCATCGCTGTGTTTCTTCCGCGTGGGCAACAGCCTGACCGCACTGAGCGTCAGCGACGTGGACTTTGCAAGCCGCCGCAACGTCGACGGCATGCGCCGCATGGTCATCGACACCGTGCTGACGTTCCTCACGTCCAACATCCCCTACTCCGGCTACGAGTCCTACCTCGAACCCACCCCCACTGCGGAAGAAGAAACCGCCGACGTCTACAGCGACGACGGCGGCCTAATCTAAGCAGAACTGCGTTACGCGGAGCGCTGCTTTTCTTCTTCAATGAACTTCGGTTCGCCCTCCCCGCGAGCGGCTGCCTCATCCAGCACAACCTCAGCGATGCCGTCACGATCCGGCAACTCGTACATCACCGGAACGAGCAGTTCCTCCATAATCGCACGCAGGCCACGCGCACCGGTCTTGCGCTCCGCCGCCTTGTCCGCGATCACACCAAGTGCCTCGTCGGTCACCGTCAGTTCCGCGCCGTCCATCGCGAACAGGCGCTTGTACTGCTTGACCAACGAGTTCTTCGGCTCCGTAAGCACGCGCTTCATCGAGTCGCGATCCAGATCATCGACGTGCGCGATGATCGGCAAACGGCCAATGAACTCGGGGATCAGGCCGAACTTCACCAGATCGCCCGGCTGCACCTGCGCCATCATGTTCGCCTCGTCGCGCTCCGACTTCGAGTCGATCTCCGCCCCGAAGCCGATGCCCTTCTTGCCCACGCGCTCCGCGATCACCTTGTCCAGGCCAGCGAACGCGCCGGCCACGATGAACAGGATGTTCGACGTGTCCACCTGGATGAACTCCTGGTTCGGGTGCTTACGTCCACCCTGTGGTGGCACGGACGCAACCGTGCCCTCCAGGATCTTCAGCAGCGCCTGCTGCACACCCTCACCCGAAACGTCGCGGGTAATCGACGGGTTTTCGGACTTGCGGGAAATCTTGTCCACCTCGTCGACGTAAATGATGCCGTGCTGCGCACGATTCACATCGAAGTCTGCCGCCTGCAGCAACTTCAGCAGAATGTTCTCCACGTCCTCGCCGACATAGCCAGCCTCGGTCAGGCTGGTGGCATCCGCGATCGCAAACGGCACATTCAACATGCGCGCCAGCGTCTGCGCGAGATAGGTCTTGCCAGAACCCGTCGGGCCAAGCAGCAAGATGTTGGACTTGGAAATCTCCACTTCCTCGTCCTTCGCACGGGCCGAAAGGTTCGACTCCTCCGCCTTAATGCGCTTGTAGTGGTTGTACACAGCCACAGCAAGCGTGCGCTTGGCCGCATCCTGGCCGATCACATACTCGTCCAGAAACGCAGTGATCTCCGAAGGGCGCGGCAAACGCTCTCCTGATTCCTCCTGGCGTTCTGCGCCGGCGAGCTCCTCTTCGATGATCTCGTTGCACAGCTCGATGCATTCGTCGCAAATGTAGACGCCTCCGCCCGCAATCAGTTTGCGGACCTGCTGCTGGCTTTTGCCGCAGAAAGAGCACTTCAGAAGGCTAGCGCTGTCATGCGTAGTGGCCATATGCGCGTATCTACTCCCGTTCCCTCGCCGAAATCTTCCCCAAGTCTAGTGGGTGCTGAACCCCACACCCTACAACGCACGACGACACATCCCTGTTCCCGTCCCACGCACCCAAAACGCGGTGGGACTAAACTAAGCGCATTGTCCTCGGAACGATCAGCTAGCCTAGACACATTCTTTGATGTGTCTGAAAGGAAATCCGTACCCGTGAAACGCAGCCGCGCACTTGCCACCATCGCCGCAGCGCTCATCGCCGTCCCGGCGCTTTCCGCCTGCGGCGGCTCGGACGACGAGGCACGCATTGCTGAACCGGTGCTGGATTTCCCCCAAACCAGCACAACAGCCACCCCAACCCCGACGACCACCACCTCCGAGGAGGACGACGAGACCACAACCTCCTCGTCCACAACCACGAAGAGCTCCTCGAGCTCCTCGTCGAAGACGTCCACCACGACGAAGTCGTCCACCAAGTCCAGCAGCAGTCGCCGCAGCTCGAGCGGATCCGGCAACTCCGGCGGTTCCGCACGTGAGCCAGAGGTCGCTCCCGCACCGGACGAGCCGGGTGCAGCCTGCGCATGGCCCGCACAAGGCTCGCAGGGCGCCAGCGACGAATACAGCACCTTCTGCGACCGTGAATGGGCCCGCACCGTCACACCAGACGGTCAGGACTACTACTGGGTCGCACGGGGCAACGGTTGGGCGTCTGTAGACCCGCAAAACACCGCAGACGGCGTGTGCTGGTCGCGCAGCGACTTCGAGGGCGCACCAGAAGCCATCCGTAACGCAGTGAAGTTCTGCGACGACGCAGCGCCGACCTCCGCCGACGTCGTGGAAACCCCAACCGAACAGTAGGTGGTTGTGGTGCGACGCCGGTGAGGGTGTCGTCGTAAAGCTAAAAAGCGCCCTTGCGGGCGCCTTTCTTTTTAGCCGTTGAGCTTGCGGTAGTCGAAGACCTGGTCGATGATCCCGTACTCCACGGCTTCCTCAGCGGTGAGGATCTTGTCGCGGTCGGTATCAATACGAACCTGCTCTGGCGTACGGCCCGTGTGGTGCGACAGCGTGTTCTCCATGAGACGACGCATACGGTCGATCTCAGCCGCCTGGATCTCCAGGTCCGAAACCTGCCCCTGCGTGCCCTGGGTGGCCGGCTGGTGGATCAGCACACGCGAGTTCGGCAACGCCGCACGCTTACCCGGCGCACCGGCCGCCAGGATGACCGCGGCGGCCGATGCCGCCTGGCCGAGGCACACCGTCTGCACGTCGGGGCGGACGTACTGCATCGTGTCGTAAATCGCCATCAACGCGGTAAACGAACCACCCGGGGAGTTGATGTACATCGTGATGTCACGGTCCGGATCCTGGGACTCCAGGACCAGCAGCTGGGCCATGATGTCGTTCGCCGACGTGTCATCAACCTGGGTGCCAAGGAACACAATGCGCTCCTCAAACAGCTTGCCGTACGGATCAATCTGCTTCGTGCCGAAGCTGGTCTCCTCCAGGAACTGCGGCAGCACGTAGCGGGAGCTGGGCATTTGGAAAGTCATAGTAAAAGTCTCCTCTTCTCGTTGCTTGCCTTAGTCGCCAATCGCGTGCTCGCCAGCCATGGCGGCATTCTCGATGACGTGGTCCACGATGCCGTATTCCTTGGCCTCCATCGCGGTAAACCAACGGTCACGGTCCGAATCCTTCGTGATCTGTTCGAAGGTCTGGCCGGTGTGCTCTGCGATAAGTTCAGCCATCTCACGCTTCGTCGCGGCAAACTGCTCAGCCTGGATCGCAATATCAGCAGCAGTGCCGCCAACACCTGCGGAAGGCTGGTGCATCATGATGCGTGCGTGCGGCAGCGCGTAACGCTTGCCCTTCGTGCCGCCAGACAGCAGGAACTGGCCCATGGAAGCAGCCAGACCCATGCCGTAGGTAGCGATGTCGCACGGGGAGTACTTCATCGTGTCGTAAATCGCCATACCTGCGGTCACCGAACCGCCCGGCGAGTTGATGTAAAGACTGATGTCGCGCGTCGGATCCTCAGCCGACAGCAGCAGAATCTGGGCGCAAAGCTTGTTGGCAATCTCATCATCCACCTGCTGACCCAGGAAAATAATGCGCTCCCGCAGGAGGCGCTCGTACACCGAGTCTCCCAGGTTCATACCTTGAGTCGGGGAAGTCATAACAGATGCTCCTTCGCTAGTTCGTCGTGTAACGCCACCACCCTACTCGCGCGCGCGAGGGAGTTGAACCTTGTTCGCTACCGGCGTACGGCCAATTCTTATCGACGACCCCACGCCCCCACACAAAAAGCGGCCGGAAGCGAAAGTTCGCTTCCAGCCGCCCAAAAACCCTTGGTTTAGAGGGGGTTACTGCTCCTCAGCAGCCTCGTCCTCTTCCTCGATCTCACCGAAGTAATCGTTCGGGTCAACCTTGTTGCCAGCCTCATCCTTCACCGAGGTGCGAGAGATAGCGGCGGCGAGGGCCTTGCCGCGACGCACGTCGGAGAACAGGTTCGCGATCTGGCCGGACTGCTGCAGCTGAGCCACGAACTGGTTCGGGTCCATGCCGTAGGACTGTGCGGTGAACAGGATGTGGTCGGTGAGCTCCTGCTGGGAAACCTCCGGCTGCTCTTCCTCTGCGACAGCGTCGAGGAACAGCTGGGTGCGCACGGACTCTTCAGCCTGCTTGCGGGACTCCTTGTCAAACTCTTCGCGGGTCGTGCCCTGAGCCTCAAGCAGCTGCGCCAGTGCGTTCTCGTCGTGAGCCATCTGGCCGAGCAGCTGGTGGAGCTGGTTGTGCACCTGCTCGTCGACGATCGACTCCGGCAGCGCGAACTCAACCTGGGCGAGGGCAGCCTTGAGGACCTCATCGCGAATGTCAGCAGCCTGCTTCGCCTTCGCGTTCTCCTCAACCTGCTCGCGGGTGGACTCACGCAGCTCGTCGACGGTGTCGAACTCGGACGCCATCTGGACGAACTCGTCGTCAAGATCCGGAAGCTTGCGCTCCTTGGTCTGCTGGACGTGGACCTTGACGGTCGCCTTCTTGCCCTTGTTCTCGCCGTACTGGATCTCGGTTTCGAACTCGTTGTCCTCGCCGGTCTTCATGCCACGCAGAGCGGTGTCCAGACCCTTCATCAGGTCGTCGGCGCCGACGCGGTAGGTCAGGCCCTCAGCGGAAGCGTCGTCGAGCTTCTCGCCGTCAATGGAAGCCTCAAGGTCGATGACCGCGAAGTCGTCGGTCTTCATCTTGCGCTTGGTGTCCTTGAGCTCACCGAAACGCTCACGCAGGGAGTCGAGCTCGGCGTCAACAGCCTCGTCGTCAACCTTGAGCTCCGGAACAGTGACCTCAATCTTGGAGAAGTCCGGCACCTTGATCTCCGGACGGACGTCGATCTCAGCGGTGAACTCGACAACATCGTTGTCCTCGATCTTGGTGACCTCAATCTCCGGCTGGCCCAGCGGGTTCAGGTCGTTCTCTGCCAGAGCCTGCTCGTAGCGGGTCGGCAGCATGTCGTTGACAACCTGCTCCAGGATCGGACCGCGGCCGAAACGAGCGTCGATCAGCTGGCGCGGAGCCTTGCCGCGACGGAAGCCCGGAATGTTGACCTGCTGGGAGATCGCCTTGTATGCCTGGTCGATCTCCGGGCCAAGCTCGTCGAACGGCACGCTGACGTTGAGCTTAACGCGGGTGTCGCTGAGCTTTTCGACGTTAGTCTTCACGGGTTTCTCCTGTACTTGTTTCAATCAACGAGTTTCAGTGCTTATAAGTGGCGGGCCCGTACAAAACGGGCCCGCCTTTGTCGGGGCGACAGGATTTGAACCTGCGACCCCCTGCTCCCAAAGCAGGTGCGCTACCAAACTGCGCCACGCCCCGTAGGCGGCAAAACCGCCACGGTATGAACCGAATCAGTAACCACTCAAGCGGTTCAGGTTGATCATTGTAGCGGGCGTTTATTCCAGGGTCACATCGGGGTAGAAGAAAACCGGTTCTGCATGCAGAACCGGTGGTCAAACGTGGAGGGAATGACGGGAATCGAACCCGCGTCTTCAGCTTGGAAGGCTGAGGTATTAGCCACTATACGACATTCCCATGCGTAGAAACGCTGCCTTAACGGCTGCTCGGAACTTTAGCGCAGGTTCACCCGTTGAACCAAACAACAACGAATTTTAGGAGGAGCCATGCTCGGTCTGTTGCTCATCGTCTTTGCTATTGGTGCGTTGATCATGCTGCCCACGATGGGTGGTGGCGGT
This sequence comes from Corynebacterium sp. HMSC055D05, assembly GCF_001810365.1. NCBI lineage: Bacteria > Bacillati > Actinomycetota > Actinomycetes > Mycobacteriales > Corynebacteriaceae > Corynebacterium > Corynebacterium sp. HMSC055D05. The sequence goes on from NZ_KV801060.1 coordinate 92,836, forward strand.
CGTCGTCAAGTGCAATCGCGCCAGCAGGTGCAGATTTCTTTCGACGACGCCTACGCCGACGCCAAGCGATGGACCGACCGCCTCGGCTCGCAGGTGCTGAACCTCTCCGGCAACGATGCCGCCTCCACCCAGGCCATGGCGGACGCCTCCGAGCGGTTCAACGCCGCAAGCGCAGGTCTTGCCGACGCCCGCACGCCGAAACAAGCCATGCTCGCCCGCGAATCCGCGCTCGAGGGCCTGCACTACGTCAATGCAGCGCGCGAGATCATGGGGCTTCCCGCCGGTCCTGCGCTGCCAGAGTTGGAAGGCCAGCGCCAGGCAGGCCGCGTGACTGAACAACGCAGCGTGCGCCAAGAAGACGGCACCGTTGTTACCGCATCGCCCGTAGCCACCGAGGCCACCCCGCACTACTACCCCGGCGGAGCCGTCGCAGGCCGCCCCGTTCCTGCTGGCTGGTATTCCACCGCCTGGTGGGCCCCAGCGATGATGACGGGCATGTGGGCTGCGTCGTCGATGATGTTCTACTCCACCATGTTCGCCGGCATGTCCGGCGCAGCCGCACCCGAAGCGTTTGAGGCTGGCGGTCTCGGCGACGCTGCTGGCGCCGAAGGCATGGGCGACATGGGAGATATGGGTGATATGGGTGACATGGGTGGCGGCGATTTCGGCGGAGACATGGGTGACTTCGGCGGCGGCTTCGACTTCGGGGGATTCGACTTTTAGCCGTGCGCTAGACTGCGCACGATTGCCTACCCCCTACCTATAAGGAGTGGCCGTGCGTATTGCCGTGCTGCTGAAAGAGGTGCCGGACACCTACAGCGACCGCGAAATGAACCTGGAGACCGGTCTGACCGACCGCTCCGGCGACGTTGTTGCCGACGAAGTTGGCGAACGCGCCGTCGAAGCAGCGCTACGCATCGCGGAAGCACTTGACGACGACACCGTGGTCGAAATCCTCAGCGTCGGCCCCGAAACGTCTGCCGACTCGATCCGCCGCGGCATCGCCATGGGCGCCACCGAGGCCTACATCGTTTCCGACGACGCCCTGACCGGCGCCGACGCCACCCTCACCGCCGAGGTGCTTGCAGCGTTGATTCGCAAGAACGGTTACGACCTCGTCGTTACGGGCAACATGTCCTCCGACGGTGGCACCGGCGTCATCGCCCCCATGATCGCCGAACACCTGAACTGGCCCGTACTGACCAACCTGACGGAACTGACCGTCGACGGCACAAACGTCACCGCCACCCAGGCCTCCGACGGGGCGGTCGTCGAACTGCGCGCCGACCTCCCAGCCGTCGTCGCTGTTGCCGACGAGTTCGCCGACCCCCGCTACCCCAACTTCAAGGGACTCATGGCGGCGAAGAAGAAGGAGCTCAACACACTCACACTCGCCGACCTGGACATCGACGCGGAAGATTTCACCCACCCGCGCGCCATCATGGTCGCCATTGACAAGCGCCCGGCCCGCGAACGCGGCGAAATCATCGACGCCAACTCCACCGCCGCCGCGAAACTCGTCGACTTCCTCGAATCCAAAAACCTCATTTAAGGAGCACCCATGACTGAAATTCTCGTTGTCCCGGACCGCTCCCACGACGGCAGCCTCGACCCCCACGCCGCCGAACTCATCGGCGCGGCCTCCGAAATCGGCACCCCCATCGTTCTTATCGACGACCGCACCCACGCCGACGCCCTCAGCACCCTCGGCGCGGCCACGGTGCTGGTTTCCGACGCCCCACTTGTCGACGCCACCACCACCGCCCTCACCACCCTCAACCCCGCCGCCGTGTTGTTTTCCCACACCGTGCGCGGGCGCGAAACCGCCGGCCGTGTAGCCGTGCGCGCAGGCAAGGCGCTGTTGACCGACGCGGTGGCGGTTCGTCGAGACGCAGAAGGCATCGTCACCGACCACCAGAACTTCGGCGGCGCCTACACCGCGACTGCCGCTGCCACCCACTCCGCACCGATCATCACCGTGCGCCCCGGTGCTGTGGAAACCCGCGCCGCTGCCGTCGCAACGCCTGAGGTGCGCGACCTCAACGTCGAAACCTCCGGCGCACGCACCGCCGAGGTCGTCTCCGTCACGCCGGTCGAGCGCACCTCCACCCGCCCCGACCTGCTCACCGCAGACAAGGTCGTTGCCGGTGGCGTCTCGCTCGGCGACGCCGACATGTTCGAAGAACTCGTCGGCGGGCTTGCGGATGCCCTCGGCGCCGCCGTCGGCGCCACCCGCTCCGCCGTCGACGAAGACCAAGTCGCCTACGAAGCCCAAATCGGCCAAACCGGCGTACTGGTCAGCCCGAAGCTCTACATCGGCATCGGCATCTCCGGCGCTGTCCAACACCTGGTGGGCATGCAAACCGCCGACACCATCGTCGCCATCAACAATGACGAGGATGCCCCCATCTTCGACATCGCTGACTTCGGCATCATCGGCGACCTCTTCGACGTCGTCCCACAGATCATCTCCGAGATCGAGGCTCGTAAGTAATGCCCCAACTCCGACGCGGCCTGCCCCGTGTTCCCGGCGGCGAACCATGGCCCCCGCTAATCGACGACCCCACCACCCCGACCACCTGCGCACCCGCTGAGCCTGTCGCGGCGCCTGCCACTGTGTCTGCTTCCTCGCCGACCACCGGTTTGCGCCAGGGCCTACCTCGTACCCCGGGTGGTGAACCCTGGCCACCGGCCACCGCCGTCGCTGCCTTCGCAGGCGCTGCGGGCGCTGCTGCGGCTCCGTCCACAGCGACACCGAGCGAGCCTGACGCTGCTGCGACTAGCACGGCTGACGCAGCTGATCAGGCCACAGCTCCAGCTGCAACCCCCGCAAACACCGTCGAAGTTCCCCTGCGCCGTGGTCTCCCCCGCGTCACAGGTGGCGAAGCCTGGCCACCCGCCGGCACCGTCCACGTGCCCGCACCAGCCGAGCCCGAAGCCGCACCAGCTCCAGCACCGACGGCTGCACCAGCGGCCGCAACAACCGCCGACGCCACGCCAACGCCCGAGCCCGATTCGGCTCCGGCAGCAGCGGCAGCCCCAACGCCCGCAGCGCCTGCGCCGGTGGAGGTGCCGGCGGGGCGTGGGGTCGTCGATAAGCGATGGCTCATTCCAGCCCTCGTACTGGTCATCGCAGCATTCGTCGGCGCACGCTGGTTCATCGGCACCGACACCGGCGCCGACTTCGTCGCACGTTACGACGGAATGCAGCCACTACCCGACAACGCCCCCGTCGGCTTCCCCGCCTGGCTCAACTGGGCCCACTTCTTCAACATGTTCCTGATGGCGCTCATCGTCAAGACTGGTCTCGACGTGCGCAGAGAGAAGCGGCCGGCGGGCTACTGGACGTCGAAACGCAACGGCAAAAAGATTTCCTTGACCCAATGGCTGCACCAAACCCTTGACATCGCATGGGTCGCACTCGGCGTAGTGTTCTACATCCTACTGTTTGCCACCGGCCAATGGGTCCGCATCGTGCCAACCAGCATCGACGTCATCCCCAACGCCATCTCCGCAGGCCTGCAATACCTCGCACTCGACTGGCCTAACGAACACGGCTGGGTCCACTACAACGCGCTGCAAGAACTCGCGTACTTCACCACCGTATTCATCGCCTCCCCACTCGCGATCGCATCCGGCTTCCGCATGAGCTCCATGTGGCCGAAAACGTGGAACGGGGTGCCCGTCGCGTGGGCACGCGCCGTGCACTTCCCCACCATGATCTACTTCCTCATCTTCATGGTCATCCACGTTTTCCTCGTTGCGACGACCGGCCTGCGCGCCAACCTCAACGCCATGTTCGCCGCCCAAGACTCCACCTCCTGGACCGGCACCTTGGTATTCCTCGGCGCCGTAGCCGTCACCGCGCTCGGATGGTTCCTCGCCCGCGGATCCTTCGCCGCACCGCTCGCGAAACTGACAGGCAAAGTGACCAAACGCTAAAAGTCAAGACCCAGCCCAATCTGTGGATAACTTTCCGGCATGAGTCGGTGGGTTATCCACAGATTTTTTGTTGGGCCTTGTCGGTTGTTTGGAGGTTGCTTAGCGTTTATGTCATGGCATTTGTAGACCTTCTCGGCTTCCGGCTT
>NZ_KV801061.1:0-237 GCF_001810365.1 Corynebacterium sp. HMSC055D05
TAGTGTGGTGTAACGCTTGCTGATGGTGGGCCCTTGAAAATAGTGGGCGGCCACCGTCAGTAACCTTTCGACTCAACTTCCACATCTCACCGAAAGGCACATGACGATGACCGCTGCACCGCATTCTATCGACCCGACAACCTATCTGGATGATCTGCTGGCCCAAGCGTCGCCGGATCTGATGCGGCAGATGCTGCAAGGGTTTATCAACCAAATCCTCTCCGCCCAGGCCGACAC
>NZ_KV801062.1:0-203 GCF_001810365.1 Corynebacterium sp. HMSC055D05
GTCTGTGGGCTGATCGTCTAGCTGGGCTTGTGATGCTGCTAGACGGTCTCGTTTTGGCCTCTGTGTTTGCCCTGGTGGTGTTGGGGTTGTTTGTCGTTATGGGGCTGATCGTCTAGCTGGTGTTTCAGGGAGCTAGACGATGAGCGTTGGGGTGGTGGACTGGTGTGTTCGTGGGGTTGAAACACGGTGTTTTCGTGTCTTGA
>NZ_KV801063.1:0-16920 GCF_001810365.1 Corynebacterium sp. HMSC055D05
TGGCGTTTACCGCAGCACCGAAACCAGTCTGGACAAAGGTGTGGTCGAACAACCCCACCGAACGGTTAAACCGGGAGATCCGCCGGCGCACCGACGTCGTTGGCATCTTCCCGAACCGCGAATCCATCATCCGGCTTGTCGGCGCGGTCCTCGCTGAACAGCACGACGATTGGATCCAACAAAAACGCTACATGTCACTATCTGCACTCGAACACACCAAACGCCTCATGCACCAAACAGGAGGTGATCATGGCGACCACCACCAACTAACCGCCTAACCAAAACCCCGAACTTCATACCGAGCCGAAAGCACAAACGGCTACACCACTTCACGGGACTTGACCCAATCTATGAGCCCTCTGTCATGGCTTTAAGCGCCGCAACGTGCTGTGCATAGGCTTCTGTTCCAGTCTGGGTCAACGCGACCCAGACGGCGTCTTTCGCGCGCGTGGAGCCATATTCGCGGGTGCGGCTGATATAGCCGCTGTCCTCAAGATGTTTCAACTGCTTGGAAAGCGTATCGGCAGGAAGCTCGGTGAGCTCTGCAAGCACGGCGTATTTCATCTGCCTGCCGCCGGTTGCGCCTGAATGGAACAGCGTGGCACAAATTTTAAGCCGATTGATGGGGTGGATGACCGGATCCAGCTTTGCTGGGCGTGGTGAAGGATCCTTAGACATTGACGCCCTTTACGGCGGCGTTGCGGTTCTCATACAACATCCATGCCGTCGCCGTAGAAACAACGACGCCGCAGACAATCATCCACGGCCAAGTATCAGGCGTCGGCACGGTGGAGAACATCATGGCACCTGGCAGCAGTACTCGTGACCAGGTGGCGCGATCATTACTCGGCCCCATATTGGGATTGACCCGAACGAAGGGGTTCGCAATCTTATCTTTGAGGAGATAGCCCAGAACGAACGTCGGTACAAGAACCGCGAGGCCGTACCACCATGACAGCTTGAATAGCGCGATACCGCCGCCGGCGCCAAGCGCCACTATCGCCACCGCCCACCAGCTCTGCGTCCACGTGGTGCGCTTTTGAACGTCGTGAATGATCTTAAGGTCGTCGCTCATCGTTCTTCTCCCTAACGTCAACTTCACTGGCTTGCAATTAAGGCAAGTGTAATACTTGCCTTAATTGCAAGTCTAATGCTTGCCAAGTGTGCAAGTGAAAGACTGTGCATAGTGGGGATACAGCTACGCATGGGGTCTAACGGGGCTGGTGGTCTGCTACTGTGACATCTGGCCGACTTTTATTGACTGAGGCTCCACGGCCTTACATCGCCCATCGGGTAGTGCCTTTGCTGGTTGTTCCATTGCGTTTGGTATCACCGCCGCAGTAGCAGCGTGGTCGGTTCTTTGGCATTGAGCCACCACACCACCGCCTACTACCACAGACTGGCAGCCACACCGGGGATTCACCGTGTTGAGGCCAGATATATGCTCCCAAAGCATATATTTCACGCTACCCTACAGGTCAGAACCTAAAAATCCCCGATCCCAGACACACTTTCTGGCCCCTAACCCCAGAAGACCTACTCCAGCCCGAAGAGCTCCCGTTGGAAATCCGTGGGGTTCTTCAGCTTCTCGGATTCGGGCAGTGGGCCGGGGAGGGTGGTGCCTGCGGCGAAGGGGGAGCCCGGGAGATGGTCGCGGCCGTGGGGTTGGGTGAGGCCGGAAAGGTCGGGCCCGGAGGGGACGATCCGGGTGGGGTTCACTTCGCGGTGGACGATGTAGTAGTGCTGTTTGATCTCCGTGAAGTCGGTGGTGTCGCCGAAGCCGGGGGTTTGAAACAGCTCGCGGAGGTAGCCGTAGACGTTTGGGAGTTCGGTGATCTTGTTGCGGTTTGTCTTGAAGTGGCCGTGGTAGACGGCATCAAAGCGGATGAGGGTGGTGTAGGCGCGGACGTCGGTCTCCGTGATGTGTTCACCCATGATGAAGCGGTGGTTGGCTAGGCGGTCTTCGAGCCAGTCGAGGACATCAAACACGTCGTCGTAGGCTTCTTCGTAGGCGTCTTGGGAGGCTGAGAATCCGGCGCGGTACACGCCGTTGTTGAACTTGCGGAAGAGGAAGTCGTTGATCGCCTCCGCCTCTTCGCGCAGCTCTTCCGGTGGCAGCAGGTTCGGGGCGCCGGGGCGGTGGTAGGCGGTCCACTCGGTTTGGAAGTCGCGGACCATGGAGTTGTAATCGTTCGTCACCACCTTGCCGCTTGCTTCTTCCACGATTGCCGGCACGGTGATGCCGCGCGGGTAGTCGGGAAAGCGTGCGAAGTATGCATCCTGCAGGCGGGGGATCTGTAGCACGGGGTCCACGCCGCCCGGATCCAAGTCGAAGGTCCAGGAGCGCTTGTCGTGAGTCGGGCCAGCCAGGCCCAAGGAGATCACATCTTCCAGCCCCATCAGGCGCCGCACGATGACAGCGCGATGCGCCCATGGGCAGGCACGTGCGGCGATGAGACGGTAGCGGTGCGGCTGCACGGGCCAGTGCGAAGCTTCATTGCTTATCGACGACACAATGCGGTCACCGATATAGTTCGTATCCCGCTTGAACTCGCCGTCTGTTGAGGCGTTCTGGGCATCGCCTGCCCAGTCCTTCTGTGCGTCTGTAGTCATCGTGTCCTCCCTTATCGCGTGAAAAGTTTGTGACACGTCAACTATAGGCTGTTTCTGATCATGAGCGAGGGGGGATGTGCTGTTGCAAGAGGATGAGCAGTGTGACGGAAAGCCCGGAGACAGGCCCAGAGACAGGCCCAGAGACAAGGCAATACAAAGCCTTCGGATGGCGCGAATCCTGGGCCTTCATCGCGGTCATGGTGTTTCTCTCCCTAGCTGGCTTCTTTATGGTCGATGGCGGTGAAAGGGCGCTGGAACCCCTTGACCGAGCGCCGGATCCATAGCCGTGCCATTTTGGGACACGCCCGCACCTTCGGTTTCGGGCCATTACCAGAGCGCTTATCCGGAGAAGCCTTCTGCTCCCACTCCAGCGGGGTAGTGATCGTCCCCTGAGTACGGGGATTCCCCGGATTTACAGGCTGATTCACCGAGAAGATTGTTAAAAACGCCTGCGGATTCTTGCGCCCATCCTGAGTCTTCGTCCACGCGTCACTCAATGGTGTGCTGGTTTTGCGCGATCTCGGTTTCAGCAATGTCTATCAAACGCACGAGACGGGGCTTGAGTCGCATGCGAGGTTAGGCTAACCTAACGTAATAATGGTTATTATCTTCTGAGAGGGCAACACAGTGCCGCTTGTGACTGATGAACCCACCACAGCGACCAATGAGTCGACGAGTCGGCCGAGAGGGGGCGGCACCGCCGACGACGGCCCGCGAACCCGATCACCTAACCTGAAACCGCCGCGTGGACGCGGCCCACACACCCGGAGACAGAACCAGATGAAGTCGATTGCCCAGATCGTCCAGAACAACCTCAGACTCCTCGCGGCCTACGAGGACAAGGTCCAGCCGAGGTTCCTCAGCCGCTATGCGCGTGAACCGATGGACGCCGCCGTCGAAGGGCTCGGGGCCGGACGGAATTCCACGTCGCCGACGTCCTCGCGCCGCTCGGCAGGGTCGCCGGGCAGCGAGGTCGAGGACCTCGCCGAAGCCAACGGGTTGAAGCTGGGCGGAGCCTCACACGTCGGCATGGTGTACTTCCGCACTCTCACGAAGAAAAGCGCGATCGGGGAGGCGGGCAAGTGAGCGCTGTGGACGGGACCGTAGGCCCGTGGTCGCTGCTCGCCCCGATTCGGACCCGGATGCGGGCGGTGGTCGCGTTATCTGTCCTGTCGTCGGTGGCTACCGTCGCTTCGCTGGTCGGCATCATCGACATCGCGATGACGTACCCGGAGGCCCCGGAGCATCGGACGTGGTTGGCCGTGGCTGTCATCGTCGTCGCCGCAACGGTGCGCATGGCCGCAGACGGCGCCGCCGGCATGCTCTCGCACCGGGCGGATAACGACCTGCAGCTCCACCTCCGGCGCCGGCTGGTCGCCCAAATCCGGAAGTTACCGCTGGGCTGGCTGGACGCCCGGCGCTCGTCGGGAATCATCGAGTCGGTTGAGAAGGACGTCGCGGCTGTCCACCAGCTCATGGGCCACACCGTCGGTGAGACCGTGGTGGCGGTGCTGGTTCCCCTGCTTTCCCTCATCGCGCTCGTCGTGGTGGATTGGCGGATCGCGGTGGTGGCGGTCGTCCCGGTGCTGGTCACCTTCGCCCTGATGGGCGTGATGATTTCGCGCGGAGCCGCTCTTCAGCGCGACTACGAGCGAGCCTCCGAAGGAGTGACGGCCGCGGTCATCGAGCTGGTGCGCGGTATCCCGGTGATGAAGTCCTTCGGGCGCGCTAACCAGGGCGCGGGTCGCTACGATGCCGCGGCGTTGTCGTTCGTCCGCGCGTGGTCCGCCTGGTCCCGGCAGTCGAACATCTATCTCGGGCTCATCGACGTGGTGACGTCCCCGACCACAGTTCTCGCAGTAGTGTGCGGGGCCGGCCTCGCTCTGAGGGACGCCGCGGGCGGCATACCGGAGGGTCTCGTCGCCGGGCTGGTTCTCAGCCTTGGACTCTCCGCGGCGATCGTGCGGGTGGCCATGAACTCCGAACCCATCATCGCGGGGATCGCCGCCCTGAAGTCCATCGCGGAGGTGCTGAGCACGCCGCCGATCGCCGAGCCCGCCGATCCGGTGCCCGCGCGCGGAGGCGCGCTCGAGGTCCGGAACCTGGTCTTCTCCTACGGCGATGGGCCGCGGGTCCTCGACGGGATGTCCGCGACGTTCGAACCAGGGACCCTCACTGCGCTGGTGGGGTCCTCCGGTTCCGGAAAGTCCACCGTCGCCCGGCTGTTGGCGCGTTTCCACGACCCTGTTGAAGGCTCGGTGCTGCTGGGCGGCGTCGATCTTCGCGACATTGCCGTGCGCGACGTGCACCGCTCGGTGTCGGTGGTGTTCCAAGATCCGCAGTTGTTCACGCTGCCGTTGCGGGAGAACATCCGGCTGGCCAGGAGAGACGCCACCGACGACGAAATCATGGCGGCCGCGAAGCTCGCGAACCTCGATGCGGTCATTGCGGCGCTGCCGAAGCGCCTGGATTCGGTGGTCAACGTCGACGTGACCTTTTCCGGTGGTGAGGCGCAGCGCGTAGCCATCGCGAGGTCGATCGTCACGGACGCGCCGGTGCTCATCTTCGACGAGGCAACCGCTTACGCGGATCCGGCTTCCGAGGCCCTCATCCAGTCCGCAATCGAGCGTTTGGCCCGTTCGCGGACGGTGATTGTGATCGCGCACAGGTTGAGCACGATCCGCAACGCCGACCGCATCCTCGTTCTCGATGGGGGAGCGGTCGCGGAGGCGGGTACCCACGACGAGTTGCTCGCGCGCGGTGGCCGCTACCGGGATTTGTGGCGCGCGTTCACGCTCGACGACGAACCATCCGCCCCGCGGGGCGCTGAATCAGACGATGAAAAGGTGGGGAACCGATGATTCGAGACTTGTGGTCGATGACGGATCGGCGCTCGAGAATGACGCTGGTGTGGCTCATTGCGTTGGCCACGCTTGCCGCGCTGGCCCAGGGAGCGGCGTTCGTCGCGCTGCTGCCGCTGCTGTCGGCTCTGGCCGAGGGAGATGATGCGACGGCGTGGCGTTTCACCGGCGTCATCGCCGGCCTCGCGGCCGCCCATGCGGTGCTGTCCCTCGCCGCGGGGACAGTCGGCAGGGCGAATTCCGCAGCGGTGCTGTCGTCCCTGCTGCATTCCCTGGGCGAACGCGTGCTGACGTTGCCACTCGGGTACGTCACCAAGTCCACGGCCGGCCGCTTTTCGGAGATGGCGTCGTCGGGTATCGCGTTCGCGGCGTCCGTGCCGCACGTGATCCTGCGGCCCGTCATCGCCGCGGTGGTTACGCCGACCGTCATCGCCTTCGGAATTCTGGCGGTGGATTGGCGCGTCGGTTTGGTTCTTGTCGCGTCGGCGCCGGTGCTCTTCTTCGCCTACCGGGCCATTGGCCGGGTCGGCGGGGAGTCGGACGAAGCGCATGCTGAGGCCGTCGCTGCCGTCTCCAGCAGGCTGATCGAGTTCACCCGTGGCCAGCAGGCGATTCGCGCCGCGGGCGACGGTTCGGCGGCGGACGCGATGGTGGATGAGGCTATCCAGGCCCAGCACGATGCGTTCGCGAAGGCGACGTCGACGCAGGGGGCGGCCATCGGACGGTTGGGTTCGGTCGTCCATGCAGTGTTCACGGCGGCGGTGATCGTCGCCGTGGCAGTCGCCGCGACGGGCGGGATGGCGCCGGCGCATTTGGCGCCGATACTCATCGTGCTCGTCCAGTTCACCGGACCGATCACCACGGCGGGAGCGTTGTCCGGCGGTTTCGGTGCGGGCCGCAACACGTTGGCTGCGTTGCGTGACCTGCGGGCAATCCCCGCTCTTCCCGAACCTGCCGCACCGGAGCTGCCCGACGGGTATGACGTGGAGTTCCGCGGCGTGAGCTTCGGGTACGGAGATAAGAAGGTTCTCGACGGCGTCAGCTTCCGTGCACCTCAGGGAGCGCTGGTTGCCGTAGTGGGACCGTCGGGGTCGGGCAAGACGACGGTCATGCGGCTGCTGTCGCGTTTTCATGATCCGGACTCGGGGGAGATCCTCATCGGCGGGGTGCCCTTGCCTCGGATCGGCACCGACGGCGTGAACTCGCTGGTGACCCCGGTGTTCCAGGAGACGTTCCTTTTCGACGCGTCCGTGCGGGACAACGTGGTCTTCGCCGACCCCGGATTCGGTTCCAGGCCCGGTGACGGGGACCGCTTGCGCGAGGCCGCCCGGCGTTCCGGGGTGGACCGCATCGTGGAGCTGCTGCCTTCCGGGTGGGATACCCCAGTGGGGGAAGAGGGGACGCTGCTGTCGGGAGGTGAGCGGCAGCGCCTCGCCATCGCCCGGGCGCTTCTGAAGGATTCCCCGGTGGTGCTTCTCGACGAGCCGACGTCCTCGCTGGATGCGGCCACTGAGCGGGCGATCGTCGGCACGATGGAGGCGTTGCGCGGCGATCACACTGTGATCGTCGTCGCCCATCGCCTGCACACCATCCGCGATGCCGACCTCATCGTCGTGCTTTCGGAGGACGGGACGGTCGCAGAACGGGGCACGCACGATGAATTGCTGGCGAAGGGCGGCCGCTACGCCGAGTCGTGGGCGTGCCGGACGGGGAGTTCCCCGGGATCCAGATCCAGCTCGTCGTGGACCACCACGACGACGGCATCGGAGAAGCGCGGATAGCTAGTTCATCTAGCGCCAGATTGGCTTAGTTCCCAGGAGCCAAAGCGCACCGCGCAGACACCCCAGTGGAGGAGCAAGAGCACGAGGAGCGCCAAGGAAAGTGTGTGCCAGCCTTCGTCCCAAGCACCCAAGCACAGGGTGCCCACGGGGAAGGTAGAGCCCCACCAACCAGGGCCGTAGGGCGCCCAGTGGAGGACAGCCTCGTAGAAGCAGTACATGGCGTAGAGGACACACGGTGCGCCGAGGGTGAACATGATGAGGCCGTACAGGTGGGCGTCGAAAAGCAATGTCGATGCTGCCGTCGACTGGCCGACAACACCGAGGGGAATCCACGCTGTACCCGCGGCGGCGCCACGTGGGCGCGTGCGGGACCAGTAGCAGTAGAGGAAGAGTGGGATCGCGGTGAAGAACGTGAGGAAGAAGCACAGCTCACCCGCGTAGTGATAAAACTCGCCGTGATGGGTGGCCAGCTGCCCGGCGGATGTCGCAGCGACCATCGGGGACACGAGCGCCAAGCCCCACGGGAACGCAGGCTCGGTGTAGTGCGCGGACTGCTTCCACAAACCCCAGAGTTGCCACAAACACACGATGATGGCCAGTGGCGCACCGACCCACCAGCTGAACAGCTGGAACGCATCGTTGCCCGTGAGTGCCGTCCACGCCGAGCCGCACGCGAGCAGCCCCATCGCGTACATGCCCGACGCCGCCATGTTCTGGTGCCGCGGCGGCTCATTGCGCACGCCGACCGTGAACACAACAAGGAGTCCCGCCGCGATGAGCGCAAACACGAGCTGGGCTACATGAAATCCATGTAACCCAGTCAAACTCGACGCAATCGAGGTTCCCATTAAAGCACCGGCCCAAGCGGGACCGAACTTTGGCAACGTCATAGGACTAACGCTAGGCCTGCCACCTCGTCTCATCCACTTTGGGTCGGGGCTTTGTGGTTTTTAGAACGCGATTGGCCTGAAGCGCGCGACGGTGCCGGGTGCTTCGAATCGATGGAAAAGACCACGCCAATTGCCCATCACGGATTCGCATCAGTAGGGTGAAAAACATGTCGAAGCGCCAGGTACAACGTAGCGTGCCTCGTAACCCCCGCACACGCCGACGCTCACCCGGTTGGGTGCCCGACCAACACGGCGCCTGGTTCATGGTCACCGTCCCCGCTATTACTGGTGTCATCCTGGCGCCGTCGTGGACTGCGATTCCCCTGTTGCTGACCTGGTGGCTCGGCTATTTCACGTTTTTCGCCGGCAGCGTCTGGATCCGCTCGCGCTTCCGCGAACGCAACCGGCCTCCAGTCCTGGTCTACGGGTCGCTCGCCGCCGTCGCGGGTGTGACAACGCTGATCTTCGACTGGCGGCTTCTCATGTGGGTCCCGGCGTTCGCGCCATTGGTGGCCATAGCCGTGTTCGAGGCATGGAAGCGGCGTCCGAGATCGCTGTTGTCGGGTGTGTCCACTGTCGTGGCGGCCTGCCTCATCCTGCCGGTGGCCGCCTGGGCCGGAGGAGGCCTGGATGCGGAGGCGTGGGCCGCATTTGCCGTGTACCTGGCGTACTTCGTCGGCACTGTGCCCTACGTGAAGACGCTCATCCGTGAACGCGGCTCCAGACCCTGGTTCATCGGGTCGGTGGTCTATCACGTCGTCGTGCTTGTCGCTGCCGTCGTCGCCGTGCTCGTAACCGGCGGGCATCCTTTCCACCCAGCGATCATCGTCGTGGCCGTCGTGTTGCTCGCGCGGGCGACGCTGATGCCGATCACCGGCGCACGTCGTGAGAAGCCATGGACGCCGAAGATCGTCGGACTTCTGGACGCTGCCATCACAGTGCTGGTGGTCATCGTTGTGCTGCTCTAAGGCGCCTCATTCGCTGCCTCGTCACTTTGGCTGATTGAGATACAGCCCATGGCTTCCGCCGTATGATGTGGTGCATGAACTGCCGGAATGTCCGTATCAACTCCGTCGCGGCGCTTATCCTGAGCCTGTTAGGGGCGGCGTTCTTTGCAGTAGGGCGGATTCTGTTTGGGGGTGGGCGGATGGCTCGTGTTCTACTCCGTTCCAGCTGGGGTGATCGCCGCACTTGCGCTTCTTGCTTTGTGGTTTATCCCCGTACGCCACGTGAAGGACGACTACCCGTGCCTAGTCAAAGCCTGCCTTAATTTGTGATTTGCAGGAAGGTAAAGAGAAATGTGTTCACGCGTACAACGGGGGAGCGTGCAGGGGTTTGTTTGGCTAGCGGTACTGCGCTGCAAACCTCCCGCTCGTGCGGTGAAACACCAATATTTGTTGCCTGAAAATGAGTGATTCCTGTGGGACAATCAGGCGTCTACAGATTCATAAGGAAGCAACGATGACTGACACCTCAGAGATCCTCGATTCGATCACGCCGAAGCAAACTGCCAAGCTCAACAGCCTCAATGCCGCCATTTGGCAGACTGCCGACGATTACCTCCGCTTGATCGTTCCAGCCGAGAATTACGGTGACTACATCATTCCGTTCACGGTGCTGCGCCGTCTCGAGGGGCGACTGGAATCGACGAAGAAAGACGTTCTGGATCTTGTTCACCGGGAGAACGTGAAGGGGACAGACCCATCGATTGTGAATCTCATGATCGAGAGCATGTTCAAGCTTCGCTTTTGGAACACCTCGGAACTCTCGCTTGAGCGCCTGGCTACCTCCGACGACACGTTGAAGGAAGGATTAGGTCAGTACCTCAGGGCGTTCTCTGCAAATATCCAAGAGATCTGGAAAGCGTTCGAGTTTGAGAAACTCATCGACTTCCTTGACCGCAATAACCAACTCTGGAATGTGGTGAACCACTTCGCGTCCATCGACATGTCTGACGAGGCGCTCCAGGATCAGACGATGGGCGACATCTTTGAAAACCTGATGTATCGCTCGTTTGCCCGAAAGGCGAAAGACGCTGGTGAGTTCTATACCCCGCGCGACGCGATTCGCCTGATGACGTCCATCCTGTTCACCTCGGATGACGCGGAACTGGAAGAGGACGGCATCATCCGTTCCGTCTACGACCCCACCGCCGGTACGTGCGGCATGCTCATTGCCGCACGTGATGCGCTCCGGGCTATCAACCCAGGTATTGACATCGTCGTTGCAGGACAAGAGCTCAAGGAATCTTCCTTCGCTATGGGCAAGTCTGACTTGCTCATGCAGGGGTTTAAAAATCCAGAAGTGTTGAAGTTCGGCAACTCTCTGACCAACGATCAGTTCGCCGATGAAACCTTTGACTACATCATGGCGAACCCGCCGTACGGCTCTTCCTGGAAGGCGTTCCAGAAGGACGTCAAAGCGCTCCAGGAGCAGGGCGATCCACGTTTTGCGGAGGGGCTACCCGCAGTCAGCGACGGGCAGATGTTGTTTTTGATGCATATTGCGCACAAACTCGCTGCCGCAGAAGGCGCAACGAAGGGCGGACGCGCAGCCGTAGTTACCAACGGTTCACCACTGTTTACAGGGGATGCGGAAAGCGGTCCGGACAGCATCCGCAAGTATCTCATCGGTGCACAAGGCGGCGTTGAAGTGCTGGACGCGATAATCGCGCTGCCGAATGACATGTTCTACAACACCGGTATTGCTACCTACATCTGGATTCTTGATCGCAACAAGGAGCCACGTCGCCGTGGCAAGATCCAGTTCATCGACGCGACCGAGATGTGTGCGCCAATGCGCAAGAACATGGGGCAGAAGCGCGTCGAGTTCTCGGAAGACAACATCCGCGAGATTACGAAGATCTACAAGGATTTCAAGGAAAACGACCGCTCTATCATCGTCACTGCCGACGACCTGACCTACCGCGACGTGCCGATGTTCAAGTTGGCGCACTACGCGGTGAGTGTCACGGACGAAACGGTGGCAGAAGCCATGGAGCATAAGTCTGCATTCCCGGAGCATGAAGCAGTCATCCGTGAGATGGACGGGCGCGAGTACAACGACCTCCCAAAGGCGCTGAAAGATTCCGCCAAGACGCACGGTGTGAAGATGGGTGCGCCGTTGCTTCGCCACATTATGAAAGCACTCGCTGTGGAAGATGAGAATGCGCCCGCTTCCCTCGACGAGAAGGGAAACCCGGTTGTAGATGCTTCCTCCAAGGTGATCGAGCGCGTGCCTTACTTAGAGGACGTGTCCGAGCACATGGAGCGCGAAGTGCTCCCATTCGTCCCGGATATGCAGTGGGACGAATCTTTGGCAAAGGTGGGAACGGAGTTGCCGTTGACGCGCCTGTTCTACAAGCCGGAAGAGTCCCGATCCTTGGAAGAGTTGGACGCGGATATTGCTGCTTCTTTGGAACGTATCTCTGCAATGTTTAGGAAGGTGCGTTCTGATGACTGACGTTGGACTATGGAAGTTCGCAAGTATTAATCCACTCACACCAGAGTTCTCAGGTCTTCCTGTAGGAACGGAAGTTGAATTTCTTCCGTTGGAGAATATCTGGGCAGACGGGAAAGCAGACTACGCAGGCCGAAAAAAGGTTGGGACAGATAGTTCGTACACGCAGTTTCGAAGCGGGGACATTCTAGTTCCGAAGGTAACCCCTACTGTCTTCCACGGGCGATCAATGATCGCAGACATTGAAGGAGAGGTCGGTTTAGCGACTTCCGAAGTACATGTTCTTAGAGCCAAAAGTAATGCTGACCCGCGTTGGCTGACTTACCAAATGCTAACCGCTCGCTTTCTAGATGAGGCGCGAGGGAACGTCCTCGGAGTGGCGGGGTTAAAACGGATTTCAACGCAGTATTTGACTTCGTACAAGGTTGAGGACACCCCTCTCGAAACCCAGCGCCGTATCGCTGACTATCTCGATACGGAAATCAGCGAGATGGACGCGCTGATCGAAGAGTTTGAGGGGCTAATTGCCAGCCTAGGATCTCGCCGGAGGGTTTTTGCCGCGAACCTGGTCCAAGCTGACCAGTATCCACTGGTGCCTCTCTCCACTGTTGTATCGATGAATTCGGGAGACTCTATTTCATCCGATGCAATCAGGGAGATCGATGACTATCCGGTTTATGGCGGAAATGGTCTGCGTGGATACACGAACATCTTTAACAGTGAAACAGAGTGTGTTCTGATAGGTAGACAGGGTGCGTTGTGTGGAAACGTGCATCGTGTGCGACCAAGGTTTTTCGCTACTGAACATGCCTTGGTCGTTAAACCTAAACAGGATGTCAATCTCATTTGGCTAGAACATGCTCTCCGCGAAATGAACCTTGGAGGACTATCTACTTCTGTTGCCCAACCTGGTATTACCGCGACCAAAGTTCTTTTTCAACGTATCCATTTGCCACCACTTCGAGAGCAAGAAGAGATTGCTCAGCGGCTCCAGAAGGAAATCTCAAAAATAGATGCGCTCATCGAAGAATCCACCCAACTCATCGAGAGTTTAAAAGCGCGCAAAACTGCGCTGATTACCGAAGTCGTGACTGGGCGGAAAGAGGTCTAATCATGGTGAACCCGATTCTTGAAGAAGCGATGGAACTGACCATCTGCCGTTCTCTCAACAGCCAAGGTTGGATCTGGAACGAGGGCGCCAACGACAAGGGCTTCGACCCCGAACTTGGACTCTTCCCGGAGGACGTACTCCACTGGCTAAAGTCCCAGTATCCGGAGCAATACGAGCGGGCGATTCCTGAGTCTGCGAACGATACAGAGCGAAAGTCTCGCGAGCACCGGCTGCTGAAGCGTCTGACCAAGGAACTCGACTACACGCCGATTCTTGATGGCATCACCAAGAAAGTCAACGGCGGACTACTGGGCACGTTGCGAGATGGGTTCTCGTTTACACAGACAGACCTTGGCACCGTGAACTTCCCGGACATGGCGGGCTTCTACCCGTATGACTCGGCGAAGACGGATGTGATCGACAAGGCGAAGGAAAACCGCCTACGCGTGCTGCAGCAAGTCCACTTTGAAAAAGGTGGCTTTGGCGAGATTGACCTTGTGCTGCTGGTCAACGGTATCCCCGTGATCACGATGGAGCTCAAAACCGACAACACGCAGTCGATTGACGACGCCGTCAAGCAGTACAAGCATGACCGCAAGCCGAATCGCTCCAGCCGCCCGCTGCTCAACCCTGGCCGCTGCCTCGTCCACTTCGCGGTGTCCTCCCGTGAAGTCATGATGACCACAGAACTCAACGGCACCGATACCGTCTTTCTTCCGTTCAACCAGGGAACCGAGGAAGGTCGCGCTGGCAACCCCGACAACCCCAACGGGTACAACGTTTCCTACCTGTGGGAGTGGGTGTGCTCACCGGATCTGCTGCTGCGCATCCTGAAGGATTACGCGCTGTGGGAGCCGTCCATGAAGGGCAATGAGGGGCGCCTGATCTTCCCGCGATTCCACCAGTTGCGCTCTGTTGAGCGTGTCACCAGCGATGTCGCCACCAACGGCACCGGCAGGCGCTATTTGATTCAGCACTCTGCGGGTTCAGGCAAGACGAAAACCATTGCATGGTTGGCGCACCGTGCCAACAAGATGATCCATGAAGACGGGACGAAACTTTTTGATTGTGTAATCGTCGTCACGGATCGCACCGTGCTGGATAAGAACGTGGCGGATGGACTCTCGCTGCTCCAGGCCTCTGAAGGCATGGTCATCAACATCACCGGTGACGACACGTCCAAGTCCGAGAAACTTAACCACTATCTCACCCAGGGCAAGCGCATTTTGTCCTGTACGCTGCAGACATTCCCGGCACTGGCGAAAACGATTGACCGTTCTCCGAAGCTGCGAGACCGCCGTTGGCTGGTGATTATCGACGAAGCGCACTCGTCCCAACACGGCAAGACCTCCCGCACACTGCTGGAGACTCTTTCGGACACTCCTGATGAGCTTGCGGAAGCAGCAACGCGAGCGGCTGCAGAAATTGAAGACGAAGAGACACTCGATGGTGGGGCAGGGCTCAGCGATATTGCCGGTTCGACTCCCTCCGGCGAACTCACGCGTGCTGAAAAGGACCGTCTGCAGCAGCAGAGGGACTCGGCGGTCGCGCGGTCGTCGAACGTCACGCTCGTTGCGCTTACCGCAACACCCAAGGCGAAGACGCTTGCCGTGTTTGGCGAGCCGTCCCCGGACAACCCAGAGAAGTACGTGGCGTTTGACCTGTACTCCATGGCGCAGGCAATCGACGAGAACTTCATTCTGGACGTGCTCCAGAACTACATCTCATTGTCGCTCTACGCCAAGATCGAAGACCAACTTGGCCGCGAAGACGACGTGATTCTTGGCGAGGCAAAATCTGCACTCAAGCATTTCGTTCGCTCCCACGAGAAGACGATCCACTCCAAGGCCGAAGTTGCCGTCGAGCACTTCAATAACAACGTGCGCTTCCTGCTCGGATCGACCGCGAAAGCAATGGTCGTTTGCGACGACCGCATGAGCGCATACACCTGGTTCCGGGCGGTTCAGGACGTGATCAAGTCCAATCCGAAATACCACGGGCTCGAAGCACTTGTGGCGTTCTCTGGTTCGCTCGACGTGTCCAAGGACGAGGACATCGAGGAGATCGTTACGGAATCCTCCCTCAACAACGAGAACGCACCTGAGGGGCATCGTCGGATGGAAACGACGAAGATGTTCGACGGTGCGGCGTACAAGTTCCTCATCGTGGCTAACAAGTATCAGACCGGCTTTGACGAACCTCGCCTGTCAGCGATGTACGTGGATAAGCCACTGTCCGGCGTGATGGCGGTGCAGACGCTCTCGCGTCTGAACAGGACGATGCCGTCGAAGAATAAGACCAAGACTTTCGTCGTCGACTTCGTCAATGACCCCGAAACGATTCTTCACTCGTTCCAGCCGTACTACTCGCAGGCGTCTATTGACACCGAGGTAGACCCCGACGTACTTGCAGATCTTGCTCGCGTACTGGACACCTCCCAGTTCTACGACGTCGAGGAGATGGAAGCGATCGCCGACACGGTGATGGACCGGGACATTGACGTAAAAAAGAAAGACAGCCTGATCCGAATCGGGATCGATCCAATCATTACCCGGTGGACCGAGTTCTACGGAGGTGCTTTGATCTCCAGGGACAAAGACAACGAAGCAGTGGCCACAGATTTCCGTGCGAACCTGGTGAAGTACGTTCACGCGTGGGACTTCTTGAGCCAGTTCATCGACTTCCAAGACATCACTCTGCACAAGCGTGCGATCTTCGCCGACCTGCTCGCGCGCAACCTCAAGCTTGGCAAGAAAGCACGCGAGGAGGACTACGTCACCGGCGTCGAGGTAGTGAAGACCGCGGTCATGGGTGACGTTGAAACAGGCGTTGAGCTGAAACTCAACATCGAGGATTCGCGGGCACCTCTCCCTGTTCCAGGGTTTGATGGACGTGTCTCTACCGGTGGGGCAGGGGATCCACTGCAAGGTGCATTCCGCGAAGCAGTGGAGCAGGTCAACGAGCTGTTCTCCGCTGCAGGCATCGACATGTCCAACTCGGCGAATACCCGCATGGTTCATGCCGTGTGGGAGGCGTTAGCTAACGACGAAGAAGTGGAAGCCCTTGCCACCAAGAACCCGCAGGAGGCGTTGGCGAAGTCACCGAAACTTCGCGACAAAGTGCTTTCCGCAATCTTGGGCGCCGACGCTGAGCACGAGCAGTTCACTAACCTCATGCTCGGTGGCGAAGACGCGCTGAACGTTCTCACCGCAGCAATGTCTCGTCTTGCCGTTGCTGCGATGGAGGACAAGGCGCGCGGGATCGCAGTGCCGGACGACGCGCTCATCGGTGGTGCGGAAGAACCCCAGGACGAGTCGCCGGTTGAACGTCGTATCCAGGACCTTCTCGATGTAATGCTCATGCACGCTGGTGCTTCTACTGTTGAGGAAGAACTCGCCCGCTCACTCGATGACGCACTTTCGAACCGTGGAACCTCCAACGTGTTCGAGGTGGTTCGCTCACAGTTCGTCGGGCACTCGTTGCCAGTTGACGGTGATCTGTACCAGGGTGTCGTGATGTACGCAGTGGAGCACTACTAAGGGGCAAGGACGGGGCCGATATCTTCTGAAAAGAAAACTGACTAGGCCAACTCCAGAGGAACATGTCCTACTTGGTGTCCGTTTGGGTCGAGGAGCCACCCATAGACCTTTTCCATGCGGTAAGCGATCTCGTAGCTAACAATTTCAGCTGCGGGCGCTTCGCGCTCGATCCGCGTTAGCAAGCTGGTGATAAGCGGGGTATCGCGGATACCAAAAATAGCGACAACGTTGTCTTTATTGAACACTTCTGCGCAGAATCGGGACTCGGCCCATTTGCCCATGCGGCGTACGAGCTCGTTTGCAGACTCGGGACTAGTGCGCAGGATTACAACCAAAGAAAACTTATAGTCGAACTTTCGGCGAGCCACATCACACCGAAAGACGATCACTTGACTGTTGATAAGGAAATCTTTTGATCGTTGTACGAGATGCAACGGTGCTTCCACTTGTTTCGCTAGCTCACGAAGGGGTATGGTCAAGTCCCGTGAAGTGGTGTAGCCGTTTGTCCGTTCGGCTCGGTATGAAGTTGGGGGTTTGGTTAGGCGGTTAGTTGGTGGTGGTCACCATGGTCGTCTCCTTGTCGGTGCATGAGGTGTTTGGTGTGTTCGAGTGCAGTCAGTGACATGTAGCGCTTTTGTTGGATCCAATCGTCGTGCTGTTCAGCGA
>NZ_KV801063.1:17020-17309 GCF_001810365.1 Corynebacterium sp. HMSC055D05
TAAACGCCAGCACCTCATCGAGTGATTCCTCCAAGTGCGCCGCTACCTGGGGGAACTTTGGGTCTAACAGGTCGACGACTTCGCGGGCTTGTGCCCAGGTGGATTGGGCGTCGGGTTGTTGGAAGATTGTCTGGAACATCGCTTAAGACCATCGGCCACTGGGTTTTCGGGGCTTTTTCGTAGAGGTTCTTCGCGAAATGAGTCCGGCACCGCTGCCAGGATGCATCGGGCAACACTTGGATGCCCTCATGGGCATCACTGGTGATAAGGAAGACACCGCGAAGTCCAC
>NZ_KV801064.1:0-266 GCF_001810365.1 Corynebacterium sp. HMSC055D05
GGCATCCCGGATGAGAAGGAGAAGGAAGACAAGACCAACCCGAAGGTTCCGAACCAGAACTTGGACTACGAGCCGGTATACGAGGATGGTTCCGGTAAACCTGGTGAGGACGTGACCGTTCCTGCTCCGGAGTTCAAGGACAAGGACGGCAACCCGACCACGCCGCCGGAGGGCACGAAGTTCACCCCGGGTGAGAACACCCCGGATGGCGTGACCATCGACGAGAACACCGGCGAGATCACCGTGACTATTCCGAAGGACGCCAA
>NZ_KV801065.1:0-249 GCF_001810365.1 Corynebacterium sp. HMSC055D05
GGCCGATGGTCGGGTCAGGCACGTCAACCAGCCAAAAGGCATCGAATTTGCGCTGCAGCGTACGTGTCGAGCAGCTCATGTTGCCGGCGATCGCCGCAAGACTGGTCCCGGTGGTCAGGTGCTGGATGAACGCACGAAATAGGGCTGCGTTGGTGATATCGCTGCGCTGCTTGGTCAGTGAAGCACCGCAGATTTTGCACCGCCACCGGGTCGTCCCGTTGCTGGTGGTGCCGTTTCGTTTCATATCGC
>NZ_KV801066.1:0-43958 GCF_001810365.1 Corynebacterium sp. HMSC055D05
TCTACTCAAACGGAACAAAACCTGGGACACTTCAGACCGAAACCAACCGTCTCTACAAGAAAGCGCGCAGCACTTCGTCCATATTATTGATCGCTAATGTCACGCCCATCGCCCGTAGTACGAAAAATTCATCCCAAATCAAGCATCTACATGAGAAACCAATAAACACCTAGAAGCGGACAGTCCACATGGGACAATAGTCGATAACCAACACAGCCTCACCAAGGATGGTGGCGGCAAATCTGCAACTTGGCAGCGAATAGAATCCATATATGCGAACATATATTCGACATCTTTCTTTCGCGCATCGCTGGAGGCGGTACTATCTCCACAGCTCGAAAAGCACTTCCACAGACAGGAGATCACATTGCCCGTAAAGAATGATTTTGGCCAGTATTTCACACCACGCCATATCGCCGACTTAATGGTTGGAATGATTAAATCGGAACGAACCGCTGAGGTCCTGGAACCTAGCAGCGGCGAAGGTGTCTTCCTTGACGCCCTATACGATCAGGGGTTCACTAACGCGCAAGGCTATGAAATCGACGAACGTCTGACTCACAATCCTGCACACAAAGTCACCCACCGCTCCTTCGTTTCCGTTAGTGAAGCAAGTTTATTTGACGTCGTAATCGGCAACCCTCCCTACATTCGATGGAAAAATCTCACACCAGAACTACGTGAGGAGATGCAAGATCATCCACTCTGGGGAACACTCTTCAATTCCCTTTCCGACTACTTAACCGTTTTCATCGCAAACTCGGTTACCCACCTAACTCCTGGCGGGGAACTAATCTTCATTACCCCATCCTTTTGGATGCACACCTCGCATTCCCTGAAGTTACGAGAGTGGATGCTACAACATGGACACATTTCCGACGTCGTCGATTTTGGAGAAAGCAAGGTCTTTGACGGCGTTTCTAGCGCAATTATCATTTTCCGTTTCGTGAAGTCAGCTTCAGAGTCCGACTCATTCAACTACCACCGCTACATCGGCCCTAGAGCCGTACCCACCACGATTAATTTGGGAAATCAGTATTTCGAGACTCATTCGGCACCAACATTCAAGCGGGGTAAACACTGGACCCTTGCGCCAGCTAAGACACAAGAGGAAGCCAATCGCTTAGAACTTGCCGCCACTTTAGGCAGTCAAACACCTCACAGTCTTTTGGATGGGAATCAGCCTGACACTCTGGGTAACTATGTGGAAATTGCGAACGGCATGGTCTCTGGCCTCGACAAAGCTTTTAGACTGTCTCCAGAAGAATATGAGTCACTTCCGCAAGAAGAACTGACCGGCGTCAGCTTCGTCGCGAAGGCCAAGGATCTAGGCCACCTTAAGAACTTAGGGATTACACCATATATCGATGTCCCAGAAGGTATGTCAGAGCGTGACTTTAATAATGCATTCCCCCAGATATCCGCAAAACTTGCATTCTTCAAAGAAGCACTTGATAAGCGTTACTCATACGGCCGCAGCCTCCCCTACTGGGAATGGGCTTTTAAGCGGTCCCAGAAACTGTTCTATACCGATCGCCCAAAAATCTTCACGCCTTGCAAAGAACGCATGACCAACAAAGATACAGCCCGTTTCGCTTATGTCGAAGGGGGTATTTTGGCAACCCAGGATGTAACTGCAATCATTCCGACCCCAAACACAAGAGAGTCAATCGAGTACATTCTTGGATACCTGTCCACCAAACAGGTCTCAGACTGGTTTCGGGTCCGCGGACTTATGAAAGGAGGGATTGCAGAGTTTTCCGAAAAGCCGCTAATGAACATCCCATTTCTCCCCATCGACTGGGATAGCGAAAGCAGCATATCCTTCCACAATCACATTACAAACGCAGTAAAAGAAATCCTATCCAAGAAAAAAGCCTCAGATCCCTGCACTCTACAATGGTTAAGCACTCAGTTCGAAGAGCAGATATCGCACATCAACGCTACCCATCAAGAGCTTTCCTAATCTTGGTTACTTCCATAACCTGTTGATTCGAGCGGTGTTCAAGCGATCGCGCATATGATTCGAGAAACATCCCCAGCCACTCCTTATTACTCCCTTCAAAGTTTTGCTCAACTTCGAGTGGGTAAAACTGAATTTGAAGCGCTGCACTCCAGTTGATGTATATCTCTTTAGGGTCCGTCTTAAAAAGATCAATGGCCCTGCACTCGTTCGCTCGAAGCATTCTCCGCCCGTCAACTTCTTCGGGCATAAATTTGATCCCGAGGTAAAGAATCTCTAGTGGTAGGTCAGAGCCTGTTTCCCAAGCAATCAAACCGATGTCTTTTATCTTTCGTGCAGAAATGATATTCGGTTGTTGAGACTTTTTCATTGCATTTTGGGACTTGACATCAACAAAGGAAACCAATTCGGAATTAAAAAGCTTCTTCTTATCGGAAAAGACGATTGTCTCTGCAGTATCGTTCTGCTTTTCCTCAAATCTGTTAGTGGGACTCCACCTCGATGTGGGGGCCGTTCCACGCTTCGCTAAGTAATTGACCGGCTCTGGCCCAAACTTATACTCTCCAGGACGAAACTTATCTTCTTTAGAGTCAAGTTCAATTGTTAGCGCGTGATTAAGAGCTTCGAAATGCCGGAATGCGCTCCCTGGAAAGCGTTGCTTCAACGCATCGTCAACGAGAGCCTCAAAGGGAAGACCACCCGCATGGCCGGATAGCTGACCACTTGGCCGTGGCACAAGCGCCCCTACGAGTTCCTCACCAATTTCCTCTAATTCTTTGAGCACAGTCACGATTTATAACTCTAGTGAGTCAACGAGCAGCATACTCGTGCTTTGCTCCAATAATTTCAAAGTCTAATGACTGGAACGACTGAAATTCTCGTCTACTTTTGAATATTCAACTCTTCGAGACCTGCGGAGTTCATCAAACCAAACCTTGCTCTGTTTCCGTCGATTCCAAATAATCGCGCCTAGAAAAGAATCACTGCAGAAGAATCCATATGAATGCGGGAGCCAGCGATGAAAGATCTCGAACGTCGATTGTCCGTCCCTCGGGAAGTTGCATGCTACATCTCTTCCTGATCGAAGTGAGAGGAGTCCTCTTCGCTCTGACCGGCAGAGACGTCGCGCGGGACCGGTTTGCCGATCGCGCTCTCAACCAACTGACACAGTGCTTCGCGACGAGTGGCGAAGAACGATTCGAAGTCATCCGAACGCAACGCTTGTGGGTCAACGAGGTGCGGTCGAAGCAGTTCGTCGAGTTCTGCTTCTGCGATCTTCGCAGTCCGCTCGATCTTGCCCACGTAGCTCGACGGTGCGACGCCACCAATAACGCGGTTGGTACGGGCACTGAGCATCGTCTTGTTCACGATGGACTCGCGGTGTTCGTCGTCAATGTTGTTCTTGTTGCACCAAGCCTGCGGGAAGATGTGATGAATGTCGACGTTCATGTCCTTGTACTGGACGGCACCGAACATCTTGTCTTCCATCCAGTCCTTGGAATTATTGGCCATTAGCAGCGCCATCACACCCTTGTACGCTGCAGAGTTACGGGTGCGCATCGAGTGAAGACGGGATTCAACAAAGTTCGCATCGGTGACGGTACGCGGTGCAGGGCTGGTTTCGTCCTTGCACCAAGCGGGGACCATCTCCAGGTCGCGCGCGAAACGGGTTTCGATGGCACTGCCGTACAACTCACCAAACACGCCAGACCAGTACCAGCGGACAAGCTGAGCGCGCACCGAATGAAGATCAGCATCCTGCCCCAGCACCACCTTGATCGCAGCGAGCGGAACCAGTTGCTTCTGATACGGGATGTCTCGCGCGGTGAACACATGCAGGTCAGCGAGGAATCGTGCGGTCCACAAGAAGGCCTCTCGCAACGGATCGCGCCACTCAAGGTAATCCTCGAGGGTCAGGCGAAGTACGTCTTCACGTTTCGCAGTTACTGCAACCTTTCGCTGTTCCGGCGGTGCTGCCTGCTGCTTTTTCAAGCTCGAGAGCATGGTGACGGCCTGGAGAAAGTCGGTGTTCTCCACTTTCTTCAGGACCGGGTACTCGTTCCAAAGCTTTTTGGTTTCCACCCAGTCGTCGTTAAGTCTGAAATCCTCACCGGTCTCGGCGTAATAGGAACCATCACCTGCGAATACAGCAGTCAAAAGCTCGAACACATTGAGTGGAAGCCCACCGATGTTCACCTTCTCAAAGACCGTGGCCACGGCCGCCTTATCGGTTTCTTTGTCAAGCTCAATTGCAGGGATCTGGTATTGCGAAGCCCGCTGAGCATAGGTATCGAGGAACTCAAGAGCGACATCGTTGTCCGGGTGCTTCATCAGCCACCGAGTGCCCGCGCTTGAGTAGAGCAAGTTCAACGGGAAGTAGCCGTTCTCGTACTGCTTTTCAGTGGTGCTCAGGTCCAGCACTACGTCGCGATCGAAGTTCTTCTTCATGATCCCGTCCGCCGGGACCGCAATCACTGCGTCTTCAACCCTATCGGGGTCGGCGAGCGCATCTGCAATATTGATGAAGAACCTTCTATCGAGGAGCTTCCCTCGGGCATCCTTCGTGTGGACAACTCCGTCTCCGGTCAGAGCCTGGGTCAGGGAGGTTAAGCGTTGCTGTCCGTCGAGAAGCAGGTAACCAGGTTCTTTATCCTGCACGTCAGTGCCCTCAACGGGGCGGGGCTTGAAACGAACCTGGTCATTACCGGTTTCCAGCAGCATCACGACTCCCATGGGGTGCCCACGGAGCACAGTGACCAGAATCTGACGAACGCGCTCTTCATCCCACTTGTACTGCCGCTGAAAGTCCGGCAGTTGGATAACGCCAGTTGTGGTGTCCTTGAGGTATTCATCCAACCGGTACATGGGAGTCTGGAAACCCATGGTGTTCCTTTCAGTTCACTGCTGCGTCAAACACCTCCGAGCATAGAGAGCACAAAGACGTCGCCGTGAAACTTTTCGAACAATTGCGCCGACAGACCGGCGACTACTCGGCGAGATGGGTTGCGTCCCTTAGTGTGGTGTAACGCTTGCTGATGGTGGGCCCTTGAAAATAGTGGGCGGCCACCGTCAGTAACCTTTCGACTCAACTTCCACATCTCACCGAAAGGCACATGACGATGACCGCTGCACCGCATTCTATCGACCCGACAACCTATCTGGATGATCTGCTGGCCCAAGCGTCGCCGGATCTGATGCGGCAGATGCTGCAAGGGTTTATCAACCAGATCCTCTCCGCCCAGGCCGACACCGTGTGCGGGGCTGAGTACGGTGTTGCCTCCACCGAGCGGGTCAACCAACGCAACGGGTACCGCCACCGCGACCTCGACACCCGTGTCGGCACAATCGATGTAGCAGTGCCGAAGCTGCGCCACGGCGCGTTCTTCCCCGACTGGCTGCTCGAGCGCCGCTCACGTGCCGAACGCGCACTATCGACCGTGATCGCGACGTGCTACCTCAAAGGGGTCTCCACCCGCCGAATGAACGATCTGGTGGCAACCCTTGGCATTTCCAACATGTCGAAATCCCAAGGCTTACGCATGTCGGAAGAACTCGACGAAATGGTCGCAGATTTCAGAAACCGCCCACTCGACCCCGGTGGGTACGCCTACCTGTCGTGCGACGCGTTGACAATCAAAGTCCGTGAAGGCGGCCGGGTAGTCAAATGCTCCGTACTTTTGGCCACCGGTGTTAACGCTGACGGCTACCGGGAAATGCTCGGTATGCATGTTGCCACCACGGAATCCAACGCGTCGTGGAAGGGCTTCTTCCAGGACTTAAAAGCTCGTGGACTTCGCGGTGTCTTCCTTATCACCAGTGACGCCCATGAGGGCATCCAGCACGCGATATCTGAAGTGCTGCCCGATGCGTCGTGGCGCTGTCGCACCCACTTCGCGAAAAACCTCTACGAAAAAGTCCCCAAGACCCAGTGGCCGATGGTCTTAAGCGATGTTCCAGACAATCTTCCAACAACCCGACGCCCAATCCACCTGGCGACAAGCCCGCGAAGTCGTCGACCTGTTAGAACCAAAGTTCCCGCAGGTTGCGTCCTATCTGGAGGAATCCCTCGATGACGTGTTGGCGTTTACCGCAGCACCGAAACCAGTCTGGAAGAAAGTCTGGTCCAACAACCCCACCGAACGGTTAAACCGGGAGATCCGCCGGCGCACCGATGTTGTGGGCATCTTCCCGAACCGTGAATCCATCATCCGGCTTGTCGGCGCGGTGCTTGCCGAGCAGCACGACGATTGGATCCAGCAAAAACGCTACATGTCACTATCCGCACTCGAGCACACCAAACACCTCATGCACCAAACTGGAGGTGAACATGGCGAACATCACCAGCTAACCGCCTAACAAAACCCCGAACTTCATACCGAGCCGAAAGCACAAACGGCTACACCACTACACGGGACTTGACCCGTATATCCCCGCTGAGTCTCAAGTTCTTCCCCTCTACGAAGTGCAACTTTCCGCTTGTGCGTCAGCGCCTCAAAGAAATCGTTAGTCCACCTGTATTGCTCAGTTTTCGCTAAGTTGATTTGCTCCTGCCGCAGCGGGTGGTACAAGACTTTGGACGAAGGAGGACAGTCGTAGTAGAAAATTCGGTACAGGCTACTTCTCGATTTCGAGATGTGCCTACGCGCGTATTTTGCAACTTCCTCCGCTCGATCCTCCGCATTCTTCTCGCCGAACAATCGTCTAGCACGTCGGCGATAGAATCCCCCATCAATCAGCACTGCAGTCACTATCGGACGCTGGGTAAATACCAGCTGATCTCTAGAAGAGTCATTTCTTGAGTGCTTTGTCATGAGCTGAGCATAACGAAAAACTGCAGTCATCGGCTCTCTCCTGATTCATGGAGGGTCAACGGCTGCAGTGTGGATACGAGAATATCGCAGATGGTTGTTAGATACAACCCTTCGGCGCCCCCTCTACTATCGCTTTCCGGACCTTTGGGCTTAGCACACCCACCGAAAGTTCGTCGATAGGCAAAGGTCCCTAGGGCTTTGTTGCGGTGATGGCGAATTGGAGTGGTAGGCGCTCGGGATTATCGCGGAGGATGAAACCGCGGGAGTCCTCGACCATCAGCTCCGGCCACGGGCACCACGCGGAGTACGGAGTTTCCTCAAGAGCGGTGACGGTCAGCCTCGCGTCGATGAGCGCAGTAACAATTTCGCCGAGAGAGTGGTTCCACTGATGGTTGCGTGGGCTAGCAAGTTTCGGCGCTCCTGGAGTGGTGACGTAGCTTTTCTCGTCCTCCCAGGTGAGCGGATCAGGCATTTCAAAATACGGCTGCTCAATGCGCAGACCTTGGGAAACGTCCTCTCCGATTGTCATGAACATGGGGTGGTCGTCGCGGATGAAAAACATGCCGCCGGGAGCGAGCAGCTTTGCGACGACCTCCGCCCATCGACGCACCTGCGGAAGCCAGCACAGCACACCTGCGGAGGTGTAGACGAGATCGAATTCGCCGTCGACCGCTTCTCGAGCGTCATAGACGTTGCTCTGGATAAACTCCACGTCCGCGTCGGCTTGGGCGGCGAATTCGCGGGCGTATTTGAGTGACTCCGCAGAGAGATCCACGCCGATGACTCGGAAGGCTCCGCGGCGGGCAAATCCGATGGTGTCGGTGCCCACGTGGCATTGCAGGTGACACACGGACTTCCCGGTGAGGTCGCCGAAGCGGTCAATGTCCACCGCGAGGACATCGCTAATAGCTGCCTTGTCCGCGATCAACGCATCTTTACCGCCGTAGTTGCTGAACATGTGGGCGTGGGCCCGTGAATCCCAGTTGGCTTGGTTATCCGCGAACCAGGAAGCGGTCTCGGACCGCGGTGAGTTAGTCTCCGCGTGCATCGTTACTCCCTCCTACGTCTCATTCCGTTGCCTAAGTTACGCAACTTTAGTTATATTGAAATCAATCGAGACCCCCTCCGAGCTTCCCGTAAGATCAGCGTCATATGAGAGGGGGCTTTTACCTCGCGGTTACGGCGGCTTCGCCCTCATACCGGAACGGCATCGCACGTCCTGAGCATTCTTGAGCTTGTGGCTTCGCCCCGAGAACTCACAAAGCACAACCGTGTAATTCGTGCCACAATGCGGCGGTGTGAGGATCGAGAAGCAACGCTCCCGAAAACCGTCCAGCAATCCGAAGTACGCAACCTCCCCCTCCACCACCCACTACCGCGGCACGTCGCCGGCGCGCATGCGGGCGTCGAGGTTCCGCAATAAGCAGCGAATCCCGATGATCCCGGCGTGCTAGGAAGCTACAGGAGTTCGTCGATAAGCGAGCGCACGCGATTGTCAATGTCGTCGCGCACAAGACGCATGCGCTGCATGCCTTCGATGCCGCGGAGTGAGGGTTCGTCGGTACGCCAGCGCTCCAGCGTGCCGCGCGCGTCGTCCGGCATGTCCACCTGCGCGTCTTCGCCAAGCACCACGACGCGATCAACGCTGCGCAGCAGTTCCGGGTCGATGGGTTTGGGCGTGCCGTGCGACATGTCGGCGCCGGCCTCTGCGATCGCCTCGACCGATTCCTGATTCAGCGATGTACCGGGTTTGGTACCAGCGGAGTGGATGCCGAGCTGGCTACCCGCGTGCTTCTCGGCGAGCGCCGCCGCCATCTGGGACTTTCCGCCGTTGCCGACGCACACAAACAGGACTGAGGGCTTCACAACGCCTCCTTAGGACAATTTGGGCAAGGTGGGATCGCCCGGGAACAGTTTCGGGCCGATCCCGCGCATGAGGTAGACGAGGCCAACGAGAATGGGGATCTCGATAAGCGGCCCGATCGTGCCCGCCAACGCCTGGGCGGACGTGGCGCCGAACGTGCCGATCGCAACGGCGATGGCCAACTCGAAGTTGTTGCCCGCCGCGGTAAAGGACACGGACGCGGACTGGGCGTAGCCCATCCCGGATGCCTTGGACACCACGAGTGCGATAGCGAACATGCCGACGAAGTAGCACAGCAGCGGGATCGCCACCCGCGCCACCGTCCACGGCTGGGAGAGGATCTGGTCGCCTTGCAACGAGAAGAGCAGGACGATTGTGTACAGCAGACCAATCAGCGCGAGCGGGGAGATCCGGGGCAGGAAAGTGTTTTCGTACCAGTCGCGGCCCTTGGTGCGCTCACCGATGATGCGAGACAGCAGCCCGGCGAGCAGCGGGATGCCCAAAAAGACCAGCACGGAGGACACGATTGCCCAGAAGGAGAACTCCACCGAGGTGGTCTCCAAACGCAGCCAGCTGGGCAGGATTTGCAGGTAGAACCAGCCGAGTACCCCGAACATGAGAACCTGGAACACCGAGTTAATGGCCACGAGCACTGCGGTGGCTTCACGGTCGGCGCATGACAGGTCCGACCACACCAGCACCATGGCGATGCAGCGCGCCAAGCCGACGATGATGAGGCCGGTGCGCAGCTCGGGCTCATCCGGCAGGAAGATCCAGGCGAGTGCGAACATGAACGCGGGGCCGACGATCCAGTTCAAGATGATGGAGACGGTCATTAACCGTTTGTCGGTGGCAATCTCGCGGGTCTTGTCGTAGCGCACTTTGGCCAAAGGCGGATACATCATGACCAGCAGGCCGAGCGCGATCGGAAGCGAGATGCTTCCGACTTCGAGACTCTCAAGTGCGCCCGAAAGTCCCGGCACTGCCCGTCCAAGGGCGAGGCCCGCCGCCATGGCGAGCATGATCCACACTGGTAGGAAGCGGTCAAGAAACGACATACGCTCTACTGGCTGAGAGGTTGCGTCTTCCATCTGGAATCCTTATCTATTGACAGCATTCAAAACGAACACTAAGTCTCATATTTATCACTGTCAATATGACGAGGTAGGAAGTATGAACGATTACGTCGCCACTACAGAAAACACTGACCTCGACTGCTGCTCACTGGGTTCCGGCTTGCTCTCCGAAGACGACGCGACGCGTTACGCGGACCTATTCAAAGTTTTAGCGGACCCCGGCCGGCTACAACTTCTCTCCAGAATCGCCGAAGATGGCTGCGAGCCGATGAGCGTGGGCGAACTCACGCAACGCTCCGAGCTAAGCCAACCGACAGTTTCCCACCACCTCAAAATGCTTACCGAGGCCGGCCTCCTAGAAAAGAGTCGCCAGGGCAGGACGGTCATACACCGGCTGCGCCCGGAGCTCTTCGAGGAACTTCGCACTGTGCTGCAGATGGACTGAGACTAACGGCGCAGGGCTTCAATGTTTGTCATTCATTACCGAGGTCAAACGCGTCGACTCGTGAAAGGCTTCGTGGATCCATCCGGGTGGTGATGGCGATGCGGTTCCACGCGTTGATTGCGACAATCGCCATCAATACGTTTCGTGCTTCCTTTTGGCCGAGCTGCTCCTCGACGCGTTCCCAGAGTTCATCCGGAACGGAGCTCTCGCCGTTGATTCTCGTCACTGCATCGGTCAGTTCGAGAACGGCTCGTTCTTTTTCGGTGAACTGCTCGCGATTGTCGGTCCAGTTCTCCGCCTGCGAGACGCGCTCCTTGGACCAGCCATCTTTCCTTGCGTCCCGTCGGTGCATTGCCAGGCAGTAAACACATTGGTTCAACGCAGATGCACGAAGTTGGACGAGGTGTGACGCGTCCTTTTCAACCCGTGCGCGCACATAGGTTTCCAGGCCTAGCATCGGAGCGTAAGCAACCTTGGGGATCGGCTTGCGGGGTGTGTGCGACATGCCACGACGGTACACATCAACTCCCCTTACTGTTGCGACCGGTTATTTGGTAGCAGTGTCGTGACTATCCGGTAGCGCTTCAGTGAGTATCCGGTAGCGGCTCAAATTGCATTCGGTGATGGTTCCCGTATCCGCTTCATTCGGGTGCGGCTCGTTCCGGATGAAGTCCGCTTTTGAAATTGGAGCTATGCCGCGGAAGCCTCTACTGTCGGCGCGACTCTTCGGCACTAAATTGAACCCAGCCCGGTTGCAGTTCACCTCGCTTCAGGAGCGGCCCAAGCCCATCCTTGATGCACGACGCTTCGGGGGAGTTGGTACCGCGGTTCCGCGTAGTTGGTACCGGTGCTCCGCGTACTTGGTACTGCAGGGCGCTTTCATAGTTCATGCTTCAAGTACCGTGTTTCGGTGAAGCTGTGACAGCGCGACCTGTCATAAGAAGGAGACGCCTGGAGCCTGCTCGCGAACTGCACCGCTGTCTCGATTCCAGGCCGACAACAGTGGTCGTGGGACTTTCTGGGGAGCCCGGGCCCCGAGCGTTCTCAGCACCGAAGACTCGCTGGACCGTTGTGGGCAGTTGCGAATAACGCTGACGGAGAGCCGGCTGCAACATAGCGGACACCGAAGCCGCATAGAAGTCTTCACCATGCGCAAGGACACCCCCAGTGGCCTGCTCGAACGAGTAATGCCTGCAGCCGGGGTCATACAGTCGGCCCGGCTCGGCTGTCCAGGTACCAACTACTCGGAACGCGGCAGTACCGAGCCCTCGGAGCGCCGGCATCAAACCCGCCCCTGTCAACGCGGCCATCCCTGGATCCTTGACAGACCCGCCGCCCGTGCCGAGCCTAGGCGAGCCTCCGCTACCGGATACTCACTCAGGCGCTACCAGATACTCACCACACCGCTACCATTTCAGTCTTCTAAACACCCCCCTTACACCGCAGCAGAAACAGACCACCTACAGCTGTGAGAACCGCTCCAGGTCGTCGGGCGCACCGGCAAGCACGACCAGGTCGGAAGCGGTCAGTTCCATGCCTGGTGCGAATGGGTGCCACTGGCCTGAGCCGTTGCGCACTGACACCACTTGCACGCGGTGTTTGTCCCAGAGACGCGAGGCGTCGCAGGGGCCGTCGAGTAGCGGGCGTGGCGGGACCATCTTGATCACGCCGTAATTCTCGGCAAGTTCGGCGAAGTCCTGGAAGCGTCCGCCGAGCAGGTGGGCGACGCGGCGGCCGGTGTCGTGCTCTGGGCGGACGACGTGGGCGACGCCGAGGCGTTGCAGGATGCGGGCGTGGGATTCGGAGTCGGCTTTGGCCCAGATGTCAGGTACGCCGAGATCGACAAGGTTCGAGGCGGTGAGGATAGATGCCTCGAGCGCGGAGCCGATGCCGATGACGGCACGTTCCACTTCTTGGACACCGAGTTGGCGCAGGGCTTCGAGGTCGGTGGTGTCGGCCACGATGGCGTCGGTAAGCAATGGCGCATGATCGCGCACGAGTCGCTCATCAACGTCGATGCCGAGGACCTCTACGCCGTGGCGGGTCAGTTCGTGGGCAAGCGCGCCACCGAAGCGGCCGAGGCCGATGACCACAACCGGTGGGATGTCGATGCGTTGTTTGCTCCGCAACAGGGAGCCGGGGAAGTTAGCCAATGAAAGGCCTTTCTACTGGGTAGTCGTACCTGCGCACGACGTTACGGGCGGCAAGCGCCGCCACGAGAGTGAACGGGCCAATGCGCCCGAGGTACATCAAAAGACACAGCACGAGTTGGGAGGGCACGCTTAGCGACGAGGTAATGCCCGTGGATAGGCCTGTCGTGGCAAAGGCTGACATGACCTCGAAGCTGATTTGGTCCGCGGTGAACTGGGGGTCGAACACCCGGAGCGCGGCCACGCCGAGGGTGACCGCAGTAACGCCTGCGGCGGCGACCGTCATGGCCTGGCGGACCACCGACTTTGGGACGGTGCGTTTGCCCACGGTGGTCTGGTCACGCCCGCCAAACTCAGCTGCCATGGCGGCAATCAGCACGATCGCGGTGGTGATCTTGATGCCACCCGCGGTACCTGCGGAGCCGCCGCCGATAAACATGTAGATGTCGGTGACCATGAGCGTGATCGGGTGGGCGTCGGCGTAGTCGATGGAATTGAACCCGGCGGTACGCGGGGTGACGCCGCTGAAGAACGCGTTGAGGAGCTTCGTGCCCGTGGACATGTCTGCAAGGAATCCTCGCCACTCCAGCACGGCGATGAGCGCCATGGCGGAGAGCACCAGAAACGTTGTGCCAGCAAGGGTAATGCGGGTGGTTACTGAAAGTCTCCGGGCGCTGACTGGTGTGCCGCGCAGCAGGCCGCGGAAGCGCTCCCGGCTGCGGCCAACCAACTCGGAAAGCACCGGGTAGCCGAGCCCGCCGATCATCAGCGCGCCTGCCAGCGGCAGGAGGATCCAGCCGTCCGAGTTGTACGAGATCAGGCTGTCCGAGCGCAGCCCAAACCCGGCGTTGTTAAACGCGGAAATTGCGTGGAAGATCCCCTCGCCCGCCGCGCTGAGGACCGGCATGTCGTATTCGACCATGAAGCGGAAGAACAGGATCACTGCAACAAACAGTTCGAAGGCGAAGGTGAGCAATAGCGTAGCGACGAGCGTGGCACGCACCCCGCCTTCCAAAATCGGACGCCCTTCAGCAGCCGTAGAGTAGCGCGACCGCAACTTCACTCGGCCAGTCAGCAGCATGCCGGTCAGCGAGGCAATACTCATGATGCCCAGGCCGCCGACCTGGATCAGCGTGATAACGATGACGCGGCCCGCGATACTCCAGTGGCTGCCGGTATCCACCGTGACCAGGCCCGTCAGCGATGTGGCGGACGTGGCGGTAAACAAGGCATCCATGAACGGCGTTGCTGTGCCGTCGGCTGAGGCGAACGGCATGCACAACAACGCAGTGCCGAACGCGATCAGTACGAGAAAACCCAGCGCAGTCAGCTGCGCCGGACGGAACCACCGTGGGGTGGATGGTGTGCTCACGCGTAAAAGCGTAGTCCTCCACCGCCGTGTACACCCACTACACAGCAGCGAGGAGCAGGTTCACGTCCTTCTCGGTGTAGGTTGCGGCGATTTGGGTGTCGTTGCCGCCGGCGAGGTTGTCGCGGGACAGGCGCACGCGTTGGGAGCCGGGCACGAGCGGGAACGAGGCGGGGCGGTCCGCCACCTGGCGGACGGGGAATCCGGCGCGAAGCGCACAGTGGTTGAGCCAGACGTCGTCGGCGCGCGGGGAGACGTCGAGAAACGCTGTGCCGCGGGAGGCGACGAACTCCACCATGTTCGGTGGGTACAGCACGCCGTCCACGCCGGTGGCGAAGTTCAGGTGAGATGGCTCGGTGGTGCGGACGGGGCGCCACTTTTTGTAGGGGGCGATGGTGTCGCAATCAAGCGTGATGCGGTGGGCGCGAAACGCGGTGACGTTCGACGGGTCGGCTGCGTTGGTGAGGGTGGTGGCGAAGTTGCGGGGGTAGAGGACGTCGTCGTCAACCGTGATCACGCTATGGCCGGGCAGTTCCTGGAAGGTACCGAAGTACTTCGTGTGGGGTCCGAGGCCGCCGGGGGACTTATGGACGTGCAGGCCACGGTCCACGAGCCCGCGCAAGGTGGCGGGCCACGGTGCATGAAAGTCCACCGGGTCGAGCCACAAATGCACCGGCAGGCGTTTCGTGCCCACAAGAAGCGAGGCGATCGCGGACGCCGCCGACTTCACCCTCGAGCCGTGTGTGGTCAGGGAGATGACGGTATCCCCGCTGGTAGGGAAGGCAATATCGGCGTGTTGCGCGGCGTGGTTCAGGATTGGCAGCCGCACAAACGCGCTCGTCGCCACGAGCCCCTGGCGCACGGCATAGTCAATCCACATGGCGAACTACCCTAGCCCACCGCAGCGCAAGGGTGCATGATGGAGTGCATGACTGATTCCGCCACATTGCACCACTGGTGGGAGGCCGCACGCCCCCACACCTGGCCAAACGCCTTCGCCCCCGTCATCGCCGGCACCGGCGCCGCCGCCCTCTACGGGCTCGCGGACCTGGAGTACGCAATCTTGGCGTTCATCGTGGCGTGGGCGCTGATCATCGGCGTGAACTTTGCCAACGACTACTCCGACGGCATCCGCGGCACGGACGAGGACCGCACCGGCCCGACCCGCCTGACCGCGGCCGGGCTTGCGGAGCCGGAGCATGTGAAGCTCGCCGCGTTTGCGTCGTTCGCGGTGGCTGCCGTGTTTGGCATCATCCTCTCCATCGCCTCGGGCGCGTGGTGGCTCATCCTGGTTGGCGCGCTGTGCATCGCCGCGGCCTGGTTCTACACCGGCGGCAAAAGCCCCTACGGCTACTCCGGCTTAGGTGAAGTGTCCGTGTTTATCTTCTTCGGACTGGTCGCCGTGATTGGTACGGCGTTTACGCAGACCGGGTTCGTGTCATGGGAGGCCCTCCTGTGCGCCGTCGCGGTGGGTGCGATCTCCGCGTCGGTGAACCTGGCCAACAACATCCGCGACATCCCCACCGATGCCGAGGCCGGGAAGCGCACGCTTGCAGTGCGGCTTGGCGACGACTCCTCGCGCCGCCTCTTCACCTTCCTGACCCTGGTCCCGTTCGTGATGTCGATCGTGCTGGCCATCTCTGCAAAGCCTGCGCTTGCGGCGTTTATTGCCCTGCCATTTGCGGTAGCGGCAATTATGAAGGTGCGCAGCGGCGCTGAAGGCAAGGACCTCATCCCGGTGCTGGGCATGAACGGCAAGGCGATGCTGATCTGGTCGGTGGTCACTGCCCTGGCCATGGCGTCGGTGGGCTCAGCGATTTTCGGCGGCACGGGCGAGCCCGTGCCGTACACCTCCGACATGCCGAACGAGAGCGATTTCGGGTGGAGTGAGTACGTCCCGAAGGAGACGTTCTAAGGTAACGGCATGCTTGACGTCCTTACCGGTTTTGCCATCATCTTCACTGTCATCGCAGCGGGGTGGTGGCTTGCTCACAAAGGCGTCATTGGACCGGGCGAGCAACGTCTACAGCTCAACCGCATCGCGTTCTACGTGGCCACCCCGGCGCTGATCTTCTCCTCAGTGGCGGTCTCGGACACGGACGCGTTTTTCTCCCCGGTCATTTTGGTCATCGCGATTGCCACGGTGGCCACGATGATCATCTACTGGATCATCAGCGCCGTGTGGTTCAAGCAGGACACGGCGGAGACGATGGCGGGTGCGGCGTCGTCGAGTTACTACAACTCGGTCAACATCGGCCTGCCCATTGCCACGTATGTGCTGGGCGATCCGACGTACGTCATCCCGGCGCTGGTGCTGCAGATGGCGGTGCTCTCCCCCATCGTTATCGCAGGTCTGGACCGCGGCGCGTCGGGCGTGCTCAAGTCGGTCCTTGCTGGTCTGACCGCCCCGGTTGTTGTTGCGGCTTTCGCCGGTTTTGCCGTGTCCGCGTCCTCGTGGACCGTGCCCGAACCAGTGCTGGCCCCCTTGGAAATCCTCGGCGGCGCCTCCATCCCGCTGATCCTCATGAGTTTCGGCGCGTCGCTCACGGGCGAGAAGGTCCTCCAGAGCCACCGCTTACCGACGATCACCGCTACCGCCCTCAAACTCATCGGCATGCCGGCGGTGGCGTGGGTCGTCGCTACGCAAATGGGCTTGACCGGCAGCGACATGTACGCCGCCCTGATCCTGTGTGCGCTGCCGACCGCCCAGAACGTGTACAACTACGCGGCCACGTACCGCTCCGGCGAAGTGATCTGCCGCGACACCGTCTTCCTCACCACATTCCTGGCACTACCAGCCATGTTGATCATCGCCGGGGTCTTTTGACCTTGACAAATAGGGTGCTTTGGATCACACTCTTGTAATGCTCAAGGCACGGAAAACACTCGTTGCCGCAGCGCTGATGGCTGCGACGATGCTCGCCGGGTGCTCGTCGACAGGCGGCGCCCCGCGAGCAGAAAACACCGAAGACACCGCCGGCGGCGTAGACACCCCGCGCTACGTCGTCGCCATGGTCACCCACGGCGCACCGGGCGACACCTACTGGGACCTCGTGCGCAAGGGCGCCGAGGACGCAGCCAAAAAAGACAACATCGAGCTGCGCTACTCCTCCGACCCGCAGGCCTCCAACCAGGCGAACCTGGTGCGCTCTGCCGTGGACGCCGGTGTGGACGGCATCGCCGTGACCATGCCGAACGCCGAAGCCATCGGCCCGGCGGCCCGCAACGCCGTTGATCACGGCATCCCCGTGGTGGGCCTCAACGCCGGCATGAGCAAGTACCAGGACTACGGCATGACCGGCTTCTTCGGCCAAGACGAAACCGTGGCGGGCAACGCCGCCGGCGAGCGCCTCAAGGAAGAAGGCAAGAAGAAGGTCCTGTGCATCATCCATGAGCAGGGCAACTCCTCGCAGGAAGCGCGTTGCGACGGCGTCCGCAACGGCCTCGGCGGCGACGTCGAACTGCTCTACGTCAACGGCCAGGACCTCACCTCCGTGCAGTCCACGATCACCTCGAAGCTGTCGCAGGACAAGAGCTTCGACACAGTATTCGCCCTCCAGGCGCCGGTGGCCATGCGCGCCACCGAATCCGTGAAGCAGTCCGGCTCCGAGGCGCAGGTTGCCACCTTTGACACCAACGCCGAGCTTGTCGACGCCATCGCCGACGGCCGCGTCGCCTTCGCCGTCGACCAGCAGCCGTACCTGCAGGGCTACCTCGCCGTGGATTCACTGTGGGTCGCGAAACGCAACGGCGGCACCCTCGGTGGAGGTCGTCCGGTGTACACCGGGCCGTCGTTCGTCGATAAGTCGAACGTGGACAAGGTCGCTGAGGCCGCAAAGGCAGGTATGCGATGAGCACTGCCGTCACAGCCGACGAGTCGCGCGAGGAATCGACCTCCGGCGACGACCGACTACGCACCCACACCGGCCTAGCCAAACTGATCCGGCGGCCGGAGTTCGCGTCCCTGCTCGGCTTCATCGCCATCTTCGCGTTCTTCCTGTCAGTCGCGCCCGCATTCCGTTCCTTTGAAGCGTTTGCGACCACGTTGTACGCGTCGTCGACACTGGGCATCGTGGCACTCGCCGTCGGACTGCTCATGATCGGCGGGGAATTCGACCTGTCCTCAGGCGTCGCCGTCACCACCGCCGCGCTCGCCGCTACGATGCTGAACTACAACCTGCACCTCAACTCGTGGGTCGGCGCCTTCATGGCTTTGGGCATCTCCCTGGCCATCGGCGCACTCAACGGCTACCTGGTCACACGCACCGGCATCGAGAGCTTCCTGATCACCCTGGCGGCCTTCCTCATGCTGCAGGGCCTCAACCTCGCCTTAACTAAGTTCATCACCGGCCAGGTGGCCACGCCGACCATCGCCGACATGGAGGGCTTCCCGTCCGCCCGCAAGGTCTTCGCCGGCACCTTCAACATCGGCGATGTCACCCTCAACGTGACCGTCCTGTGGTGGATCCTGTTCGTCGCCATCGCATCGTTCGTGCTATTTCGCACCAAGTTCGGCAACTGGATCACCGCAGTCGGCGGCGACCAGGACGCAGCCCGCGCCGTCGGCGTGCCGGTTCGCCGCGTGAAGATCCTGCTGTTCATGGGCGTCGGCTTCGCCGCCTGGTTCGTCGGCATGCACACTCTGTTCGCCTTCGACTCCATCCAAGCCGGCCAAGGCGTGGGCAACGAATTCCTCTACATCATTGCCGCCGTCATCGGTGGCTGCGCCATGACCGGCGGCCGCGGCACCGCAGTGGGCACCGCCATCGGCGCGCTGATCTTCGGCCTGACCAACCAGGGCATCGTCTACGCCGGCTGGAACCCCGACTGGTTCAAGTTCTTCCTCGGCGCAACGCTGCTCTTCGCCGTGTTCACCAACACGTCCTTCGCCAAATACACCAAGGGGCGCTAAGTGGCTGTCATCGAACTGAAAAACATCACCAAGTCCTACGGCAGCTTCGACGCCCTGCGCGGCGTGAACCTGACCGTCCGCGAAGGCGAAGTCACCTGTGTCCTCGGCGACAACGGCGCAGGCAAGTCCACGCTGATCAAGATCCTCGCCGGGCTCCATCAGCCCACATCGGGCGAATTGCTTATCGACGACACCCCCACCACCTTCACCTCCCCCCGCGACTCCATCGACACCGGCATCGCTACCGTGCACCAAACGCTCGCGATCGTCGACGAGTTAAGCGTGTGGCGCAACTTCTTCCTCGGCCAGGAACTCACCGGCCGCTTCGGTGCACTCCGCGACACCGAAATGAAACAGATCTGCGCCGAACAACTCCGCGAAATGGGCATCGACATCCCCGACGTCGACGTCGATGCCGGCAACCTTTCCGGCGGCCAACGCCAGGTCGTCGCCATCGCGCGTGCCGTCTACTTCGGCGCCCGCGTGCTCATTCTCGACGAGCCCACCGCCGCCCTCGGCGTCAAACAATCCGGCGTGGTCCTACGCTTCGTGGCGGCCGCTCGCGACCGCGGCATCGCCGTCGTCTTAGTCACCCACAACCCCCACCACGCCTACCTGGTCGGCGACCACTTCACCATCCTGAAACTCGGCCGCCAGGAACTCGATGAACCCCGCGAGAACGTCACGCTCGACGAGCTCACCCACCAAATGGCCGGCGGCGGCGAACTCGAGGCGCTCAGCCACGAACTCGGCCGCTAGCGCCGGTTATCGGCCCCCTGGCTGCTCGCGCCGGCGCTCTGGCTGCTCGCGCCGACTGTCCGCGCTGCGCTGCCGGCGCCTCTAGCGGTCCGCGAGCTCGCTCTGGATCCACTCCTTGCGAGCATCGCGCTGGCGCTTCAGCTCCGCCACCGCCGCGTTCGCCTCCAACCGCTGGCGCTTGAACACCAGCATGGACAGCGGGAACGCCACGATAAGGGCAAGGAGGGCGGACATGATGACGGGCACGGGGGCGTCGATAAGCACTGCGAAGAGCTGAATCACAACCGTCAGCGCAATGAACAACACCAACCGCAACACGCCATACACCGCGACCGCCCTATTCGCGCGCGACTTAGCCTGCGGATCTACCTGCGGAGAAGTTTCCTCATTCACATGGCTAACCCTAACCGGCGGGCAAGTATGTTTAAAACCATGGGAAGATTGCTACTCCTTGCACTGATCATCCTGGCCGTCATCCTCATGTGGAAAGCGTTCGGCCCCGGCTCCGCGCAGCGCTACGGCAGCCAGCGCGGCCTCCAGGAACCCCAAAAGCCGGTCATTAAAGGTCCTGACGATGACGAAGAGTTCCTCTGGAACATCGAGAAGAACCGGTTCAAGGAGCGCCGCGCCCGCGAAGAAGCCGAACGCAAGCGCCGCGAGGATGAAGAACGCCGCCGGCGCCGCGGTGAACTGGACTAGGGGCGGGTTTGCAAATAGTTCCCCGCCCGGGAACTTTCTTGGGTTTGGGAGGAGAAATATTTCACTTCCCCCAGGTCGGTTTTTGAGATCGCGCAAATAGTTCCCGGGTTCCGGCGCGGGCGTGGAACTATTTGTCCCTCCCTGACAGATTTTGCGAAATCTGTCAGGTCCGATTTCTGACCAGGCGCAATGCGGTGCGCTGACAGATTCCGGCGGAAAGTGTCAGTCCGACTCCGCCAGGACAACCTTCAGGCCCAGGGTGTGGGCCACCGAGATGACCTTCTCCCACCGAACGCCGGCGCCGCCGTGCTCGATGGTGTGCAGGGTGGAGCGGGACACGCCGGCGGCGTCGGCGACGTCCTGCTGCAAACGCCCCGAAGCGCGACGCCGGGAGGCGATTTGCTCGCCGAGGGCGATAAGCACCGGATCGTCGCTGGCGGGTTTACCCTGCTTGTTGCGGGGTTTGGTCATCGGTTGGCCTCGTGTTCCAGAACGGCGGGGAGTTTCTCGGACCAGGCCAGGGAATCGCGCACACCATCCGCGATGGAACGTTCGGGGGTCCAGCCCAACACGTCGTGGGCTTTGTCGGTGCGAGTGGCGCAGCCGACTACGTCGCCGGGGCGGGCCGGGCCGGTGGCCACGGACAGTGGGGTGCCGGTGGCCTCACCGAAGGCCTCGGCGAGTTCGAAGACGGTGGTGCCCTGGCCGGTGCCCAGGTTGATGACGTCGTAGCCGGTGGAGATGTCGTCGAAACGCTGCAGGCAGGCGACGTGGGCGCGGGCGAGGTCCCAAACGTGGATGTAGTCGCGCAGGCCGGAGCCGTCGCGGGTCGGCCAATCAACGCCGGTGACGGTGAAGGTCTCGCCGGCGCGGTAGGCGGAGATCATCTTGCCCAACGCATGGGACGGGACCGGGTTCTGCAGGCCTGTGCGCAGGGCCGGGTCGGCGCCGATGGGGTTGAAGTAGCGCAGGGCGATGGCGTTGAGGTGGCCGGTGGCGGTGTCGTCGCGAAGCACTCGCTCCAACAACCACTTCGACGCGGAGTAGGGGCTTTGCGGGTCTACAGGGCTGGTTTCGTCGACCATGTAGTCGGGGCCCGGCTCGTACATGGACGCGGTGGACGACAGGATGAAGCGGCGCACGCCGAAGCGCTCCATGACGGACAGCAGCGTGATGGATTTGGCCACGTTGTTGTCGTAGTACAACAGGGGGCGCTCGACGGACTCGGGGACGACGATCTTGGCGGCGCAGTGGATCACCGCGAAGATATCGGGATGGTCCGTGAACACGCGCTCGAGCAAGGCGACATCAGCGACGTCGCCCTCGTAGCAGGCGAAGCGCTCGCCGAAGGTGCGCAGGCCGGTAGAGAAATCGTCCAGAATTACCGGCGTGATGCCGGCATCATCGCAGCAGGACGCAATTGTGGACCCGATGTAACCGGCACCGCCGGTGATCAGCACCTTCACTAGTTCAGCCCTGCGTAGGAGTGCAGACCCGCGATCACGGTGTTGACGTAGGTCATGTTAAAGATTGTCATCGCCATGGCGAACACATTAATCCACGCCGCTGCGGTGGACTTCCAGCCGGCGGTAGCGCGGGCGTGGAGGTAGGCGGCATAGAGGATCCAGGTGATCATGGACACGGTTTCCTTCGCGTCCCAACCCCAGAAGCGACCCCAGGCTACCTCGGCCCAGATGGCACCGAAGACGATGCCGATGCCGAACAGCGGCAGGGTGACCACGGCGGTCTTGTAGGCCATCTGGTCAAGCGTCTTCGCGGACGGCAGCGGGCGCGCAATGGCGCCGAAGAAGCCGTGCTCCCCGCCGCGGGGCTGCCACATGCGCAGCAGGTACAGCAGGGCGAACGCGCCGGAGACCAGGCCGATGGATGCGCCGATCGCCGCGGAGGACACGTGGACCGGCAGCCAGTAGGACTGCAGCGCCGGCACCACCGGGGCGGCCTGCATGTGGAACACCGTGGAGTTGAGGAACATCGCGATGACCATTGGGAACAGCAGCCACGGCCAGATGGTGTGCCAGCCCTTGCGCTGCACCACCACGGCGGCAACCACCATGATCACAGCGGTCATGAACAGGATGTATTCGTACAGGTTGCCCAGCGGGAACCGCTTCGCACCGAGGCCACGAGTGACAAACGCCACCACGTGCAGCGCCACGCCTACCCAGACCAGCGCCTGGGTCATGCCGGCCCATTTGCGGGCGTTGGCCACCTTAGCGGTGTACTCGGGGTCGTCGAACGGCGATTGCGTATCGACGACATCCGGCCCGCCAGCTCCCACCAGCACCTTCTTCTCAGCCTTCTCGGCCTTCTCTGCCAAAGCCTCGCGGCGGACGTCGATGACTGCCGTGACGCGTCCGTAGTAGATGAAGGACATGATCAGCGCCACGATGTA
Organism: Corynebacterium sp. HMSC055D05; assembly: GCF_001810365.1. Classification (NCBI taxonomy): domain Bacteria; kingdom Bacillati; phylum Actinomycetota; class Actinomycetes; order Mycobacteriales; family Corynebacteriaceae; genus Corynebacterium; species Corynebacterium sp. HMSC055D05. Next base: position 22,462 of record NZ_KV801066.1, read on the forward strand.
GATGATGAATGCGGTGCGGAATGTCAGGTCGGACAGCTCCGCCATGGTGGTGTTGACAAGCATAGGTCTTAACCTACTCCACCGGGCACCTATTTTCCAAGGTCATAGGGGTCAAATTCTTCTTCGTCTTCGCGACGTTCGAGGTGTGAATCGTCGCTAAGAAGCTCTGCTGCGAGCTCGTCGAACTCGCGTCCCCACCCCGCGCGGTCTGTGCGGGCGAGGCCGGCGATCTCCACGGCGGTGTGGCCCGGCGTGTCGGACGGGTGCAGGCGGACCCAGATGCGGCGGCGTTTAATCGCCAGCGAGCCGGCGAGTGCGAGCAGCATGACGGTGGAGGCGATCAGCGCCCAGATCTGGGTGGTGTCGCGCGAGATTTGGTAGTTGGCGTATTCGGCGGCGCCGTCGAAACGCACCTTCACCTCGCCGCCGTCGGTGTCCACGGTGGCTTCGGAGCCCGGGGTCAGCTGGACGCGGGTGACTTTCTGCAGCAGGCCTTCGGCGACGAGCGCCTGGTCGAGCGTGAAGATGTTCTGCGGGCGGCCGGTATCCAGGCCGGCGTCACCGACGTAGACGTCGACGGAAATCGCCGGGTCATCCATCGTGGGGAAGGCGGACTGCAACTGGTCGCCGTTCGGGCCGGTCCAGTTGGCGGTGGGCGCGAAGTTGCCCTCGATGGCGATCTGGTTCTTGCGGCGCTCCCCCAAATCCGGGTACATGCCGGCCGGTGGATCGAAACGCATCACGCCAGACGACAGGAACGTGGTCACGTCCGTGGGGCGGAACTGCACCATCTGGGTACGGGTCTCCCCGTTCGGCCAGGTGATGGTGATCTGCGGGGCGAAGCCGTGGCCTTGCAGGTAGATGCGGTCGCCGTTGATGCGCAGCGGGCCGTTGACGGTCAGAGTGGCGCGATCCCATTCGTCCTGCGGCGCGTTGAGGTCGTCGGTGTAGGTCACGTCCGAGGAGAACTCGTTGGCTTGGCCGTTGTTGAGGTATTTCGCCTTGAAGTCTTGTGATTCGAAGCAGAAGGGGGTCAGGCCGGTGCCGTCGAAAAATGGCCCGGCGCGGAACACGTCGAAGTTGGCGGGCGAGGTGTTGCAGAACACGCGGGGCTGTTCGACGGGGATGGCGTTTTCGTGCTCGGAGTTGGTGATCACGATGGCCTGGCCCTCGTAAAACACCATGCGGCCTGCGGCGAAGGCGACGATCATGCCGACGATGCCGATGTGGAAGATCAGGTTCATCAACTCACGCGTGTAGCCGCGTTCCGCCGAGATGGAGAACACGCCCGCGCGGTCCTCGTCGGGTTGGTATTCGGCGACGTGCCAGCGCTTGAGCTTGTCGCGCACTTGCTTTGCGACGACCCCCTCGTCCCCCTCAACCACACCCTCCGTATGCATTGGCATGCGGGACAGGTAGCGCGGAGCGCGGGTCGGCTTGGCGTTGTAGGCCCGCCAGTGGTCCATGGAGCGCGGGATGATGCAGCCGATCAGGGAGATGACCAGCAACAGCACGATGGCAACAAACCAGGTGGAGTTGAAGACGTCGAAGAGCTGCAGGCGGTCGTAGATGGGCCCCATGGTGGGGTTGGCGCGCAGGTAGTCGTCGACAAGCGTTGCGCTGACTTGGCGCTGCGGCAGCAGAGCACCCGGCACGGACGCGAGCGCGAGGATGAACAGCAGCATGAGTGCGGTGCGCATGCTGGTGAGCCAGTGCCACGCCTTGCGCAGCCAGGTTTGTGCCGTCTTCATTTAGATGATCGTCCTTCCGAAACCGTCGACGAGTTGGCGCGACCAGCCGATGAACGCGTCCCATGCGCCGGTGAGCAGCATAAGCCCGACGAGGATCATGGCGATGCCGCCTGCGATCTGGATGGCGCGCGAATGCTTGCTTAGAAAGTCGATGGAGCGCACAGCTTTCGACGACCCCAACGCCACCAGCAGAAATGGCAGGCCTAGGCCGATGCAATACGCGACGACAAGCAGCACGCCGCGGGCTGCGGTAAGCCCCTGGGTGCCAACCGACACCGAGATGATCGACGCCAACGTCGGCCCCAAACACGGCGTCCACCCCAGCGCGAACACACCGCCGAGCAGCGGCGCGCCAAGGATCGTGGTCCACTTTTTGGGCTGCATGCGGGTGTCGTTTTGCAGCGCCGGCACCGCACCCATGAACACCAGGCCCATGAGGATGGTGACCACCCCGCCGATGCGGGTGAGCGTCTGGGCGTTGAGCGCGATCGCGCTGGCCGCGCCGAACACCGTGACCGTGGCCAGCAGGAACACAACCGTGAACCCGGCGACGAACAACGTAGCCGCACCGGCGACCGCCCAGTGTTTGCGGGCCACGCGCGGGCCTTTGTCGTCCATGGTCATCTCGCCGCCGACCACGCCGGTCAGATACGAGATGTAGCCCGGCACCAGCGGGATCACGCACGGGGATGCGAACGACACCAACCCGGCCAGCGCGGCAGCAAGCAGGCCAAGCAGCAGCGGGCCGTCGGTGACGATGTCGGCAAGGCCCACCTAGGCCTCCTCAGCCAAACGGTCAACAACCTCGATGATGTCATCCGCAGTCACCCCGCGCAGGAACACCGCGGCCGGACGGTGTTGCTTGTCCAGCACGATCGTGGTCGGGATCACCGAGGACGGCACGCCACCGAGCGAGGCGGCGGTCTTAAACGGCGGGTCGTAGATGGACGGGTAGGTCACGCCGTTGTCTTTGACGAAGTCCCGGGCAATCTCCGCATTGGAGTCGCGCACGTTGATGCCCAGCACGGTGCCCTGCCCGTTGGCCTGCAGGTGCTGCTGGATCTCCTCGAGGTCATCCACCTCCGCACGGCACGGCGCGCACCACTGGCCCCAGGCGTTGAGCACCACGATCTGGTTCTCAAAATCCGACAGTGCGATCGTCTGGTCTGGCTCCATGAGGGACTCGCCCTCAAAACCGGCAAGGGGCTTGCGCTCTGCCTCGTCGTAGGTGATCTCCGTCTGGCCACCTGGGGAGTGGAACGAGAAGGTTCCGCCCTGGTCCGCCGACGAGCTCGAGCAGGCCGAAAGCGCCAGCGCCGCCGCGCAGCACGCAGTGGCGATAAGCTTCCGCTTCTTCGTCATGGTGTCTACCTAGATCTCCTGGGCTGGGGTGTTGTAGGCCCAGTCAACAACACGGCCACCTTCAAACACAAGTGACGTCACGCTGGCCAGGTCGCACTGGCGACTCATGTGTGCGAGCGGCTTGCCCTGCACCTGGCGCTGCACCATGACAATTGGCAGCTGGTGGCTGACCATGACCGCCTCGTGGCCGTCGGCGATGTCGCGGGCGTCGATCACGGCGTCCCACATGCGCTCCAGGATGGCGTCGTAGGGCTCGCCCCAGCTCGGTTTGAACGGGTTGGTCAGATGCCGCCAGCGGATCGGGTTGGCCAACTGGGTGCGCCAGCCCTTGGTGCGCAGGCCCTCAAAGGTGTTGCCGGCCTCGAGGATGTCCTCGCGGGTCCGGATCTCGCAGCCGGTGACCTCCGCGATCGGTTGCGCGGTTTCCTGCGCGCGCTCGAGCGGGCTCGCCGCCAGGTACGTCACGTCGCGGCCCTCGAAGAACTTCGAGGTGACCAGCGCCATGGACTTGCCTCGCGACGACAAGTGGTAGCCCGGCATCCGCCCGTAGAGGATCTTCTTCGGGTTGTAGACCTCCCCGTGGCGTACCAGGTGCACAATCGTCCGGGACTGCCCGCCCGGGTTCAACGCGTCGCTCACTCCGGCGCCACCGCCTGGGCGGCTGCCTTCGCCGCGGCACCGAGGGCGTCCTCGATGCGGCCGAAGTCCTCGTCGGTCAGCGCGGTGGAGACGAACCAGGTCTCGAACGCGCTCGGTGGTGCGTACACGCCAGCGTCCAGCAGGGCGTGGAAGAACGGTGCGTAACGGAACGTGTCCGCTGCCTGCATGTCGGCGAAGTTGTGGCCCTCGCCCTCAGCAAAACGCACGGACAGCATGGTCGCGGCGCGCTGGATGTGGTGGGCGACGCCTTCACGGGTGAGGGCGTCGTGAAGCAGCTGCGCGAGCGTATCCGCGTTGCGGTTCAGCGTCGGGTAAATGTTCTCGTTGGCCAGACGCAGCGACGCCAGGCCGGACGCCATGGCAACCGGGTTACCGGACAGGGTGCCTGCCTGGTAGACGGGGCCGTTCGGCGCGAGCTTTTCCATAATGTCGCGGCGACCACCGAACGCGGCTGCCGGCAGGCCGCCGGAGATGACCTTGCCAAAGGTGGTCAGGTCGCCGGCGACGTTGTCCACGCCGTACCAACCGGAGTAGGAGGTGCGGAAGCCGGTCATCACTTCGTCGAGAATGAGCAGCGCGCCGTTAAGGTGTGCGACCTCCTTGAGCTTCGCGTTGAAGTCGTTCTGTGGCGCGACGGTGCCCATGTTGCCGGCGGCGGCCTCGGTGATGATCGCCGCGATCTGACCCTCGTTCTCACGGAAGGCGCGCTCGACGGCTTCGATGTCGTTGTACGGCACGACGATGGTGTCCGCAGCCTGCGCACCGGTTACACCCGGCGAATCCGGCAGGGAGAACGTTGCAATGCCGGAGCCCGCAGACGCCAACAGCGCGTCGACGTGGCCGTGGTAGCAGCCCTCGAACTTCAGAATCTTCGGCCGCCCGGTGAAGCCGCGGGCGAGGCGCACAGCAGACATGGTGGCCTCGGTGCCGGAGTTGACCATGCGCACCTCGTCCACGGACGTGCGGGAGACGATGTGCTCGGCGATCTCGATCTCAGCCTCCGTCGGCGCACCGAAGCTCAGGCCGTTAACCAGGGCCTTCTCTACCGCGTCGATGATCTCCGGGTGGGCGTTGCCGTGCACCATCGGGCCCCAGGAGCAGACGAGGTCGACGTACTTGTTGCCGTCGACGTCGATAAGTTGCGAGCCGTACGCACTCTGGATGAAGCGAGTCTGGCCGCCAACCGAGCCAAACCCGCGCACAGGCGAGTTCACCCCGCCCGGTGTGAAACGTTGCGCGCGCTCGAACAATTCGGCCGAACGCTGCGTATTGCCTGAAGTCGGGTTCTGGGAAGTCATGGTTGTCTATCGTAGGCCATATGAATATTGCGTTTTTAGGCCTTGGCCGTATGGGAACTGAGCTCGCGCTCAAACTTGTCGACGACCACTCGCTGACCGTGTGGAACCGCACCGCCGAAAAGACCACTCCCCTGGTCGAACGTGGCGCGCGTGCCGCCGAGACGCCGGAGGAGGCCGTCAAGGGCGCGGATCTTGTCATTACGTCACTGTTCGGTCCGGACACTGTCCGTGAGGTTGTCATCGAACCCTCCCTCATCCCCGAAGGCGTGACCTGGGCAGACTCCACCACGATCTCCCCGGAGGATGCCGCCGAGTTCGCCGCTGCCGTCCCCGGCTACGTCCACACCCCGGTAGTCGGCTCGCTGCCGCCCGCCCGCGCAGGCAAGTTGGGCGTCTACGTCGGTGGAGCCGATGCTTCTCGACGATCCACCGTCGCCGAAGTCGTCGCCCCCTGGGCCGCCGCCAACCCGGAGCGTTTGAAGGTTGTCGATTCGGCCCCAGCCGCCGCCACCGGCAAGCTCTTGGCCAACCTGGCCCTGGCCGTCACCATCCAGGGCTTCAAGGAAGCCTTGGTTTTGGGCGAGTCGCAGGGTCTCGCGCCGGAGCAGGTCGTGGACATGCTCGGCTCGACCGGCCTGGAGTTCATCGTGAACATGAAGAGCCCATTCCTGTTGGGCGAGCGCTCCACCTCGCCTGGCGACTTCACCGCCGACGCCATCGCCAAGGACGCCCGCCTCATGCTGGCCACCGCCGACAAGGACCTGCCGGCCGTCGCCGCCGCGCTCGCGTCCCTGGAGGAGCAGCAGGAGGCCGGCCGCGGCGACGAGGACTTCTCCACCGTCGTGGTCAACCGGTAGGGGGTTGGCCCTGCCTCTCCCTCAGCCCCTCTTCTAAGAAAGTTCCCGGGCAGGGAACTTTCTTCACCCCGACGGGCAAGAAAATTCACTCTCCCCAGGAAAGACGGCAACCAGAACGAAAATAGTTCCACGCCCCAACCGGGAGCGTGGAACTATTTTGCGTTGGCGACCATTTTCGCTACTTGCCTGCCTCGAGCTCGTTGCCCACGGCCTCGACGGCGCGCCCTTTCTTCTTCGACTGGTTGCGGAAGATACCGAAAAACACCACGACCAACAGCGCAATTGCAACCCAGTTGGCCACCTTGGCGTACTGGTCCAGGACCTCCACGACCGGCTCACCGATCCACCAGCCCAGTCCAAGGTAGAGGAACGACCAGAGGGTTTTGGAGATGAAGTTCAGCACCATGAACTTCCACAACGGCATACCCGAGATGCCCATGAACACGAACACCACAAATGCGATCGGCAACGGAATGGGCACGTACGCCAGGAAGATACCGATCCAGCCGAGCTTGATCGCCCACCCTTCCACGCGGGCGATGTTCTTCGCCGCGCGTTTCGAGTTCGCCGCCTGCACGTCCAGGATGCCGCGACCCCAGAGTTTGCCGGCCCACCAGTAGATCCAGTCGAACTTGATGTTCACCAGCGAGCCGATGAGCAGGTAGATCAGCCAGTGGGGCGCCTCCCCCACCGCGGCGAGCGCACCGGTGGAGGCTGCGCCGACGCGTGAGCCGGTCAGTGCCAGCAGGACCGGCGGGTGCAGGCCGAGCAGCCATGCACGCAGCGGGATCATTGCCAGGCCGAAGATGCCGACGAAGCCAAACCAGGCCAGGCACCAGTAGTCGGCTTTGGTGGGCTTGCCGTTCCAGGGCAGGCCTTCTTCTTCCCACCATTCCTTCTCGGCGGGTTCGGTGGGTGCCGCGGCACCAGCAGCGCCGGCAGCTTCGGCGGCTTCGGTGGGTTCGGCGGCATCGCGCTCGTTGGCGTGTTGTTCCATAGGTGATCAACCTAGCGGAGAACCCGCATTTGACCCTAGCCACGCATCGCCCATCGGTGCTAGCATTTTGACAGCACAATTTGGATCGCAAGGAGGCAGCATGGGCGCTATCCAAAAAAGCAAAGCGACGCGCATCACGCGTCGGGCTGAGACCATAGCCGCTGAAAAGCCAGAGAAGACCGTCACGTTGACTATCCGTGGCGTCGACGAGAGAGTACGCCACAAGATCAAACTTCAGGCCAGTATGAATGGACGGTCTATGGAGGCAGAGGTACGTCATATTCTGGAAGAAGCAGTCCGACCTGTAAAGGCTGGCTTGGAGCTTTTCGAGCTCTCCCAAGAGGTGGGAGGTATGGATGACCTCGCCGGTGTTATGGATGAAATGGTCACTGCCCGTCGCGGCGGTCAGTCATGATCATCCTTGATACGAACGTTGTTTCAGAGCTTTGCCGGAAGGCTCCGCACGAAAACGTCAGACGATGGGCAGCCACCACAGACCCGAAGCAGTGCATTACTTCCATTACAGTCGGCGAGATTGTCCGAGGCGTTCGGAGTTTGCCGTCGAGTGCCCGACGGAACGAAATTCAGCACGTTGTCTTCTGGCAATTGTCTAATTTCGAGCAGCGCAACGGTGTCCTCGCTTTTGATACAGACGCTGCCTGGGCGTTCGGCGAAATCGTCGTGGAGCGAAAAAGGATGGGTCGCCCGATCCATGACGCCGATGCGATGATCGCCGCGATTTGTCGCGCCCACGATGCCCCGCTTGCCACCCGCAACCTCAAGGATTTTGAGGGCACGGGTGTGGAGGTCATCGACCCCTGGGAGGATGCCTAAAGCAGTTGCTTGGCGACGACACGCGCGTCCGCCACTACCGCCGGCACCCCCACGCCGCTCGCCCAGGCGCCGGTGACGGAGATGCCGTCCACCTTGTCGATGATGTTTCGGACGTTGGCCACGGTGGCGAGGTGGTGTTCGTCGAAACGCGGCAAGCCGCCGAACCAGCGCTGGACGAAGATTTCCTCCAGGCCGGCCTCGCGGCCGTCGAATCCAGTGATGGTTTTCAGGTCGTCGAGCGCCCAGTCCACCAGGTCGTCTTCGGTGGCGGTCAGGGCGATGTTGTCGCCGAAGCGGCCGAAGCTTGCGCGCACGATGGCGCCGCCGCGTTCGGCAAGGTGCGGCCATTTACGCGAGGAGAAGGTGAACGCCTTTGCCTTCACGTCGTCGGCACCGGTGGCAACGAGCACGCCCGAGTTCTGCGGCAGGCCCTCGTCGGTGGCAAACCGCATGCCGACGACTGCCGAGTTGGCCAACTTCACCGACTGGAGCTCCTGTGCCGCCTCTGGGACGACTTCCTTGAGCAGCAGCGCTGCGGTTGGTGCGGGTACGGCGAGGATGATGTGGTCGTAGATGGTGTCCTCGCCGCCCTTGAGGCGGAAACCGTTGCCTTCGCGGCGAATCTCCGAGATGAACGCGTCGATGTAGATGTCCGCCCCAGACTGCTCTGCGAGGGCTTCGTAGAGTTCGTGGTAGCCGTCGCGGAACGTGTTAAAGACCGCCCCCTGGCCGGTTGGCAGCTCCGCGCGGGAGCGCTCCAGGTTGGCCACGGCGGTGGACAGGTGCACCTTGCCGTCGCCGGCTTCAGCGAGGCGGTCGAGCTCTTCCGCCAGTTGCGGGATGGTGGCGCGAACGCCCAGGTCATCGGCGGTACAGGAGTAGACCCCACCAAGCAGAGACGACAGGATGACGTCGACGACTTCGTCGCCGTAGCGCTCGCGCACGAGTTTGCCGACGTTCATGTCGCCGTCGGTGTCCCAGGTGAAACCTTCGCGGTTAGCTTCGTCGTCGATACGCGCTGCGGTTTCGGCGCTGACCAAGTGCGCAACCGTTTCGGAGGTAGACGGGATACCCATCACGCCGCCGGTAGGCAGACCGCGGGCCTCGCCATTGGACCAGATCAGGGAGCGCAACCCGGACGGCTCGACGAGCGAATCACCAAGACCCAACTCGGTGAAGAACTCGACGGCATCCTTGCGGCGTGCGAGGAATGCCTCGGCGCCCATATCGGTCGGGCCAGCCTCGAACGCGACGGTGTAGAGCTTGCCGCCGATGCGGTCAGTGGCTTCGTAGACGTCGATTTTCGCCTCGTCCGTGTCCTCGTTCGAGCTGAGTTTACGAAGCTCGTAGGCGGCAGTCAGGCCCGCAAGGCCTGCTCCGATAATGGCGATGTTCATTAATTCTCCTCGTGGATGATGCGCACTGCCTCAGTGATGGCGTCCGCATCGGTGGTCGGCAGTACGCCGTGGCCCAGGTTGAAGATGTGTCCGGTGGCGTCGCCAGCTTCGACTGCCCGGGCGGCCTCACCCTTGATGCGGGTAATCTCCTCGCGCACCACGTCGGTGCCGGCGAACAGCAACGCCGGATCCAGGTTGCCCTGCAGCACGCGCGGGGAGGCGAAACGCTTAGCGGCGGTGTCCAGCGGCACGCGCCAGTCCACACCCATCACCTCGCTGCCTGCCTCAGACATGGCGCCGAGCAGCTCGCCGGTGGCCACACCGAAGTGGATGCGCGGGATCTCTCCCGCCACTGAATCCAGGATTTCAACCGAGTACGGCAGGACAAACTCGCGGTAGTCGGCTTCGGTGAGGAAGCCTGCCCAGGAGTCGAAGAGTTGCATCGCGTCGATGCCGGCCTCGACCTGCGTGCGGAGGAACTCGGTGATCGTTGGCACGAGGCGGCGCATGAGCGCGTGCCAGGTTTCCGGATCGCCGTGCATCATCGCCTTGGTCTTCTCGTGGTTCTTGCTCGGCCCGCCTTCGATGAGGTAGCTGGCCAGAGTGAACGGCGCGCCTACGAAGCCGATGAGTGCCTGGGTGTCGCTCAGTTCGTCGAGAATAATGCGGATCCCCTCGGCGACTTCCTCCACGGTGTGGTCCAGGATCGGCAGGTTGTCTACGTCCGCACGGGAGCGAATCGGAGCGTCCAGCACCGGGCCCGTACCCGGCACGATCTCCACCCCAACACCCGCTGCCTTCAGCGGCACCACAATGTCAGAGAACAAGATCGCCGCGTCCATGTCGTGGCGGCGCACCGGCTGCAGCGTGATCTCCGCGAGCAGTTCCGGCATGAAGCACGAATCCAGCATTGCAATGCCTTCTCGCACCTTGCGGTACTCCGGCAAGGAACGGCCGGCTTGGCGCATGAACCACACCGGGGTGCGGGACGGAGTGCGGCCGTAGGCGGCCTCAAGGAACGGAGCGTTAACAAGGTCGCGTCTAGTCATAGTGCCTTAGCCTACCTGCGAAAAGCCTAGATCTTGAACCGGCGTGCCCGGCGCGACTTCGCCTCGATGAACAGGGAGCTGCCCAGCATGAGCAGTGTCGCACCGACGGGCGGTAGGGCTCCGGCGGCGGCGAGGACGACTGCGGTGGCGTTGTACGCAACGGCGAAGGCGAGGTTGCTGTTGGCGATGCGTTTAACGCGTTGGGCGTGCTCGATGAGTTGGGGCACGGACATGACGTCTTCGCGGATGAGGACGACTTCGGCGTCGTCGCTCCAGCGTGGCTCTTTGGTGCCGGCGAGGTCGTCTTCGGCGAACAGGATGCCGGAGTCGGCGACGCGCAGGGTGGGCAGGACGGAGGCGTCGCCAACCATGGCAACGTTGGAACCTTGTGTGTGCAGTGCACGCACAGCATGGGGTTTGTCCAGTCCGTGAATGCCGGCAAGCACTTGAGAGATGCCGAGGAAGTCAGCGAACCGGCGCGCCACCGGGTAGGTGTCGCGGGTGAGCATGACGGTTTCCACACCCATGGATTCCAGGCGGTCGATGGCCTGGATGGCGTCGTCTTTAGCGGGGTCGTACAGCGTGATCACGCCGCGGTCACGTCCACCCCACCGCACGACGACGGGTGTGCCGCCAGTCGTGGCGGCGACGGAGAGTTTGCCGTGGAGTTGCGACAGGTTCGTCGGGCGCCACAGCGATGCCGCAAACGTTTCGGAGCGTGCGTTTTCACCAGTGCCCCACGTTGCGGTAATTGGTCCACCGAACTCGCCGTCGGGTGAGAAGGTGTCACCGTTGGCTTCGATCCAGTCTGGGATGCGTGGGTCGCCGGAGCGGGCGTCGCGTGCTCCTCGTGCTGCTTTCACAATCGCTTTGGAGGCCGGGTGGTCCGAGTCGGCAGACAGGACGCCGGCGATGCGCAGCACCAGTTCAGTGCTTTCGCCACGTACTGCGGTGACGGTTTCCACATGCATTTCCGGTTTGACCAGGGTGCCCACACGGTTGAAGACGACCATGTCGGTGTCGGCCAGGGTGCGAAGCGCGTTGCCGTCGCGCACAAGCATGCCGTGGCGCACGGCGGAGTCGAGGCCTTGGCGCATGGCGAGTGCAGGTGAGATGGCCAAACTCACGGGTGCGACGACGACCAGGATGGCCAGCGACGTCGCAGCGGCCGTATTGATGTTGCCGTTAAACAGCAGCCAGAGTCCGAAGTTGAGCACCGCGATGACATAGGCGGTTGGGATCAGCAGGCCCGCGGAGCGAGTCGAGACCATGGTGGCTGCGTTTTGGTGACGTGAGGCGTCGTCAAGCCAGCGCTGCACCGCCGCAAGCAGTGTGGTGTGGCCGACGCGCGCGGCGCGGACTTTGATCTCGCCCGAGGCGAGCACCGAGCCGGCGGTGACGATCGAGCCGACTTTGAGGATTTGGTCGCGGTGCGTATCGACGAGCTCCCCACCAATCCGGCCGGAACCACCAACCACTTCCCCATCGACTGGGATGATGTGGCCTGCGGTGAGCGTGACGTCGTCGCCACGCCTGATCTCTGTTGCAGGCAACTCTTCGGGGCTGGGTGTGCCGCGTTTGTCGCGGTGATCCACGTTGTAGACGTCCTCAGCACCTGGTCTGCGTGATTCGAGCTCCTCGCGCAGGTCTGTGCGAACCTGCATGGAGAAGTACCTGCCGAACAGCAACAACGTGGTAACAGTGCAGGACACCTCGAAGTACAGCTCTGGGCTGTCTGACATGCGCAGCGGCATCCAGCTGCCTGTGGTGGTGTAGCCGATGCGGCCTACCTCGGTGAACAGCAGCATGGCGAACGACCACACGTAGGACGCCAAAATGGCAATCGAACTGGCACCGTCTAGCGCCGAAATACCGCGACGCACGCCGCCTGCCATGGCGCGGTGGAACGGGGATGCGCACCACAGCGCCACCGGGGTGGCCAGCGCGAAGCACACCCACTGCCAGCCCGGGAAGTCCAGCGACGGGATGTAGGTGAGTAGCAGCACCGGGATGGTCAGCAGCACCGCCACCACAAGGCGCGTCGGTGTGACTAGGTCGCGGGCGGTAAACAGCACGTCGCCTTCACGGCGGGAGCGCCGCGACACCGGACGCACAAACCCTTGCGCACGGGCGATCAGGTTCGCCTCTTCGTTGCGACGATGCTTCGCCCGGCGCGGCATCGGGTGTTCCTGCCAGTAGCGGCCGTGTGCGCGACGCTGCAGGGTCGAGTCGGTCACGGTTGCGGTGACGCCAAAGCGTTCGATGGTGTCGGTGAGCTCCACAAGCGGCGTACTTGCCGGTGCGGTGACCCACGCCATCTTCGTCGGGTACACCAAGCGCGCCGACACACCTGGCAGCGCCTCAAGTGCTTCGGCGATGTCGGTCAGTTGGGGCCCGTCCTCAATGCCCTCCAGCTCGAAGGCGTAGGAGGCGTTGGGGCGGACAAGTTCCCCGTCCAGATCCCACGTCGCAGTGCCCGGGTCAATGCCTGCTTGGCGTGCGGCGTGGCGGGCTTCCTCGATGCAATTGTCCAGGTGTTCGTGGTTGCTCACTTACGCAACTCCCCTCCACAGGTCGCCACTTCGCGTATCGACGAACACATTCGCCGCCGGCCGGAACATCCCAAACAGGGCTGCGACAAGCAGGACAACCACCACGATGGAGGCCCAGCCAGCCACGCCGATGAAGAAGCCGGCAACGTTGAGGAACACAGTTGCCCCAATGCCTGCGGCTGCAATCCTTCGCGCAGTCTTCGCCCCTTTATGGAAGTAGGCCGAACTCATCGACAGCAGGATGGCCAAGGCGATGTTGCCCCACGCCAAGATGCGCAGATTGAACCGGAAACGTTCGATCAATGCTTCGTCGGCACCTTCGATCATCCAGGTATCCGGCAGCCGGTCAGGCACGCCCTTGGCCAGGGTCATCAGCCCGATGACGATCATCAACACCGCACTGGCAAACACCAGGTAGTAGGCGGTACGTAGCGGTCGGGGCCACTGCTCAGTGGCCTCGCCGCTGTACCTACGGTTCTTGTCATTCGGGTCTGAGACCATCGTGGGGAACATGCCTGCCATTGGGGACCTACTGTTCCTTCTCTGTCTTGGCTGCGTCTTTCTTCGACCCATCCTTCTTGGGCGCTACCCAGTTCACGGCGTCTTTGTCCGTGGAGTAGATGATGCCCAGAATGCCGGCCACACCCAGAATGATTTGGACGACACCGTCGATGCCGTAGAACACCACCGGTATGGCGGTGGAGGCGGGCTGCATCATGAACAGCGTGATCATGCGGAGGGCGAAGAACACACCGAAAATCTGCAGCAGCCGGTACGCGTTACCAGCCTGGGAGCTTTTGTTCCGCACGGCGCGCAGCGCGAACACGAACAACAGCAGCACACCCAACTGGATGAGTGTCATGAGGATCAGGGATCCGTAGACGCCCATGTTGATTAGGCCGTCCGAGATTTCCTCGCCACGCTGCTTAGCTTGTTGCTTGGCGGCGTCCCGCAGCGCGGACGGGTCGACGAACGCGAATACGACGGAGAGAATCTGGTGGATTAACTCGCCTGCGATCATCACTGCCCAGCACCGCAGCATCAACTGCACGGCCTCCGGCGGGCCGCCCGGCGTCTTCTTGTCCACGGCGCTGGCGTCGACGTGGCTGGGACTCTTCGGGTTGAGTGGCGGGAGGCTAACCATTGAGCTGCTTTGCTGCTTCGATGGCGTAGTAGGTCAGAATCTGGTCCGCACCAGCGCGTTTAATGGATACCAGCGACTCCATCATGGTCTCTTCGAAGTCGATCCAACCGTTCACGCCTGCTGCCTTGAGCATCGCGTACTCGCCGGATACCTGGTAGGCCGCCACCGGCACTGGCGACATTTCTGCCACCTTGGCCAGCACGTCCAGGTACGGCAAGGCCGGCTTGACCATGACAATATCTGCGCCTTCGGCGATGTCCAGTTCGGTCTCCAAAAGGGACTCGCGCACGTTTGCGGGATCCTGTTGGTAGGTGCGGCGATCGCCCTTCAGCGACGAGCCGACAGCATCGCGGAACGGACCAAAGAACTTGGAGGCATACTTCGCGGAGTACGCCATGATGATGACGTCCTCAAAGCCCTCGCGGTCGAGTGCCTTACGGATCTCGCCGATCTGGCCGTCCATCATGCCGGACGGGCTGACCATGTGCGCGCCAGCGCGCGCCTGGGACAGGGCGAGGTCGCAGTAGATTTCAACCGTCTTGTCGTTGTCCACGATCTCGTTGCCGTGTGCATCGGTACGCAGCACACCACAGTGGCCGTGATCGGTGAACTCATCAAGGCACGTATCGGAAATGATGACCAGGTCGTCGCCGAATTCGTCGCGAAGCGCCTTGATCCCGCGGTTCAAAATGCCATCTTCCGCGACACCGATGGAGCCTGTGGCGTCCTTATCCGCTTCAAGCGGCACACCAAACAGGTCGATCGCCCGCACACCAGCCTCAAGCGCCTCGTGGCAAATTGCCTTCAGGGAATCCTCGGTGTGCTGGTACACCCCCGGCATGGAGGCAATCTCGCGCGGCGCATCAAGGCCGTCTGCGATAAACAGCGGGAGGATGAAGTCGGCCGGGTGCAGCCTCGTCTCCGCCGTCAGGGTGCGCAATGCGGGGTTCTGCCGCAAGCGCCGTGGTCGTCGGGTGAGCTCAAAATCTGCCATGCGCCACATCTTAGAACGTCACCCGACACGACCCCAGCCGTGCTAGTTGCTCGCTGCCGACTTCCGGCGCTTCTTGCGCGGAGGCGGCAACTGCCCAGCCGCACGCAGACCAGCAACGTGCTCTGCCAAGGCGTCAATGAGCGACGGGATATCGGCGACCTCCGGGACGACGTCCACACGCAAGCCCTGCTCACGGGCTTCCGCCTCCGTCACCGGGCCAATGCAGGCGATGATGGTGCGCGCGTGCGGCTTGCCGGCAATACCCACAAGGTTCTTCACCGTCGACGGGGAGGTGAAGCACACGGCGTCGAACCCGCCGGTCTTGATCATGTCGCGCGTCTCCGGTGGTGGCGGAGCAGCACGCACGGTGCGGTAGGCGACAACGTCGTCGACCTCCCACCCCTTGGCCTCCAGGCCATCGACCAGGACGTCGGAGCCCAGGTCCGCGCGCGGCAGCAGCACACGGCCAACCGGGTCGATATCCTCGACATACTCCGGGAAGATCTCCGCCAGACCAGCAGCGTTCTGCTTTGTACGGTGCGGGATCAGCTCCGGGTACATGCCACGGGCACGCAGCGCATCAGCGGTCTTCTGCCCCACTGCGCCCAGGTGCACGCCGGCAAACGAGCGGGCGTCCAGACCAAGCTCCTCGAACTTGTCCCACACCGCATCAACGGCATTAACAGAGGTAAACAGCACCCAGCGGTAGCGTCCCTCCACAATGCCCTTGATCGCGCGGTCCATCTGTGCCGGGTTGCGCGGCGGCTCGAGCGAAATCGTCGGCACCGACTGCGGGATCGCACCGTACTGCGTCAGGCGGGCGTTCATCGGGCCAGCCTGCTCCTTCGCACGCGGCACAAGCACTCGCCAGCCATACAACGGCCGGTTTTCCCACCAGGAGTACTTCGAGCGGTCGTCCGCAACAGTGCCAAGCGTAACGACGAGCGCACCCGACAGATCCGCATCCAACTTGCCCACCGTCTGCAACGTGGCATCAAACGTGCGCTGCAGACGCGTCGTTCCGTTCGTCGTAATCGTCACCGGAGTGGCGCCTTGGAAACCGCGCTCCATAAGCGCTTCTGCCATCTCTGCGAGGTGCTCCTGGGTGGCCTGGAACACCAACGGTTGCGGCGCAGACGCCAACTGATCCCAGTCCACCGGACCGTTGGTCAGGTCAGCCTCGGTGTAGGTCGAACCCAACGCAATGCCAGCGAAGGACGGCACCGTCGACGGCAAGGACATGCCCGGCACCACGTGGAACTCCAGGCCAGCGTCTGCAACGGCGGAGATCTCCTCCATCACAGCATCACGGGTCAGCGGGTTGCCGGCGACCAGACGGATCACGTCACCATCGCCTGCCTCGCCGTCCTCGATGGACTTCGCTGCCGCGTCGAGCGCCTCGCGCAGCTTCGGCACAATGCCCTCACCTGCCAGGTCGCACTCCTGGAGCTCCGCCGCCGTCGGATCTTCCGGCTTCGGCGGCTTACGGCGCGCACCCGCCGCCTTCGCGTCGGCGCACATCTGCTCGTAGACGGCTTTCGCCTCGTCGAGCTTGGCCTGTGGCACTGGCAATGCTGAGCCAACGAAGTTTCTGACCCCCGCCGACACTTCCGGATCGACGAGTGCGATAGCGTTAGCTTCCATCACCTCGCGGGCACGGACCGTGAGCAGTTCAGGGTTGCCCGGTCCGGCACCCACGAAGATCACCTTCCCCGGCTGGGGGGTGTGAGAGGGCAATGTCATAGAGGAATCTCTTCTAGGCACAAATAACATCCCCCACGCAGACGGATCCGCTTAAGCGACCCGTTGCGCGGAGGGGCGTGAACGTATGGTATTTACACCATAAAAGGGATATGCCCCAGAACAAAACCACCGCTACTTCATAACGTCAGCGGCACCGCGTTCAAGCAACGCCTCAGCAGCGCGTCGACCGATCTCCTCCGGGTCCGTACCCTGGACATCTTCCACGAGCGAACGGGACCCATCCAGCGCAAACACACCGGCACGCAGCTCGATGCCGTTCTCCGTCGCACGCGCGGTTGCCGCCACCGGCGCGGTGCAGCCGGCCTCGAGTACGGCAAGTACGGTGCGCTCGGCGCGGGCCTCGACGGTTGCGGTGTCGTCGATAAGTTTCGCGATTGCTTCGCGGCCAGCCGCATCGTCGACACGGCACTCGACCGCAAGTGCACCCTGGGCGGGCGCTGGGATGAACTCGTGCGGGTCGAAGATCTGGGTCGTCCGGTCGCCGTAGCCACCGCGCACCAAGCCTGCGTACGCAAGCATGATCGCGTCCAACTCTCCAGATTCGACGTAGCCCATGCGGCGCTCAATGTTGCCACGCAACGGACGAATGTCCAGGTCCGGACGCATCGCGCGCAGCTGGGAAATACGACGAGGTGCCGACGTGCCCACGCGGGCACCTTCCGGCAGCTCCGCCAGCGTCAGCCCATCGCGGGCGATGAGCGCCTCGCGGTTGTCCTCACGCTTGGGCACGATGAGATAGGAACGCGACTCGTACGCCGTGGGCAAGTCCTTAAACGAGTGGACGGCAACGTCCACCTCGCCATTAAACAGCGCGTCGCGCAGCGCGGAAGTGAACACACCGACGCCAATTCGCTCCACCGGCGCCTGCGACAGGTCGCCCGGGGTGACCACGATCTTCAACTCAGCCGGGTGGCCAACCGCGCCAAGGTCGTCGCGGACATGGCCCGCCTGTGTCGTCGCCAAGTGCGAACCACGAGTACCAATCTTCAACATTTACTTCTCCTTACCGCGCAGTTCCTCAGGCAGCGGGAGACGCTGCGCCTCCACCGACACCGCCGGCTGATCCAGCCCGAACAGTTCGGTCACTACCTCTTCCACACTCACTGTCTCCTGCGCCGCCGCAAGTTCCTTAATCTTCACCGTCGGCGCGTGCAGCAGCTTGTCCACGACCCTACGGACCGTGCGCTCAACCTGCTCAAAATCTTCCTCAGACATATCCGGAAGCCGGGTGCGAAGTTTCTGCAGCTCCTGGCCAGAGATCTCCGCAGCGTTTCTGCGAAGCCTCGTCACCGCCGGGGCCACCCCACGCACCCGCTGCTCGGAGGAAAACAGTTTCACTTCCTCGTCGATAATCGCCTCTGCCTCACGCAGCGCGCGCGAATCCTCGTTGGTCGTGTTACGCATCTGCTCGTGCAGATACTCGATGTTGACCAGGTGCACGCCGTCGATGTCAGTGACCGCGTCGTCGATATCGCGCGGCAACGACAGGTCCGCCAGCATCACCGGACCCGCAATGTCCTCCGGCGTAATGGTGAAGCCGTCAGCCGCCGTCGCGGACACCACAATGTCCACCCCACCCATCGCGTGCGAGCGGTCTTCAAAATCCACAACCTCCGCCGGCACGCCCGCCTCGCGGGAATGTCCAGCAAGGCGCTCGGCGCGGTCGCGCGTGCGGTTGGCAATCACCAACCCGTCAATGCCGCGCTTGCCCAGGTGCGTCGCCGCCAGCGAACTCATCGCGCCAGCCCCCAACACCAGAGCTTTCTTCCCCTTGAAGTCTTCAATCCCCATCAGCCCCATCGCCTCATCCAAGGCGGCGGTAACCATGGACGCGCCCGAGTCGTCGATAGTGGTCTCAGTGTGCACACGCTTGCCGGTATGCAGCGCCATCTGCGCCAACGAATGCAGATTCGGCCCCACCGTGCCACGCTCCGCCGCATCCACATACGCCGTACGCACCTGGCCGATGATCTGCTGCTCCCCCACAACCATCGAATCCAACCCCGACGCCACAGTAAACATGTGCTCCGCAGCAGCATCCGCGTACCGCACGTACAGGTAGCGACGCAGCTCCTCGATGCCCACCCCAGACACCTTCGTCAGCACCGTCAACACGTCCTCCACACCAGCGTGGAACGCGTTGGCCACCGCATACACCTCGAGACGGTTGCAGGTGGAGATAATCATCGCCTCGGACAACGAAGGCCGCTCAACAAGAGCCGCGGACGTCCCCTCCTGCAGCTCCGTATCCATGCTGAGACGTTCTAGTAGGGACACAGGTGCAGACCTATGCGACATCCCCACGACAAGAACACTCACAAAACCCTCCAGTCCGCGTTGGAAATCAAACTAAAGGATAGCCCCTTACGCGAGGAGCGCCGCCTCAAGGTCTGCGTTGTCCACTTCCCAGCAGGCAAGCTCCTCGCCGTCAATGACGACAACCGGCACGCGATCGCCGTATTCGGCAGCGTTGTCGGGGTCCAGGTCGACGTCGACAAGCATTAGCTCCGCGCCACACTTCTCCACTACCGGAGCAATCTGCGCCGCCACCCGCTCGCACGAACCGCACGTGGACCGCACCATCAACTCCACCGTCTTCATCCGAACTCCTCTACATCGTGTCTGCGGCGCTCGCCGTTGTACGATTGCTCACGCTAACACCGCCACCGAAAGAGTCACGATCGCCATGTCAGAACAGCGGGAATTCCTCGCACAATGGTCAGTCTCTCAAGGAAACCTCCGCCGCTTCCTTGAGGACCTTGCACTGCCCCCGCTTGACGACGACGCCCAGCGCACCGCCGGCCAAGCCGCCGCCGCTGCCGCCGTTGAAGAAACCTTTGGCATCAACATCCAAGACTTCGCCCTCGGCGTCGACTCTGTCGGCGGCGCCTTCAAAACCGCGGGCCGCCAAAAAATCACCCAGCCGGACCCCGAAATTCCCCAGGACCTCGAGGCGGCGGCATTCTTCGACATCGACAACACCCTCATCCAGGGCTCGTCGCTAATCCTGCTCGCCCAAGGCCTGTTCAAGAAACGCTTCATCACCTTGCGCGAACTCGCCCCGGCCCTGTGGAAGCAGATCCGCTTCCGTGTCTCCGGATCCGAAAACGCCGACGACATCGCCGAAGGTCGCGAGCAGGCCCTTGCCGTGGTCAAAGGCAAACGTGTCGACGAGCTCAAGGAGGCCTGCCAGGAGATCGTCGACAAGCAGATGCTGAACAAGTCCTACTCGGACGTCATCGAACTGGCCTCCATGCACATCGCCGCCGGCCAGCAAGTCTGGCTCGTCTCCGCCACCCCGGTCCAGATCGGCCAGGCCCTGGCGGAGACCCTCGGGTTCACCGGCGCTTTGGGCACCGTCGCGGAAGAAGAGGACGGCAAGTTCACCGGCCGACTCGTCGGCGACATCCTCCACGGCCCCGGCAAGAAGCACGCCGTGGCCGCGCTGGCCGCGCTGCAGCAACTCGACCTGAAGCAGTGCACCGCCTACTCCGACAGCATCAACGACCTGCCAATGCTGGAGATGGTCGGCTCCCCCGTTGCCGTCAATCCGGACCGCGCGCTGCGTCGCCACGCAAAAGCCCAAGGCTGGGCCGTCCGCGACTACCGCTCCGTTCGCCGCGCCGTGCGCCTGTCCGCCCTGCCAGTATTGGGCGCTGCGGGAGCGTTCTCGCTGTGGCGCCTGTGGAACAAGCGGCAGGAAAGGACTCACCATGCCTGATGCGTTTGCCCTGCGCACCCCGCGGCTTGAGTTGTCGGTGCCGACAGATGCGGATATCGACGCCATCTTTGCCATCCACTCAGATCCCCGCACGTACGAGCATCGCCCCGAGCTGACAATGAAGACCCACGATGAGGCTGTCGAGCTTGCGCGCTCGTGGCAGAACAATTGGGCTGAGCAGCAGTTGGGCTACTACACGGTACGCACCCTCGACGGCGCGACCATCGGCTTTACCGGGGTACGGCACAGCGAGGAAGCCGGCGAAGAAGTCCTGAACCTCTACTACCGTTTCGCACCAGAATCGCAAGGCCAGGGCTACGCCAAAGAAGCCGCGGCTGCCGCGATTGCCAGCGCCCGCGAGCGCTTCCCGTCGCTCCCCGTCATCGCCATCATCGACCCTGTGAATGAGGCATCGATTGGCCTAGCTTTGAGGCTCGGACTTGCGTATGTTCCCGGAGCGGGCGTCCCCGGCGACTACGAGGTGTACCGGCTTTCCTAGCTGGGAAAGCCGGCGTTGGTTCGGGCTGTGTGGCCTCAGCCGCGCCACGGCTCCAATGCCCTGATCGGGTACCGCTCATCAACGGTAAAGCGTTGGCACACCACCTGCGTGTCGTCGTCAATATCAAGTGCTCCGATGTACTCCACAAACTCTGGCGAGCGCCAATACTGCTCATGCCCAATGCGCCATTCGTTTGCGTCGGCGTAGCCCTCCCCCTCGGCGATGGCATGCTCGTCGCTCACGTCCGCCAACCGGTAAATCTGAACCTCAGTCGTGCGGATGACGCACACCACGTTGTCATGTGAGTCAAGGACGGCCTCGAGGGCACCCACTTCCTCATGCGGCTGATAGTCGTTGGGGTATTCAGCCAGCAAGGATGCTGTCGCAGTTTTCGTGCCGTCCAGGATGGCGTTGACAAGAGCGTCACGGAGCGGGCCTGGAAAGGCGAACTCGCCACGAGGCAACTCCGAAATGGGCTCTAAAGCATCCCGATTCATACGTTCATATTAGGCAGCGAGACTCACCGTCCTTGGTATCGCACTGTTATGCCTCGTAGTTTTGGGTTCCCGCAATCCTGGACAGTCGTTTTCCGCTGGTCGTCTAGCTCTGTGTTTGTGG
>NZ_KV801067.1:0-645 GCF_001810365.1 Corynebacterium sp. HMSC055D05
CGCGAAACGGCAAACGCACCCTGCACTTAACCTACGACGAGCGCGAGATCTCCGACATGGAACACGCCGGGCGGTTAGGTATTGATCAGGACCGTCCGGCTGCACCCCAGATTGCCGAGAACTTAATTGGGATCTTCTTCGGCGAGGGCAAGGTGGCTACTGCAGCGCCGCGTCCCACTGTGTTGGTGCCGCTGCCGGATTACGTACGCATCCTGGACGGGACTGGTGATGATGTGCTCTTGGCCATGACCGATGGCACCACCATGACCGGTGCGGAGTTTCTCGCCGCCCAGTTCGGTGATGCGTTGGAGGTGGCGGCGTTTCATCCGCAGGCCGGTGCGGTGAACTTGTATCGCACGCAGCGTTTGGCGAATCAGAAGCAGCGCGATCTGGCCAAGTTGGTCTCGCCGGTGTGTGCGTTTCCTGGCTGTCGTCACGGAGCAGACAACTGCGAGTTACACCACGTGGAGGCGTGGCGGCATGGTGGGGAGACCAACATCGCGAATCTGGCGCCGCTATGCAGGTATCACAACCGGGTCAATGATGATGACCCGTGGCGTAAGAAACGCGGCCGGATCGTGATGATCCGGGGTGCCCCGGTATGGATTTCGCCCCGCGGCTACCCGGTGAAAAACACCAACCGCG
>NZ_KV801067.1:745-39852 GCF_001810365.1 Corynebacterium sp. HMSC055D05
CAACCGCGGGGCAATGGACCAACTCTTCGGCTAGTGCTCGTCGTGCCGCTCAGCGCGACGGAGCAATTTCAGCGCGGCAACAAACAGTACTGCGCCGCCGATGAGCGCCATGATGCCAACACCAATCGCGAGGCCAGCCCAGAAGCCGCCGGCCGTCGCGGAGTTGCTCGTGCCTTCGACGGGCTGCGCGGCATGAATCCCGCTGCCCGAAGCATCGGACGCAGACTCAGGTGAGGGCTCCGGCGAAGGGGCGGAGGTTGTGGCGGGGGCGCTAGTGCTCGTCGATAGTTGCGATGACGCTGCACGGCTTGCCTGCGCACGCCTCGTCGGAGACTGCTTCGCCGTGGATTGAGCCGCCGCCTGACTGCGAGGTGCAGCCTGTGCAGCACGCGCAGTACTCACCGATCGAGCCGACTGGGCCGACTGGGCCGACTGGGCAGTGGTTGCCGGGGCCGCAGGTGCAGCGGTGCGCGAGGGGCGCGAAGTTGCCTGGTTGCTCGGCCGTGTCGTCGGCCGTGTCGCCCGCTGTGTGGTTGCCTGCGCAGACGGCTTCGTGGACGGTTTTGCGGCTGGCGCGATGGCGTCGCCAAACTTCTTGATCTCCTTCTCCACCTGCCGCAGACCCGCCGCCAACGCCTGCGGGACGTTCAGGCTTTTGCCCGCGTTGCCCGTGCTGCCTGCGTTATCGGTGTCGTCGGGATTGGTTGGGGCGTTGGTGATGGCGTCGTCGCCAACTGCAAACGTTGCGACGAGTTCCTTTTCAAACGCCTCACCGTCACGCGTGGTGCCGGAATACACGAACGTCGCCGTGTAGATGCCCGGCTCGGTGAACCCAAAGCCCTGGTGGTCGTGGGCGTTAACCGGGTATTGGAGCGTTTTGGAAGGGTCGCCCGAGTCTAGTTCGATGCGCAGGCCTCGCAGATCCTCGTGCCATGTCATCAGGCGGCCCGGGCCGGTGACGTCGCGCATGCTTACCGTGATCCGGCTGCCTTCCTCAATCGCGCTCGCGGACACTCCGGTGGTGGAAAAGCCCAGCCATGGCAGGTTCTTGTCCTGTGCTTGCGGCAGGATCCACATTTGCGACGGACTTCCGGGGAAGCTGTCGCGCACGCTATCGGGCAGGTCGGTGCGCGCACTGTCGGGCACGGCGAAGATGAAGCTGCCGGAGGGTCGGTGCGCCGGGTGGAGGGGGTCGGAATCATCGATGAGCACTGTGCTTAACGACGACCCCTCCCTCACCAAGGCCATATCCATATGACCCGCCTTGATCAGCGCGCGCTCCTTCGCTGCGGCGTTGGGTGTGGAGGTACCTGGTGCCGGCTTGGGCTGCGTGCTGGTTGGCTGCGCCGACGTGCTAGACGACGTGGAGGCCTTTGGCGAGGTCGGTGTCGGCGCAAGAGTTGGCGCGGTGGTTGGCTGCGCCGACGTGGAGGCCTTTGGTGAGGTCGGTGCCGTGGTGGTCGCCGTGGTGGTCGCCGACGTGGTCGGTTGCGCGTCAGTGGGTGTGGATGCCGACTTTGGGGTGCGCAGCCCCGTGGTGGTGCCTTCGGGCAGGCCGACGGTGGCGTCGTCGCCGACAAGCCAGTATTGGGTGATGGGTTCGGAGCGTTCGGTGGTGCCGTCGGTACGCTCGGCTCGGCCTTGCCACGTCAGCGCGTAGATGCCTGGTTTGGAAAACGTCCAGGTGAAGTGGCCGTGGCCGCCGACTTCGTAGGTGATGGTGCGCATGTCTGGGTTGGAGGAGTCGAACAGTCGCTCCGGTTCGTAGACGCGGCTGGTGAACATGACGTTGATGTCGCCGGGCGCATCCATGTCGACGAGGTCGAAGTGCATGACGTCGTCTTTGAAGTTGGTGGGGATCGACGTGGGGTCGAGTTCGTGGGCGGGGTCGAATGCGCCGAGGCCCGACCAGATGGGGCGCCAGTTGTCGGTCCAGTCCACGCTTTGCGGCGCTGCCCAGACTTCGCTGCCGCGGGGGCCGAGGAAGTCGAGGGTGCCGTCGTCGGGGATGGTGAGTTTGGACAGGTCGTTGCCGTCGGCGTCCGCGTCTGGGGCGAGGCGGAAGCACACGGAGTCCTGGGAGGTGACCTGTTGGCCGTCGACCGCCATCACCGCTAGCTTGCCGCCGGAGCGCGTGCCGTAGAGGGCGTCGTTGTGGGAGTGGTAGAGCAGTTTGCGGCCGGCGCACGGGTGGTCGACGTCCGCGTCGAGGGTCACGCTGTGGCCGGGGTCGCCGGGTTTGTGCTCGCTGCTCGCCTGCGCCAGTGGTGCCACAGCAAACGCAAGCGTAGCGACGACCAGCGTCACAAGTCGGTTCAACTTCATGCCCGCACCACCTTCGCGAACACTCCGCGACGCGGCGCGAACAGCCAGCTCAGTGCGAACAGGGCGGTGACGGAAAGGACGATCGTCGCCCCGGTTGGGGAATCGTAGGCCCACGCCAGCCACACGCCCAGGACGCTGCCAACCACGCCGAATGCGGCGGCGATGAGCATCATCGTGTCGAGCCGGTCGGTGAACAGGCGCGCGGCGGCAGCCGGGGTGATCAGCAGTGCGACGACCAGGATGTTGCCCACGGTCTGTACGGCGAGCACAACGGCGAACGTCACGCTGAGATACAGCGCGAGGTCCAACGCGGCGACGGGCAGGTTCATGGCGCGGGCGGTTTCGCGGTCCAAAGCGACGGCGGTCAGCCACGGGCGCAGGACGACCACAATGGCGACGATGATGGCGCCAGCGACCGCGTTGACCACCAGTTCGCGCACGCCAACGCCGGTGAGCGAGCCGAACAGGAACGAGCTCACGGAGGCGGTGTAGCCCTCGACCCGCGAGATGATCACCAGGCCGATGGCAAACGCGGCGGTAAACACGATGCCGATCACGGAGTCTTCTTTAATGGTGCGGCGTTGCGACATCACCGCGATCAGCACCGCCACCAACGCACCCGCCACCGCGCCGCCGAGCAGCACCGAGGTCTGCAAGGCGAAGGCGACGGCGATGCCGGGAAACACCGCGTGCGCAACGGCGTCGCCGATGAACGCCATGCCGCGCAGCACCACGAAGCACCCGACCACCGCGCAGAGCACCGCGGCGATCACGGCGGCGCCCAGCGCACGTGGCAGAAAGGCCAGTTGTGGGTTCGCCATGTCGGCGAGGAATTGCAGGAAGGAAATCTCAGGCATGGGCGGCCTCCAGGTGTGCGCGCACGCCTCGTAGCCACGGTGAGTCGGGGCCGACGGAGAAGGTGTGCATCCAGGGGGTGTCGTCGTTAAGCAGGCGCGTCGGGCTATCCGCCACGATGCCGCCTTTGAACAGGATGAGACGGTCGCAGGATTCGACGGCCTCGACGATGTTGTGGGTGGACATCACAACGCCCAGGCCCTTATCGACGAGCTCTCGAAACAGCCCGAGCAAATGTTCCGTGGTGGGGATGTCGAGGCCGGTGAAGGGTTCGTCGAGAAGCAGCATGCGCGGACGGCGCACCAAAGCACGCGCGATGAGCACGCGTTGGCGCTGGCCGCCGGACAGGTCGCTGATGGGGCGGTCGGCGAGGTCTGCAAGGTTCACCATCTCAAGCGCACGCTGCGCCCACATGCGGTCGCGTTCGCCAGCGCGGCGGTACCAGGGGCGCTTCCCAAGCGTGGCGTTGAGGGTGGCGGTGTAGACGTCGATTGGGAAATCCCACGCGACGTTGTGGCGTTGAGGCACGTAGCCGACGACGTCGCGGATCGGACGCGAGTCGGTCGTCTCGACGGTGCCTGCGTCGGCGGGTACGAGCCCGAGCATCGCACGCATCAGCGTCGTTTTGCCTGCGCCGTTCGGCCCGAGCAGGCCGGTGAATTCGCCGCCGTTGAGCGTGACGTCCACGCCCTGAAACACTTCACGTCCCGGGTAGGACACGGCAAGGTCGCGGATTGTGATCACTTACGACGCCCCCACACCACCGCGAACGCCACCAACGCCAGGACGAGCACACCCAAGCCTGCGAACAGGAGCACATTGCTTGACGACGACGCCCCCTCCCCGGCGCCCGCAAACTCCGCGTCGAACGCCTCCTGCGGGTCAACGCCGACCGCAAGGCGCAGCACCTGCTCGTCGGTGTGCACCTGGCCGTCAGTGTCCTCCACCTTCGCGCGCACCTTGATCAGGTGCACGCCCGGCTCGGTGAACACCCAGTTGGCGTGGGTGTGGGTGTTGGGTTCGACCCACATGGACTGGTCGCCTTCGGTGCGGGAGTTCCACAGTTGCTGCGGTTCGTGGAAGCCGCCGGGTTGGACGAAGAGGGAGAAGTCGCCAGGGCCGTCGTGGCCGGCGAATTCGAGGCTCATGCCGGACGTGGAGCGCTCGAGCAGCGAGGGGGCTTGGGAGTTCCAGCCCAGCCATGGCACGCCTGCGACTTCGGTTTGGGGCACGACCCATACGTCGGAGCCTGGTTTGGCGCCGGTGAAGTCGAAGTCGTTGGTGTCGGGCAGGGTTTGCTTGGCGGCGTCGCCGACGGCGAAGACGACGTCGTTGAGGTGGCGCCACATGGCGGGTTCGTGGGTGTCGTCGCGGGCGAGGAACTGCAGGTTGCCGTCCACGAACATGGGGCCGAGGTCAACGTGGCCTGCGTCGATGACGGTGCGTTCGCCTTCCGGCGCGATCGTTTCGTTGGCATCAACGACTTGTTGCAGGGCGGGGTTGTTGTCCTGTACCTGGGCGGTTGCTGCGGGTGCGGCCGCGATCATGGCGGCGGTGATGAGGGCTGGAATCTTTTTCATTGTTGTCCTTTCAAGCAGTTACTAATCGACGACCCATTGGCCAGCACAAAGTCCACATACGTTTGCGCCGGCCCCTGACCGGGCGGGTCGAGAGAGTCGCCCCAGATCGGGCACACGTTCACCCCGTGCTGGGCGGCCGTTTGGGTGAGCACAGGCGTTTCTTGTTCGCTGCCGTACTCGACGAACACGGCCGGCACGTCGAGGTTGTCCAAGGTGCGCGAGAGTGCCAGCAGGTCGCGGGGGCTCGGCTCCACGCTCGGGTTCGGGGTGACAAAGCCTGCGATGCGCAGCCCGTAGGCGCGGCCGAGGTAGGCGTAGCCGTGGTGGGTGGTGACCAGGTTGCGGTTGGTTTCGGGGATGGAGTCGTACATGGCGCGGACGGTGCGGTCGGTGTCGTCGAGAAGCGACTGGTATCGCTTGGCGTTGTCCGCGAACTGGCTGGCGCGTGACGGGTCGATGGCGGACAGTTCGTCGCGCACCACGTCAACCACCGCTTTCATCGCGGCCGGGTCGTGCCAGATGTGCGGGTCTAGCTCGCCGTGCACGTGGCGGCCGAGTACCGCCTGCGGCAGCAGGTAGGTCTCGTCGTCCGGGTTGCCGAGGAAGCGGAACTCGCGCTGTGGCGGGATCGGCTGCAGGGTGGTTGTGGGTACGACAACGACGGCGTCGGCGGGGTTGATGTCGGTGTGGCCGGGGTGGCTGTGGTCGTCGGTGCGAAGGGTCAGGTGGGTGGTGGTGTCGTCGACAAGCGTGGCGATGTCCACGTGACCATGCTCGATCGCCACCTTCCCAGGCGCGACCTGTGCCGGGTCCTGGCCGACAACCACCGTCACGGTTTGCTCGGCGGAGCTGCGCTCCGGCGCATCGACCGCGTCGCGCACCGACGCGCGCAGCCGCAACTCGTACACACCCGGCGCTGAAAAGGCCCAACTCACGTGCGTGTGCGCACCCGCCGGCAGCATGGTCGAGCCGCCGTCGGAGTCGAAGAGCAACTCAGGTGTGCCAAACGTGCCGAGGATGAAGGCGAAAGCTTTGCCGGGGCCGGTGGCGTCGACAAGCGAAAGCTCGGTGACCGCGGTGGCGGGCAGGTCACCCTCGAAGCGCAGGCCCAACCACACGGTGTCCAAGCTCGCGTCCTCGACCAACGGGATCGGGGCGTAGCCGTAGCGCTGCGTCTGCTCGGCGAGCGCCACCACACGCGCGTCGGGTCGCGCCGTCGACTCGATCGTGCGGCTCAATGCTTGCGGCTCCAGCAACAGCCCGTTGGTGAACACGGCGTCCGCATAGGCAATGTCGCGCGTGGCGTGCAGGGTCGGCTCATACGAGTGCGGGTCGGCGCCGCGACGCATCAACGGGGTGACGTCAGCGGCATCGCCGGCGACATTCTGCACGACATCCGCGAGAATGCTTGTCGACGCCACCACACGCAACCGGCCATCATCCACCGCACCGTCCGCCTGCGCGCAGCCCACCAGACCCGCAACCAACCCGAGGGCCGCTATAGCTTTGGCGCGCTTCACTTCGAGGCTCCTGCGAGGGCAATCAGGCGGCGTCGCAAGGCAGTGTCCAGCGTGCACATCGCCGCGCCGAACACCGCGACGCCGAGGCCCAGGATGGCGAACGGCACGGTCATCACTGTGGTGCCGGTCTCTGCGAGGTCACCTGAGCGTGCGGCGTCGCTGCCTTGTGCCGTTGCAGCTCCGGCGCTGCAGCTGCCTTCTGGGTCAAACATGGAGCCGAAATCGAAGTGGCCGCTATCGGCGTTGCCGGCTTCTCCAACGTTGAACGTCAGCGTGGCCTCGCCGGAGACCTTCTCCCCGCCTTTTGTGGTGGCGGTCTGACGGATGGTCACCTTGTACGTGCCGGGTGCACCGAACACCCAATTGGGGTGCACGTGCGAGTTCGCCGGGATCGTGTGGCTGCCGGAGCCGCGACCATTCTCTGCGGTGAACCACTCCTCGCCCACCACTTGCCCCAGGCCGCCCTGGGTGAACACGGTCATTGGGCCGGGGCCGTTGAAGTTTGTTACTTCCCAGGTGACCTCGCCGGTGGTGTGTTCAATGAGCGACTCGTGCTGCGTGTTCGCACCCAGCCACGGCACGTTGTCCTGCTGTGTCGCACCAATCATCCACGCTTTGCCGGCAGGCACTGGGCCGACCGCCTGGGGTAGGTCCGCCTCCGCCGCGTTGCCAAGCCCGAACACAAGGTCTTCCGGACGCTTCCAGGTGGCGGGCACGTTGCGGTCGTCCTTGATCATCGGGCGCAACGCGGGTGTGCATTTCTTCGCCGCTGCTGAGGTGGTGGCGGGCGCCGGCTTGGCCGCAGGTGCTGCTGGGGCTGCGGGCGCAGATTTCTGGGCTGCCGGCTTGGAAGCAACAGACTTCGAAACCGAGTCTGCGCTGTTGGTTGCGTCGTTGTGGGTCGTGTCGTTGTTCGACGTGTCGGCCTTGGTTTCGGCGCTGGCGCGGTCTGTACCGGTCTCGGCGCTGGCGTCGCCGACGTGCCACGTGTACACCGCCTCGTTGGACTCTGCGCCGTCCGCGGTTGCCACAACCTTCATGGTGTACACCCCCGGCTGGGTGAACAGCCAGTTCGCGTGGACGTGGGACGGGTCGTCCTGAACAATGCGGGATCCTGAGGAGAGCTGCGGCTGGTCGCTATCAAGCACGGGTTGGAAGGAGCCGAAGCTTCCCGTCTGGAACAGGTAGACGGATCCTGGCCCGGAGACCTCGCGGAACTCGATGTCGACGCGACCGAAGCCACCTTCGCGCACGCCCTGGGTGTCCCACCCGGGCCACAGCAGGTCGGCACGTTGGGTCTGTGGCAGCAGGTAGCCGGGCTCGCCGATCTCTGGGACGTTGGCGGTTTCGTCGGTGTAGGCCGCCTCGCCGACAACCAAATCGACATCCTCGGGTGCGCGGCGCACGTGGGAGCCGGTGACGTCCTCCTGCAGGTCCAAAGTCAGGCTGCCACCGTCGGCGGTGACGTTGAAGACATCGATGTGGCCCCGATCAAAACGGGCGGGATCCGCCAGTGCCACGCCACACGTCAACAGGGTGAGCAAGGCGGCGAGGCAGACAACCACAAGACTATTGGTAACCGTTTTCAACACTTAACGAATACTACTTCCATTAAGCGTTGCGACAAAGCACTACCCCCAGACACGAAAAAGCGCCCCGGTGAACCACCGAGGCGCGAAATCGTTGCGGGAAGACTATGCCTTCTTGGCGTAGTCCTTCTCCACAGAGGTATCAACCGGAACGCCCGGGCCCTGGGTTGCGGACACGGTGATCTTCTTCAGGTAGACACCCTTGGCGGAAGACGGCTTGAGGCGAACGACCTCGTCGAGAAGTGCGCCGTAGTTCTCAGCGAGCTGCTCCGGGGTGAAGGAAGCCTTACCGATGATTGCGTGCAGGTTCGATGCCTTGTCCACGCGGAAGGCAATCTTGCCGCCCTTGGAGTCCTGGATCGCCTTAGCGACGTCCGGGGTGACCGTGCCGGTCTTCGGGTTCGGCATCAGACCACGCGGGCCGAGCACGCGGGCGACGCGGCCGACCTTAGCCATCTGGTCCGGCGTCGCAATCGCGACGTCGAAGTCGAGCTGGCCAGCGTTGATCTGCTCGATGAGCTCGTCAGTGCCGACGATGTCAGCGCCTGCTTCCTTCGCCTTGGTGGCGTTCTCGCCCTCAGCGAAGACTGCGACGCGGACGGTCTTACCGGTGCCGTGCGGCAGGTTGACGGTGCCGCGGACCAGCTGGTCGGCCTTGCGCGGGTCGACGGACAGACGCATCGCAACGTCGATGGTTGCGTCGTACTTGTCGGAAGCGGTCTCCTTTGCCAGGGTCACCGCATCCAGCGGGTGGTAGAACGCGTCGCGGTCCACCTTGGCGAGCTGCTCAATGTAACGCTTGGACTTCTTAGCCATGTTTGATTCCTTTCAGGAGTTGTGGTTGGCGGGCCTGGCTGAAGGCCCTTCCACGTAAAGCGACGAGGTGCGCTTTACTTCTCGACGTCAATACCCATCGAACGTGCGGTACCAGCGATGATCGCGGCGCCAGCCTCGATGTCGCGGGCGTTGAGGTCGTTCTTCTTGGTCTCGGCGATTTCCTTGCACTGCTCCCAGGTGACCTTGCCAACCTTGTCAGTGTGCGGAACGCCGGAGCCCTTCTGCAGGCCTGCAGCCTTCAGCAGCAGGGATGCAGCCGGCGGGGACTTCAGGATGAAGTCGAAGGAGCGGTCTTCGTAGACCGTGATCTCCACCGGGACAATGTTGCCGCGCATGGATTCGGTCGCAGCGTTGTATGCCTTGGTGAACTCAACGATGTTGACACCGTGTGCACCAAGTGCCGGACCGACCGGCGGGGCCGGGTTTGCCATACCAGCTTCGATCTGAAGCTTGATCAGGCCAGTGACCTTCTTCTTAGCCATCGCAATTACCTCCTAGTTACAGCCTCGCCACCGCGATGAACAGCGGTAAGGCTTCCGGATGCCGGGTTTTTCCCAGCCACCGGGGATGAGAAAACGAAAACGTCGCGTGTGCGCAAAACACACGCGACGAGATAGGTTACGCCAGAGCGTCGTCGATAAGCAAAATGCGCTTACATGATGCGCTCGATCTGATCGGCGGTCAGCTCGACTGGGGTCTCGCGGCCGAAGATGGACACGAGCGCCTCGATCTTGCCGGTCTCCGGGTCGATGGCGTTGATGGTAGCGGACACGGACGCCAGTGCACCGGAGAGGATGGTGACGGCCTCGCCGACCTTGTAGTCGTGGGTGACCTTGTTCGGCGCCTCCTCCGCCGACGGCACAACGGTGTCGCCCTCGGCGTCGACCTGCGGCTTCGCGCCGGCCGCGGCGGACTTCGGCAGCAGGAACTTGGCGACGTCGCGGTGCTTCACCGGGGTGGCGTTGCCCTCATTACCGACAAACGAGGTCACGCCCGGGGTTTCACGCACCACGGACCATGCGGCATCGTTCATGTCCATGCGCACGAGGACGTAGCCCGGCAGCAGCTTGCGCTTGACCAGCTTGTTCTTGCCGTCCTTGTTCTTCTCCAGCGCCTGCTCGACAGGCACGACGACCTCGTAGATGGAGTCTTCGACCTCGAGGGTCTGGCTACGCATCTCCAGGTTGGTCTTCACCTTGTTTTCGTAGCCGGAGTAGGACTGGATGATGTACCACTCGCCCGGCTGCTTCTTCAGTTCGCGGGTGTACTCGCGCAGGCGCTTGCGGTATTCAGCGTCGAAGTCGGACGTAGCCTCCACGTCCGGGGCCTCAGTGTCCTCCGCGGCCTCAACGCCCTCTGCCTCCGGCGCTTCCGCGCCCTCGGTCGCCTCGGCGTTGTCATCCTGCTCGTTGGTGCCGGCCGGGTCGGAGTCGCCGTGGATGACCGGGTCGGTGGAGGGGTCGACGGGCGCGCCTTCGTCGATCATTTCCTGCTCGTTGTTTTCGATCGCGCCGTTGACGTCCTCGTTTACCTCAGTCATGGTTGTTCTCCTCGTATGTTCGCGGGTGTGCCCCAAGGTTACCGGGGCAAAAAGTATCCCGCCTTCCCTCGGTGTTCGAGGAGGCGGGAAACGTTACGCGTGAAATTGTACTTATCGGATGAGAATCCAACGAATCCCCATGGAAGCCAGGGTGTCGGTACCCCAGACAAGGATGGTGAGCACAATGAGGAACGCGAATGTGATCAGCGTGTAGTTCAGCATCTGCTTGCCGGTCGGCCAGATGACTTTGCTCATCTCGGAGACGACTTCGCCCGGGAAGGTTGCGATGCTGGTGGTCTTTTCCTCGGCCTCGTCGGCATTGACGGGGGTGCGCTTTGCTTCGTACCCGTCGGAGGACACGGGCGAGACCCCTCGCAGTTGGCGCTTGCCGGTTGGCTGTGCGGCATTCTGACCGTTGGGGTTAGTCACGAAAACTCCTCCAGGTTGTTTTGGCAGGGGCGACAGGACTCGAACCTGCAACCTACGGTTTTGGAGACCGTTGCGCTACCAATTGCGCCACGCCCCTAGGGCACCTTATTCGGTGCGCCTAACCCTACCACGGGCGCTTGTGACGTCCGTTTGAGGTGAGTAGCGATGGAGAGAATTGAACTCTCGACACAGCGATTATGAGTCGCTTGCTCTACCACTGAGCTACACCGCCATGTGTTCACTGACGCTCGCACGAAGTGCAAGGACCCCAGCAAACAACAGAGCCCCCTGACAGAATCGAACTGTCGACCTTTTCCTTACCATGGAAACGCTCTGCCGACTGAGCTAAGGGGGCACAGCCTCTTTGTTGTGGATCTTGCGACCCGCTCCGTTGAAGCCTTGAGAAGATTAACCCGATATCGTTTATAAACACAAATCGCCAGTACATCCCATGTTTTTGCACATGCTTATCGACGACATAAACCGCTCCATAACCTACGCCATAGGCCATCACTCCCTACCGCCCTGCAGCCGCAGAACCACAGCACCGCACAACGAAAAACCCCGCCGATCCGTGATGGGGATCGGCGGGGTGTGCCTGTGCCAGGTAGAAGATTCGAACTTCTGAAGGCGAATGCCGGCGGATTTACAGTCCGCTCCCTTTGGCCGCTCGGGCAACCTGGCGTGCACGTTTGAAGTGCGGGGATTACCTTACATCACGCCACCGTAATGTAGGCAAATCGCCTGGTTATCCGACACGTTCGACGGTAAGTCGGGTCATGGTGCGCAGCGCTTCGCGGGCTGGAATGTCGGGCAGCGCGTCGAGTTCGCGTTCGACGATGTCCAGGTATCCGCGGGCGGTTTCCAAGGCGCGTTCACGGCCGCGTGTCTGGCCCAGGAGGTCGAGGGCGCGGGTGACGTCGGCGTCGTCGGTAAGCGGGCCCGTGAGGAGCCCTCGAAGGGCTTCGCCGGCCTCGGAGTCCTCTTCGAGCGCGTAGAGCACCGGCAGAGTGAACACGCCTTCGCGCAGGTCGGTACCTGGGGTCTTTCCGGACTGTTCGGGGGCGGAGAAGATGTCGATGATGTCGTCGACGATTTGGAACACCATGCCCACGGCGTCGCCGATGCGCGCGCAACGCTGGACCACCTCGTCGGACGCGCCGGAGTGCCGCGCGCCCAGGTAGGCGGCGGACGCGATGAGCACGCCGGTTTTCTCGTCGATGACCTTCAGGTAGTGCTCAACCGGGTTGGTGCCTTGTGCGCCGACGGTTTCGCGCATCTGGCCGGTGACCAGTTCCTCGAAGGTGTCGGCGAAGTGCTCGACGGTGGCCAGGTCCATTCGGCTCATCAGGCGTGAGGCGTGGGCAAACAGGATGTCGCCTGCAAGGATGGCGACGGTGTTGCTCCAGCGCGCGTTGGCGGACTCAACGCCGCGGCGGCGTTCAGCTTCGTCCATGACGTCGTCGTGATACAGCGTGGCCAGGTGCACCATTTCGGTGACGGTGGCGCCGTTGATTACGTTTTGGGCGCGCGGGTTGGGGCCAAACTCGGCGCACAGCAGCGCCATCATGGGGCGGAAGCGTTTGCCGCCGGCTGCGGCGAGGTGGGTGACTTTGTCGGTGAGGAACTTTTCGCCGCGTGAAAGTTCGGCCATGAGGAGGTCCTCCACCGCTTCTAGCCCGGTGTTGAGCCGGGTGTTGAGTGCGTCGTCGCCAAGGTCAATCTTGAATCCGTGGCGGGGTGACGGGGTGGTGCCGTACGTCATCGATAACGTCCTTGCAGGTTGGAGGGGCACATGGATAACGCACCTACCGTAGCCCACTTGCCCTTGGTTCTGTAGCAGTGGGTGGCGCTGGCACAATCAGTTGCGTGACTAAGTATTTCGACCTTGTGGTTGTGGGTGCTGGACCGGCTGGTTCGGCGGCGGCGATTGCGGCGCAGCGTGCGGGTTTGCAGACTTTGCTTCTCGACGCCCAGGGTCCCGGCCGCGACAAAACTTGCGGCGATGGGTTGACCCCGCGTGCGGTGGAGACGCTCGAGGCACTCAATCTGGAGGTACCCGCGTATCGCAACAAGGGGTTGAAGTTGCACGGCTACGGCGGCGACGTCGAGGCGCCTTGGCCGCGCGGTGAAGGCTCTGCGGCTCCTCGGACGGTGTTTGACGCAATGCTTGTCGACGAAGCCCGCACCGCCGGCGCCACCATCCGCCAGAACTTCGCCGCGACGGGTGTGGAGTTTTCCGGCGGCGCGATCAGTGCTGTGAAGACGGATCAGGGCTCGGTACGCGCGAAGTGGGTCGTGGTTGCCGACGGCGTGCGCTCCCCCTTTGGCAAGAAACTGGGACGCGAGTGGCACAAAGGGGAGGTATTCGGGATTGCGGCACGCTCGTATTGCGATTCGCCGTTTTCGGACGAGCCGTGGATGCATTCGCACGTGGAGCTGCGCGACGCGGATGGCGTGATTCAGCCTGGTTACGGCTGGATCTTCCCGCTTGGCAACGGCACCGTGAACCTCGGCTGCGGAGCCTTATCCACCGATGCGCGCCCGGCGAAGGTGAACACGAAGAAGTTGCTCGCCGACTATGCCGCACAGCAGCGCGAGGCGTGGAGCCTCGGCCCGGAGCAGGCCGTTACCTCTGCGCTGCTGCCGATGGGCGGGGCGGTGTCCAACGTGGCCGGCCCGAACTGGGTGCTTATCGGCGACGCGGCAGCGTGCGTGAACCCACTCAACGGCGAGGGCATCGATTACGGGTTGGAAACCGCTGTGCTCGCCGTGGAGTTGATCAACGCAGGCGGCGACCTCACGCTTGCGTGGCCAGCGCTGCTGCGCAGCCACTACGGTGACGCGTTTACGCTGGCTCGCACCCTCGCCCGTCTCCTGACCTACCCGCAGTTCCTACCGCTGGCTGGCCCGGTGGCGCTGCGCGGTCTGGGCGGCCGCTACCTCATGCCTGCAGCGGCGCGCCTGATGGGCAACCTGGTGCAGGAAGACGACCGCGACCTGGTCGCACGCGTGTGGCGCGCGGCAGGTCGCGTGGTGCCGAAGAACGCCCCGCTCTGGGACGTCGCTTAGCGCGGCTTAGTCGAGCGGCTTCACGGCGCTGTGGAGCGCCACAATACCGGCGGTGAGATCTTGCCAGCCGGCGTCTTCCCAACCGTTGGCGTTGATCGCCGCGGCAAGCTCCTCCTGGTTGGGCCATGCGCGGATGGATTCCGCAAGGTACTCGTAGGCCTCCGCGTTGGAGGAAAATACCTTGGCCAGCGCCGGCACAGCACGTGGCAGGTATTCCTTGTACACGGTGCGGAATCCTGGGATGACGGGGGTGGAGAACTCGTTGACCACAAGGCGCCCGCCGGGCTTGGTCACACGCGCCATTTCGCGCAAGCCGGCCTCGAAATCATGGACGTTGCGCAGCCCGTAGGAGATGGTCACCGCGTCGAAGGTGTTGTCGGCAAACGGAAGGTACATCGCGTCGCCGACCACCTTGGGCACCTTACGGTCCTTGCCGGCGGCCAGCATGCCCTGGGAGAAGTCGCACGCCACGACCCACGCGCCGGATTTACCGAGCTCGACGGTGGACACGGCGGTGCCTGCGGCGAGGTCGAGCACCTTCTCCCCTGGTTTGAGTTCGAGGCGTTCGCGGGTGCGTCGTCGCCAGTATTTGTCCAGCCCGAACGACAACACGGTGTTCGTCTTGTCGTAGTTCTTGCCCACGTCGTCGAACATTCCGGCAACGTCGAAGGGCTTTTTCTCCAGATCCGCCTTGGCCATGGTTGGTCAGTCTACTTCGGTCTACTTCGCCACCCACAAAAGTAGGCTGTACGCCCTTACGCCACTTGCCAGTTCGGCATACCGAACTTTATTATTCGCCAGCGTGGGCACACAGATTGCCTGCTCCCCTCCACGCTCCCAACGCAAAGGAACGACATGATGAAAACCAAAGTGCTTGCGCTCGTCGCTACGGCTGCTCTCTCCCTCGGCCTGGCGAGCTGCTCTGAAGAAAGCACTGATGCAGCAGGCGGCAAAGACACCCCTGTCGTGCTCACAACGTTCACCGTGATCCAGGACATCGCCGCGAACGTTGCGGGCGATCACCTCAAGGTGGAATCCATCACCAAGCCTGGTGCGGAGATCCACGGCTACGAGCCCACCCCCGGCGACATTTCTCGTGCCGCCGACGCGGACCTGATTTTGGATAACGGCATGAACCTGGAGAATTGGTTCGCCCAGTTTGTCGCCGATCTGGATGTGCCGCACGCCGTGGTCAGCGAGGGTGTCGAGCCGATCGACATCGCCGAGGACGCCTACGCCGGCAAGCCCAATCCGCACGCGTGGATGAGCCCGGTGAACGTGCAGAAGTACGTGGACAACATCGTTGACGCGTTCAGCGAACTCGACCCGGAACACGCCGCAGACTTCAAGGCCAACGGCGAGAAATACAAAAACGAACTGCAGGCTGTGCAAGACGAGCTGGAGACCAAGCTCGCCGCCGTCCCCGACAAGCAGCGTGCCTTGGTGACCTGTGAGGGCGCGTTCTCCTACCTGGCCCGCGACGCGAAGCTAACTGAGCGCTACATCTGGCCAGTCAATGCTGAGCAGGAAGCCACCCCGCAGCAGATCGCCGGCGCGATCGAGTTTGTGAAGGAAAACAACGTCCCAGCGGTGTTCTGCGAATCCACGGTCTCTAACGCCCCGATGATGCAGGTCGTGAAGGCCACCGGCGCGGAGTACGGCGGCACCCTCTACGTCGATTCGCTTTCTGAGGAAAACGGTCCGGTGCCGACCTACCTGGATCTGATTCGCCACGACACGAAGGTGATCATCGACGGTTTGAACGGGGGCAAGCAGTGATCCCCGCAATCGCGGTTGAGGATGTTGCGGTGCGCTACGGCGACGTCGTCGCGCTCGACGGCGCAACTTTGAGCGTCCAACCGGGTCGCATTTGTGGACTGATCGGCATGAACGGCGCGGGCAAATCCACGCTACTCAAGGCGATCATGGGGTTGGTCAAGCCGGATCGCGGCACGGTTCGTATCAACGGCATCGACCCCATGCGCGCCCGCAAGACGCAGGTGCTGGGCTACGTCCCGCAGAGCGAGGACGTGGACTGGCAGTTCCCGGTCACAGTGCGTGATGTGGTCATGATGGGCCGCTACGGCCACATGGGCTTTACCCGCCACGCGCGTGCGGAGGACATTGCGGCTGTGGATCGCGCGTTAGAGCGCACCCACCTTGAGTCGTTCGCAGACCGCCAGATCGGTCAGCTTTCGGGTGGCCAGAAGAAGCGTGCCTTCATCGCCCGCGGTATCGCTCAGGGTGCGAGCATCATGCTTCTCGACGAACCCTTCGCCGGCGTGGACAAACATTCCGAGGCCACCATCACTGAGCTGTTGCGCGACCTCGCCGCTGAAGGCACCACTATTTTTGTGGTGACGCACGATCTGGTCGCCCTGCCGCAACTCGCGCCGGAGACAGTGCTGTTGAACCGCCGGGTGTTAATGCACGCCCCGACTGAAGTGGTGTTAGAGCCGGACAATTTGGTACAGGGCTTCGGAATGGGGGTGTCAGCATGATTGCGCTGCTTACGGAGCCGTTTGGGTACGAGTTCATGATGCGTGCGCTTGCGACCTCGCTGGTGGCGTCGATTGTCTGCGCGCTGTTGTCGTGCTGGCTGGTGTTGGTTGGCTGGTCGCTGATGGGCGATGCGGTAAGCCACGCTGTCCTGCCCGGCGTGGTGCTGGCCTACATTCTGGGTGTGCCGTTTGCCGTCGGCGCGGTGGTGTTCGGGTTCCTTGCGGTGGCACTGATCGGGCTGGTGCGCGATACGTCCCGGGTGAAGGAGGATGCGGCCATTGGCATTGTGTTCACCACCATGTTCGCGCTGGGGCTCGTGCTCATTTCGGTAACCCCTTCGCACACGGATCTGAACCACATCATCTTCGGCAATCTGCTTGGTGTGTCCCGTGGGGACCTGCTGCAGGTGGCCATCCTGGGAGCGATCGTGTTGAGCGTGCTGGTGCTCAAGCGGCGCGACTTCACCCTCTACGCGTTCGACCCCACCCATGCACACGCGATTGGGTTGAATCCGCGTCTGCTCGGTGCGGCACTGCTGGCGCTCCTGGCACTGACGTCCGTTGTGGCGCTACAGGCTGTGGGGGTGATCCTGGTGGTGGCGATGCTGATCATCCCGGGCGCGACCGCCTACCTGCTCACCAACAAGTTCGGCACAATGCTCATCATCGCCCCGACCATGTCGGCGGCGTGTGCAATCGTGGGGTTGTACTGCTCCTACTACCTAGACACAGCCTCTGGCGGCATGATTGTGCTCGCCCAGGGTGTGGTGTTTGCCGTGGTATATCTGTTCGGCCCGCATGGGGTGCTGCGCGGTCGTCGTTACGCATCTACGCGCACGAAGACGGAATCTGTGGCTTCCTCGCCGAGCGGCACCGCCTCCGCCGCGCCGGCAAGCCGCACCGCCACCGCGCCGGAGTAAGGGGCACCCTCGTCCACCTCGAGGGTTGCGCCGACAACGAGCCCGTGGCTGTCGAAGAATTGCAGCAGTTTCGGGTCGTCGTCGGCAATGCGTTCAATCGTGGCTGTCTGGCCCGGTTGCACGCCGGTCAGCGGGACGGCTTCGGGGGTGTCGACACGCCCGCTGGCCGAGGGGATGGGGTCACCGTGGGGGTCGCGGGTGGGGTAGTTAAGAAATGCGTCGATGCGCTCGACCATGAAGTCGCTCACGGAGTGCTCGAGATTTTCCGCCTCGTCGTGCACTTGGTCCCAGGTGTAGCCGAGGGCTTCCACCAGGAACGTTTCAATGAGGCGGTGGCGGCGGATCATCGCCACCGCATACGTGTGGCCGAGTTCGGTCAGTTCGATCGTGCCGTAAGGCTTGTGTGTGACAAGTCCCTGCTCGCCAAGTTTGCGCACCCCGTCCGACACCGTGGATTTCCGCAGCCCAAGGTGCTTTGCCACTGACGACGACGTCACCGGCGCATCCGACCACTCTGAAAGGGCCCAAATGCCCTTGAGGTAGTTCTGAGTGCTGGTAGACAGGTCGCCGACAGACATGCCCGTCAGTCTACTTTGCGCTTCACCGGCACCCAGCGCGGCAGTGCAACATCGCGGCCGAACAGGTGGATCACCTTGCGCTCGTAGGAGTCGAGCACCTCGGTGTAGTAGCCAAGGAGTTGCTGCCCAAGCGCCTCCCAAGTCTTGTCGGCCACGGACGCCCTGGCGGTGGTGGTGAGTTCGGGGTGGCGGGTGTCGTCGAGAAGCCAACGCGCTGCGTCGGGGAGCTCCTCGGTGAAGGTGGCCACGTCGAGCAGCAAACCGTTGACGCCGTGCTCGATGAGGTCAACAGGGCCGCCAGCGCGGGGGCCGATCGTGGGCACGCCCGAGGCTTGAGCTTCCTGGATGGCCTGGCAGAAGGTTTCAAACTCGCCGGTATGCACGAACAGGTCGAGCGATGCATACGCGCGGGCGAGCTCCTCGCCAGAAAGCGGGCCGGTGAACACGGCGTTGGGCAAAACCTCTTCAAGCGCCTCGCGCTCCGGGCCGCCGCCGACGATGACCAACTGGATGGACGGGTCCGTAACCAGCGGGGCGAGGCGGTCAACGGACTTCTCCGCGGCGAGGCGGCCGACGAACCCGACGATCTTCTTCGTACCGGTCGGATCCCACGAACGGCGCAGGATGTCGGAGCGCTTCGACGGGTGGAACAGTTCCGCATCCACGCCACGGCCCCAATGGCGGATATTTTTGATGTTGTGCTCCTCCAGCGCCTTGATCGTTTCCGACGACGGCGCGAGCGTCATCTCGCACATGTTGTGCACGGTGCGGGTCCAGTCCCACGCCATGGTGGCCAGGGTGGACAGTTGGTACTTCGTGGCAAAGCCGGCCACGTCCGTCTGGTAGAGCGCGACCGCGGGCACACCGAGTTGGCGGGCCGCGAACGCCCCCGCTCCGCCGAGCACGAACGGGCTGGCCAGGTGGATGATGTCCGGCTTGAACTGCGACAGTGCTGCCGTGACCGTGGTGGTGGGAACGCCGATGGGCAGCGAATCGATCAACGGCACCATAACGGTGGGCACCCGCACGATCTCAAAGCCAAGGTAGTCAGGAACTTCGTCCTGGAACTCGCGGGCGCCAGGCGCGATCACGATCGCGTCGTGGCCCTCCCGTTTGAGGTGCTCAAGGACGCGAAGGACGGAGTTGGTCACTCCGTTGACGTTGGGCAGAAAGGACTCGGCGACGATTCCCACTCGCATGTTGTTTACTTTCCCAGTTGGCGTGAAACTTCGGTCGAATTCCGGTTGAACCAGACGTGAATTTTTCCTACGGCGAGCCAGGCCAGGGCGGCGATAATCGTCGCCACGGCCAGCACCGACAGGGCGGGGATGAGCGAGAGCGCCCACCCGCGGCCTTCCACCTTGACCAGGTCGGTGTTGTTCTTGGCGTAGGTCACCCACACCTGCTGGCCGGGTCCGAGCCCGGAGGGATAGAGCACCCCCTCGCGCGGCGAGACGAGCCGGCCATCTTCGGTTTCGTACTCCACGTAGGTGCGCAGCCGGGTTTGGTCGGTGACGGTGGCGACGCCGCGGCCGGGGTTGGCGTGGATTTGGGCGTCGTGAAGCGCGGGCCCTGCGACCATGGCAACGCAGCCGAGCACGGCGCATCCGTAGAGCGCCATGACGGCTTGGTGTGCGCGTCTGCGCCAGCGCATTACTTGGCCAGTCGCTGCGCGAGTGCGCGGCGGGTTTCGCGGGTGGTCACGGCCTCCACAACGGTGATGCCGTCGGGCTGGGCATCGACTTCAAGCAGCACGTGGTGCAGCTCTGCAAGCGATTCGGCGCGGCGGTAGTTCGCCCCGTACGCGAGCGCTTGCTTCTCGACGACCACCCCATGCGGCGTACCAAACGCCCGCTCAAAGACGTCTCGCACCGGCTCCGCTGCTGGCTCGAGGGTTTCGAAGATGCCTCCGCCGTCGTCGTTGGCCACCACGATGGTCAGGTTGCCGGGGCGCGGCTCGTCGGGACCGATGA
Organism: Corynebacterium sp. HMSC055D05; assembly: GCF_001810365.1. NCBI lineage: Bacteria > Bacillati > Actinomycetota > Actinomycetes > Mycobacteriales > Corynebacteriaceae > Corynebacterium > Corynebacterium sp. HMSC055D05. The sequence goes on from NZ_KV801067.1 coordinate 20,465, forward strand.
GCAGGCCGTTGATGTCGTGCAGGAACGTCAAGTCCCCCACGAGCGCGACGGTACGGGGTGCGCGGATCTCGTCCGCACGAAGCGCCTGGGTGGCAAGGGCGATGCCGACGGCTTGGGAGACGGTGCCATCGATACCCGCGGCACCGCGAGCGGCGTAGGTGTCCACGCCGTCGAACGGCATGCCAACAAAGGATGCGTCGCGCACCGGGTTCGACGCGCCGAGCACCATCGTGTCGCCCACCGCGAGGGTGTCGCACACGGCGGCGGCGACGTGCAGGCCGGTGAAGCCGAACTGCTCCTCGGCGAGGGCTTGGCGCACGGTGTCGGCGCCGACCTCGCCGGCTGCCTCACAGATCTTGATCCAGGTATCCGTCGGCTGGCCCGTGGCGTTGACGCGCGAGCCGCGCAGATCCGGCTGGCCGGTAAACGTGTCCGTGCGCGACAGGCCAATGACTGTGATGTCCGGATCCGCCAGCAGCGCCATGACGTCGCGGTGCAGCGTCGGGTGCCCCACCACAACGACCTGTTCCGGCTTGGTGGACGCGGCGAAGTCACCCCCGTCGTGGGAGATGGCCACCTCCGACTGCGCGAAGAACCGCGCAGCCAACGGGTGGACCTGGTGGAACGGGGTCGGCGCCGTCGGCTCAGCGATGGTGGGCACGTGTTCCAGGCCGGGTACTTCCCAGGCCTCGTCGCCGGCGATGACCAGCGTGTCGCGGGTCAGGTCGATGTCCACGACTCCATGGTCGACGAACCCGGCGCCCGAGCCTGCGAGCGCACCGCGTGCGAGGACGCCCGGGCCGACCCGGCGCGGCTCGCCAACCGGCTCTAGCAGCGCGTCCGGCACGAGCGGGGTGTCCAGCGCAACGTTGATGTGTACTTGGCCGGCGTCGAACGAGATCGCTTCCGCCGCCGCCTCGTCCGCCACCTGTTGGGTCTCGGCGTAGCGGCCGAAGATGCCCTGCTGCCAAATGGTCTGGCTGGCACCGGTGCCCACGAGGCGCTCCGGGCGGTCGGCGCTGATCACGGCAAGCGGCGTGTGCGACATATGCGCCTCGATCATCGCCGGGTACGCGTTCGCCACCGCCGTGCCCGAGGTCATCACCACGCCAACGTGTCGGCGCTGCACGCGTGCGAGGCCGAGGGCGGTGAAGGCGGCGGAGCGTTCGTCGATACGCATATGCACCGTGATGTCGCGACGCGCGAGCAGCGCGTACGCCAGCGGCGAGTTGCGCGAACCCGGGCTCATCACCACATCAGTGCAATGCTTTGCGACGACCCCCGCCACCGCCGTAGCCAATTCCATAGCCGTTGCCATCTACCTACTGCTCCTGGAGAAACTGGTCCGCGCCGTCGCGGATCTGGTCGAGAATATCGCGGGCACTGTCCCGAACATCGCGCGGGATCTCAACATCATCCGGCAGCGGCTCCGGCGGCAACATCGAGGTTGCTTCCTCGCGGTCGCGGAAGATCGACGGGAACTTCGTCGTCGTCGTAGTCGTGGTCTCCGTCGCGGTGGTCGTCTGGGTGACCGTCTCCGTCAACGGCTGCTTTTTGGCATCCGCTGCCGCCCCTTGCCACAGGAAAAACAGCACCACAGCTGCAATGAACGCCAACGCTGCGAACACACCCAGCGCAATCGACGCGGCACTCGAGCCCTTCTGCGGCTCCGGCTGGTACGGCTCCTGATACTGGGGCTCGTACGGGGGCTCGTACTGCTGGTATTGCGGCTGGTAGTACTGATCGTCGTACTGGGCCTGTTGTTCGGACTGGTCCGGGAAGTACTGCCTCGGGCGCGGGCGCTGCGGCTCGTCGCCTGGACGGCCGTACTGTCTCGTCTCGTTATCCATGGCAAATAGACTAGCGCCCCGGCAGGAGAACTGCCGGGGCGCGTCGTCGATAAGCAGAATGCTCCTAGAGCACCAGCCCAAACACAGGTACTGCGATGAAGTACGTAGCCAGGGAGATGAGCACCAACGCAATCGCGTTGAGCCACACACCACCCTTGATCATCTCGCCCATGGTGACGTAACCGGACGAGTAAGCGATCGCGTTCGGCGGAGTTGCCACCGGCAGCATGAACGCACACGTTGCAGACAGCGCAACAGGGATAGCCAGCAGCAGAACGTTCATCTCGGTCGCCTCGGTCAGGCCGATACCAACGGCCACACCACCCATGATCGGCAGGAAGGTCGCAGCCGTTGCGGTGTTGGAGGTCAGCTCCGTCAGCAGCAGCACCAGCGCGGCGATGGCGAAGATGAGCAGGAACATCGGCAGCACCGCCAGCCCCTTCGCCTTCTCACCGATCCACAGGGACAGGCCGGTTGCGGTAAACATCGCCGACAGGGACAGACCGCCACCGAAGAGCATCAGCACGTCCCACGGCATCTCATTCGCCGTCTTCCAATCCAGCAGACGCTTACCGTCAGAGGTACCCGGGATGATGAACATGAGCAAGCCAGCGATGATGCCGACGATCGCGTCGTCGTACGGGAAATCCCAACCGAAGTGATTGCGTCCCAGCGGGATGAAAATCCAGGCAAGCGCGGCGACAAGGAAGATCACGCCAACAGCGATCTGCGGGAAGGTCCATGCACCGAGCTTCTTAATCTCATCGTCGATCAGCTCCTTGCCACCCGGGATGGTGTCTACCTCCGGCTTGAACACCGTGATCAGCAACCACCAAGCAATGAAGGTGAACACAACCGCGACCGGCAGGCCGACCAGCATCCACTGACCGAAACCGATAACGATGCCGTGGGCCTCCTCCATGTAGCCCTTCAGCAGCGCGTTCGGCGGAGTACCAATCAGCGTGGCCAGGGAGCCAATGGAAGCCGAGTACGCGATAGCAAGCATGAGCGCGGTAGCGAACTTCCGCTGGTTCTTCATGCCACCAACCGTGTCCGCGGTCAGCATGAGCACCGACGTACCAATCGGCAGCATGACCACAGCGGTAGCAGTGTTAGACACCCACATGGACATAAAGCCAGTGGCCAGCATAAAGCCCAAAATGATGCGCTTCGGCGACGTACCGACAATCTTGACCACCACCAGAGCCAGACGGCGGTGCAGGTTCCAACGCTGCAGACCCAGCGCCATGAGGAAGCCACCCATAAACAGGAAGATCGTCGCCGAAGCGTACGGGGAGGACACTTCCTTAAACGGAGCCACACCTGCGATCGGGAACACCGCAATCGGCACCAAGGCGGTGGCGGCCAGCGGGATGGCCTCCGTCATCCACCACGCACCCATCAACACAGTGGTGGCAGCGACGATGCGCATCGTGTCCGCGGAGTACTCCACCCCCTCCTTCGCACCGGAGGACTGCAACACCGTCTCAGCAGCGTTGGCAGGGAACAAGAAATACACCAAAACAGCCAGCACCACACCGGTGATCAGGCCGATAAGTTGGCGGCGCCACTCGCCAGGTTCGGGCGCTTTTGCCAGGTCGCCTTCTGAAAGCGAGGCAGATTCGTGCATCACGGGAGTCGACATGGGCGAAAGATTAGCCGACTGCCCCCGGATCCCACACGCGAATGCGATAAGAAATCGGACAATTACACCCGGAAAGAGGGATCCTGCTCCAGCACAGCCATGCACGCACGGACCCTGGCGAACCACCAATCCCTGCGCTCACCTGGGGCGCGAAGCCCGTGGAGGCGTTCCGGATCGGGGGTAGTGCGGGTGATAGCAAGTTCGCCGTTTTCCATGACGCGGGGCTCCGCAACGTCCTCCACGAACAGGCGCTGGGTTGCCAGCCCCGCCGCACGCGAACCGGTGAGCTTCGCCGCGATCAACCCCGCATCCATGCCGACGGCAGTATCCAAAGCGCTAGCGACAGTGACATCGAGGTGCAGGTCGCGCGCGATGGTGACCAGGTTGGCCACTCCCCCAAGCGGAGCCGCCTTGCACACCGCCACGTCCGCCGCGTTCAGTTCAGCCACGCGGTACGGGTCGGCAGCACGCCTAATCGACTCGTCCGCAGCAATCGGCGTACTGGTGCGGCGGCGGACTTCCGCAAGTTCCTCCACCGTGGCGCACGGCTGCTCGATGTACTCCAACTCGCCAAGCTTGTCGGCTGCTTCAACGGCTTGGTCGACGGTCCAGCCACGGTTGGCGTCGACACGCAAACGCGCGTCGGGGCGGAGGCGACGGACGGCGGTGACGCGCCGGATGTCGTCGTCAAGCGACTGCGAAGGCTCAGCGACCTTGATCTTGAACGTGTTAACCCCCGGGTAGCGCGCGAGCACAGGCTCGACGTCCTCGACCGCGGGAATCGTGCCGTTGACCTCCACAGTGCCGTGGGCTTCGGGCAGGCCGGTGAACGCCGCCTCGAGCCCGGCGCGCAGCCAGGCGGCAGACTCCTCGGGTGCATATTCGATGAATGGGGAGAATTCGCCCCAGCCGGCGGGGCCGTCGATAAGCAAGGCCTCACGCGTGGTGATGCCGCGGAACTTCACAGCCATGGGCAGCGCGACAACGTGGGCGCGCTCGAGGATCTCGTCAACGGATGGGGTCATGGGTGCTTTATACCTCTTTATAGGTTGGGGTAGTTATAAAGAGGTATAAAACGTCAGCCACGAGCCTCACGCTCCTGCCCGCCCCGCTCGTTTCTCACGAATTCGGCGAACCCCGGAACAGTGAACCTCAAGTAGCCGAAACCACTTTCCTCGATTAATCCCTTGTCAAGCAAAGATCTACGGACCATGCTGATTCCGGTTGTAGGTCGGCCCATTCTCTCGGCGATATCGCCTCGCTTCACCTGTGGCTCTAGATCCTCAGCCATTGCGCTAATGAATTCCCTCTCCACGTCGGTAGCTTTGTGCCACCGGGAGCGGAACATGGTCAACTGAGTTTCTTGGAATCGATCCGCTACATGTTTGAGGTTTGCTAGGCCAATAAAAGTGCCAGGATCCGGAAAATCGGCCGCTTGCCACACCAGATCGCCTACAACCTGAATGAAATACGGGTAGCCGCCTGCTAAACGGACAGCTTCCTGGAGCGTGGCCGGAGACCAATTCACGCCCTTCTTCTTCGCCGGTTGTACTAATGCTTCCTCAGCGTGTTCTCGGTCCAGAGATTCAAGATGCACATAACTAAAGCGCTCTGCAAAACTCACAGCATCGGTAATCACATCCTGACTATGACTGAGCCCAGCTGCAAAGATGGCGAGAGGGAGCTCAGCATTTTCTGCCTGCATCTGCTGCCACGCGTACGCAAGCGAGCGCAGGCCATCTGCATCAGCCGACTGAATCTCGTCAATACAAACAACCATTCCACTAGCCCTGCCCCGGATCGTTTCCGCTGCATCAACAAGCGCGCGCTGCATTTGGTCTCCATATCCCGACGCATCTGGCCTCGGGCCTTCAACTGGTTGAGATCCTCCAACCGAAACACCAAACGCTTCAACCCGCAGCGACGACAACAGCCCGAGCAGCTTTTCTCCAGCCTCATCCTTCCAGCTGCGAGCAATCTCGCCGATTTTGTCCAAAAGGGCATTGAAAAGTGGCCGGTCCCCCGCTGTAATCCAGGCGGTTTCAAAGCCTTCAGCCTTAGCTTCTGCTTCAACTGCTCGAAGCAAGCTGGTCTTTCCTATGCCGCGGGGTCCCACGTAGACCTTCACCTGCCCCATCAGCCCAGGATCATGAGCCATAAAGAAAAGCTCGCGCTTCGCCTCCCTAAGAACTTGGTCTCTGCCATAAATGGTGGAGGCCACCACGCCAGGTGTGTACGGACTGCGCTGAACCATAGCCTCTTTATACCTCTTTATAGGTTGGGCTAGTTATAAAGAGGTATAAAGCGGACGCGTGAGTACGATTACCCCCATGCAGTACTCCACCGCCCAGCCCTTCGACCCCAGCCAGTGGCGCGAGGTCGAAGGCTTCAACTTCACCGACATCACTTACCACCGCCACGTCGGCGACACGCGTGCCGACGGCACCGTGCGCATCGCATTCGACCGCCCCGAGGTGCGCAACGCGTTTCGCCCCCACACCGTCGACGAGCTCTACCAGGCGTTGGATCACGCCCGGCGCGACCCATCCGTCGGCGTGGTGCTGCTGACCGGCAACGGGCCTTCGCAGAAGGATGGCGGCTGGGCGTTCTGCTCCGGCGGCGACCAACGCATCCGCGGCCGCTCCGGCTACCAGTACGCCGGCGGCGAAACCGCCGAAACCGTCGATGAGGCGCGCGTGAAGGCCGAGGGCGGACGCCTGCACATCCTCGAGGTGCAGCGTTTGATCCGCACCATGCCCAAGGTAGTCATCGCGGTGGTCAACGGTTGGGCAGCCGGCGGCGGACACTCACTGCACGTGGTGTGCGACATGACCATCGCGTCGCGCGAGGAAGCCCGGTTCAAGCAGACCGACGCGGACGTGGGCTCCTTCGACGCCGGCTACGGCTCCGCCTACCTAGCCAAGATGGTCGGCCAGAAGTTCGCCCGCGAAATCTTCTTCCTCGGCCGCACCTACTCGGCCGAGGAGATGCAGCGCATGGGCGCGGTCAACATCGTTGCCTCGCATGCTTCATTGGAAGAAGAGGCGATCCAGGTCGCCCGCGAAATCAACGGCAAGTCCCCCACCGCGCAGCGCATGCTCAAATTCGCCTTCAACCTTGTCGACGACGGCCTCATGGGCCAACAAGTCTTCGCCGGCGAAGCCACCCGCCTGGCCTACATGACCGACGAAGCCGTCGAAGGCCGCGACTCGTTTTTGGAGAAACGCCCGCCACGCTGGGACGACTTCCCCTTCTACTACTAGGTTTCTTGGGGGTACGGCGGTACTTTGCCGGGCTGGCGGCCCGGCGGCCCTGCGGCCCCCACCCAAAATAGTTCCCCGCTCGGGAACTATTTCGGGTTTTTGGCTCCACCGCGGCGGCGTTCTCCCAGGTCGGCTGTCTTGGGAGGCAAGAAAGTTCCACATCCCGGCCCAACCACGGGAACTATTTTCGCCGGCCCCCTCTTCCACTGACAGATTCTGCAGAATCTGTCAGGGGCGATTTCTGACCAGGCGCGATGCCGGCGACTGACAGATTCCGCCGTGATCTGTCAGGAACGCGCCGCCACGCTTGCCTCAGCCAACCTCAACTAAGCCAAGCTCAGCCTCGTCTCCGGAGACTCCGACCCGCTCGTCAGCAGCCAGGGGAACAGGTTCTTTTTCGGGCGTCGTAAATGCCGTGCGGCGGCGGGCCAGCAACCGATCGGCAACAAGCATCGCGGCGAAGGTAAGGCCGAGTAGCGGCAGAAACAGGCCGACCGGGATCGCTACGACGGCGAGGATGGCCCAGTCGCGGCCGGTGAGATCAGCCTGACCTGGGACGCCGGCGATGGCGTTCTTTGTTGGGCGGCGTCGCCACCAGAGGATGTAGCCCATCACGACCATGGCGCAGATCGCGAGCGCGCAGATAGCGAGCAGGATCTGCAGAGGCAGGCCGAACATGATGCCCATGTGCAGGTAGATGCCCCAGCTGGTCAGTTTTGAGAACAGTGGCAGTTCAGAGAATGGGAGCTTGTCTACAAGGTCACCGTTTTGGCCGTTCACGCTCACGGCGTCGGAGGTGGTGCGCCACGGCACCCAGCGCTCGCTGGCCTGCCACGCCTCGTCGGTGTTCTTGGGGACGAAGAGGCGCACTGATCCGGTGAGGCCTTCGGCGCGGGCGGTTTCGAGGACGGTGGCGGCTTGGTCGGCCACCTCGTCCTTGGTCAGGCCTTCGGCTCCGTGTGCGCTGGCGGGGTGGTGGTCGGCGTGCTCGTCGGCTGGGGCGGCTTCCGCGTCGGCGACCAGGGAGGTTTCGATCGGTTCTGCTTTGCCGCCCAACCAGGTGATTGTGCGGTCGACGTTTTCGCCGGCGAATACGGACCAGGTGATGCCTGTGGCGGACAGTCCCAGCATGGCCACGAGCAGCCAGGTTCCGGCTACGCCGTGCAAGTTCAGCACTTTACGACGACGCCCCGTCGCATTCTCCAACCCAACCAGGGCTCGCTTCCGGGCCATCCGCCACCACAGGTACAGGCCGCCCAGGGCGACGACCCACAGCCAGCTGGCTGCCACCTCTGCGTAAAGCTCGCCGACCTCGCCGAGGTGGAGGCTCTTGTGTAGCGACGAGATCCAGTAGCGCAGCGGGAGTTCGCCGAGGCCGGAGTAGGTTGGCTCGTCGCCAATGACGTCACCGGTGTGGGGGTTGACGAAGATGCTGCGGAGTTGGTTTGTTTCGGTGAGGGATTCGTCGATAAGCAAAACGCGCGTTGCTTCATCGGGTGTCGACGACGGCCACACCTGCGCCACATCCATGTCCGGGTGTGTGTCCTGCGCGGCCCTGATTTGGCTGGCCAGCGGGGCGTTGGTGTCGGAGGCGGGAACGGTCAGCACGTCTTTGTAGACGACGTTTTCGAGCGACGGAGCGACCGCGTAGAGAGCGCCACTTAGCGCGGCGACAAAGATGAACGGGGCAATGAACAGGCCCGCGTAAAAATGGATTCTTCTGGTCAGCGCGGGCAGGCCGCTGCGCCGTTGGACAGTACTGGACACACATACACCTTTCGGTTGATACAGGGACGCATTTTTAGTCGGATGCGTTGGCCCGCCAGTTCCCAACAGATGTCGATTTTCCAAAGCGCCTGGCAGATCCTGTCCTGATCTGTCGGATAGCCCAAAAGACGATATCGGGTTTTAGCACCTTGCCGACGCCGTTTCCCCAAGTCGTGCTCCGGCGAGAATGCCAAATCCCGATATCGTCTTTTGGGCTTTCGGTAGCGTGGTGCCATGAAACGTCACGTACCGATCCTCGCCACCACTCTCCTGCTGGCTGCCTGCGGCACGGAGACCGAACCAATCCAAACGCCTGCACCGGAAACAACGACGGTCGTTTCTCACGAGACGGTCAGCGCACCGACTAGCGCACCGACCAACGAAACGTCAACCGACGCGACCACGGCGTCAGCGACACCGACCGCTTCGATCCGTGACCTGTACGCGGAAGCGATCGCGGACCCGGCGCGCTTCTTCGCGGACCTCGCGGATCTCGACGGCACGTTCACCTACGACGTTTTGGACATCAACGGCGATCTCGAACCCGAACTGCTGCTCCGCGCAGGCGTCAGCGCAGCCCCAGACGCAGGCGCGGCCAACGGCAACCCATCGCCGGTGCGCGTGCTGCGGGCCCAGAACGGCGAGGTCACCTGGACGAAGGACTACCTCGTCGACTCGGACGAGCCCTACCCGACAGTGTTCACCAACGGCACGCAGCCGGGCTTGGACCAGTACGAAACGGACGGCCCCAAGATGCACGTGACACACTTCGAACTGCGGGGTCAGCGTCTGGAAAAGGTGTGGGGCCCGGAGGAGACGGTCGTCGGCAATCCGCTCAGCGATGTCACACGGATCACCTGGCACCCGACGACGGACGCGGCGGCGCTGGACAAGATCGGCAGCGCAACACTACGTGGTCCGTTGGAGGGCACGATGGGGCAGGTGTCCAAGGTGGAGCACCTGCAGGGTGAGCAGTTCCGCGTCCGGTTCGAACCGACCGCCGACGGCATCGCGGTGACGTACCCGGACCTTGGCTGCGCGGGCCACCTCGCGAAAACCGAGGATGGCTTCCGCGAGACGATCACCGAGGGCACCTGCGATAACGGCGGCACGTGGCACTTGCTTATCGACGACAACCACGCCCACGCCTTCTACAACTCCCCCGATGGTCGCTACACGGCAGATGGACGCCTGACCCCGGCGGGTTAGCGTCGCACTGGGCGCATGCCGCGCAGCACCCGCATCAGCGCCGCGACAACGACTGCCAGCAGCGCTAACCCCACCGCAGCCGCAATCCACACGCGTGCACCGGTGGCGGTGATTGGCCATGCGGGGACGGCGAGGATCCATAGTGCGGACTGTGCGAGGACGTCGCCGCCGATCGTGGCGGAGACGATCGTGACCAGGATCGTCGTGGCCAGCGTCCACGCCACGCCGAAGCGGACGGTGATGGCAAGTGCGGTGAGGGCCAATACGCTGCCTGCGAGGAACGCGAGGAGTCCGAAGCGTGCGTCGCCAACCACGGCCGCTCCGAACGCGCACACGAGGGCGACGACTCCAACGCACCAAGTGGCCAATGCGGCGCGGACGTGTGGGTGTTCGACCTGCATGAGCGCCCAGGCGGGACGCAGTTTCGGCCACACGAGGGTGGGCAGCACGCCGGCCCCAACCGGCAGGATGGCGTAGGCGAACAGCGCCTCGCGCACGTCCACCGGGTATGCCAGCGAGAACAGCAGCACCAGGGCGGTGAGCAGGAGCAAGACGCTTATCGACGACACCCTCGCCGCCATCGCAACCCCCTTCACCGCAGCCACGTATCCGGTGGTTTCGGGGCGCGGCGTTGCCGGCCCTGCGGCCAGCGGTGCGGTGACGTGGTGGACTCGGCGGCGGCGCAGTATGGGTCGGGTGCGCGGTGGTACGAGGGCGGCCACTACAAAGCCAATTGCTGCGAGTAGCAGTGTGAGGGTGAGGGCGGGAATGGGAGATTCCCCCGCCATGGGGTCGGTGGCGTCGAGGGGTAGCAGGTTGAAGTGCAGGCCCATGGTCGGTAGCGCCAGCCGGGTTGGCCAGGCGCCGGGGTTTATCCACCACCAGTCGCGTTCGGCGAAGTAGCCAAGCCCGATGGTGAAGAAAAAGCCGAGGATGATGGTCGGCAGCATCCCAATGCGTCGCGTGGCAGCGGCGGCGAGGCCTGCGGGGCCGAGCATGCCCAGCCACACAAACAGGCCGACGAGTGCAATCGAGGCCGTGTTGTCCAGGTTGAATACGAGGCCGGCGGCAAACGGCACGACAAAGTCGAAGGCGACGAACGCGGCCAGCGCCAGCCACACCACGACGATGCGGGCGGCGCGGGTGCGCATGGGTGAAACCGGCCGCCACAATGTGCCGCCGCCGCGGGCGTCACGCTCGCGGGTCTCGGCCAAACCGGCGAACAGTGCGGCGGCGGGAGCAGCCATGCCGGTGACTAACAGGCCTTGCGGGTAGAGCAGGTTCGTCGCGGTTTCGACGTTTCCGGCCAGGGCGAACAACGTCAGCAGCACGCCGACCAGCAGGCCTGCTCCGGCGAGCCACCACAGCATGGAGCCGCGCGCACGGATCCATTCGGCGTGTAGGAGGTTCATCGGTCACCACCGGAGGTGAGCCGGAAGAACGACTCTTCTAGGTTGGGGCCGAGTTCCGCGAGCTCGCCTGCGAAGCGGACGCCGCCGCCTGCGATCACGGTGGCGTCATCGGCCATGTGGAGTACTTCGCCGAGTTGGTGGGAACTGACCAGGACGGTGCGTCCAGCTCGCGCGTATTCGCGGAGGTAGTCGCGCAGGTGGGCAATGCCTTCAGGGTCGAGGCCGTTTTGTGGTTCGTCGAGAATAAGCACCTCTGGCTCGCCGAGCAGCGCTTGGGCGAGCGCAAGGCGGCCTTTCATGCCGGTGGAGAAACTGCCGGCTTTCTTCTTGCCCGCGGTTTGGAGGCCAACCAGTTCGAGAACCCGGTCGGCTTCGCTGTCGGGAAGGCCCAGCAGCGTGGTGTGGACGCGGAGGTTGTTGCGGGCGCTGAGGTGGCTGTAAAAGGCGGGGTCGTTGATGGAGGCGCCGACATGGCGCAGTGCCGAACGGTCAAACGGCTGCCCCATCAGTGTCACCTCGCCGGCATCGGGTTCGATCAGGCCGAGCAGCACCGACATCAGCGTCGATTTACCCGCGCCGTTGGGGCCGAGCAGAGCGTGGACTCGGCCCGGAGTGGTGGTCAATGACACGTCGCGAAGTACATGGTGGTCCCCGAAGGACACGACCACGCCGCGGCAAGCAAGTTGGGTATCAGTCATGGCATTCATGGTCGTCGCTGAACAAGGCGACCACATCGGCCGACGGGACCACACTGCCTCCTCCTCTAGGAGGAGATCCCGGCGCGCTGGGCGATCAAGGCGAGCGCCACCCTGTCGCGCGCGCCAAGTTTGGAAAGCAGGTTGGACACGTGCGTTTTCACCGTGGTCTCTGCAATAAACAGCGTGGCGGCGATTTCTGCGTTCGTCGCGCCGCGGCCAATCTCCGCGAGCACGTCGCGTTCGCGTTGCGTCAGCCCCTCCAGCGCAGCGGCGGATTCTGAAGTGCCCGCCCCGTCGCGGACCCACTCCATCACGCGGCCGGTGACCCCGGAGGCTAGGACCGATTCGCCGCGGGCGACGGCGCGTACGGCGTTGGCCAAGACGTCGGGTTCGGCGTCTTTGAGGAGAAAGCCGTGCACGCCGGCGTCGATAGCTGCATGGATCAAGGTGTCGTCGTCGAAGGTGGTCAGCATGATCACGCGTGGGCCCATCTCCATGATCGTGCGGGCGGCGGTGATGCCGTCGAGCACCGGCATGCGGATGTCCAGCACCGCCACGTCGATGCGGTGGGCGCGGGTTTTCTCCACGGCTTCGGCGCCGTCGGCGGCGGTGGCGACGACGGTGATGTCGTCCTGGGCGTCCAAGATGGTGCGGAGGGCGCTGAGGAGGAGCGGTTGGTCGTCGGCAAGAAGCAGGCGGATCATGCTGCCAACTCCGCCCGCACGGTAAACGTCTCCCCGAACTGCCATGTCTTCAGCGTGCCACCGGCGCTCGCCGCGCGTTCACGCAGCCCCTCCAGCCCGACGCCGGTGCCTGGTTGGGGTCGAATCTGGCCGGTAGAAACGACTTCTACCACCACGGTCTCGCCCGGTGCGACCCGAACCGTCACAGTGGGATCGACTTGGTGGCGCGCCGCGTTTGCCAGTGCCTCAGCCACGATGCGATAGGTAGCAAGCGAGGTCACCGGGGAGACATCCACTGCTGGTGCTTCCAGCGCTACTTCCACGCCGGCGTCGCGGTAGCGCTGCACCAACGACGGCAGGTCAGGGATCCCCGCCGCCGGGGAAAACGCATGGTCGCTCTCGCGCAAACCGCGCACAAGCAGGCGAATCTCCGACAACGACTGCCCTGCGGCCTCGTTGATCTGCTGCAGCGCCTCCCGCTCCTGCCCCACCGCCAAACCAGCATTGGCCTGCGCTTTGATCAGGGTCAGGGAGTGGCCGAGCAGATCGTGAATATCGCGGGCAATGGCGCGGCGTTCCTCCTCGCGCGCCGCTGCGAGACGCTGCTCTTTCGCGTGTGCTTCTCGACGACGCACCTCATCCTCAGCCGCCACATTCGCCCCCAGGAGACACCCCACCACACTCGCGCCCCAGTGCAGCGCAAGCGTGATCCCGAGATCGACCCCGTGCCGGTAGAACAACACAAAGTTGTCGTCCCACGTCCACATGAACGGTGACAGCAGCGCCCACCCGCACGCGGCGGCGAGGACAACTAGCGCGAAGCGTTTCCCTGTAAACCGCCCGGCGATAAAGGTGGCCACCGGGACCGCCAACACCCACGGCGAAAAGCCAAGGTTTACCGGCGCGGCCAGCCACATCGTCGACCAGGCAACATTCAGCGCGATAAGCGCAACCGAGGAGAACTTCGGCTTGCTCGTGAGCACCACGCACACCGCGACAAAGCCCCACGACAGCACGGCCTGGCCCCAACCTGCCGCGTCTATGGGTTGGGTAAACGCACTCGCGGTGTACACCGCCGCCAAAATGGCGACAGCGACCGCGAGCACAAGGTCACCCGGTTTGTAGCGCATGGGCGTAAGCCTATCGACGACACCGGGCCCGCACCTCCTCCCCGAGGAGGAGATCTACTTGTTCAGGCCGGGGATCTGCGGCAGGTCCGGCACGTTGAAGCCGGCGGTCTTCAGCAGAGCGAACAGAGCGCCCAGTGCGGTGAGCACGGCGGCGATGATGCCGATGATCTCTGCAAGCTTCGCGTCGAAGGTCTTCGGTGGTTCCGGCGCAGGGGTGCCCGGAGTCGGCGCCGGCTTATCCGGGTCGGCTGGCTTGCCGGGCAGCGTGTTCTTCAGCTCCGGTGCAGCGGGCAGTTCCGCGTTCTGCATGCTGAAGAGCAGCGGCGGATTGTCGTCGCACTTCTTTGCCCTGCTCAGCGGGTGGTAGTAGCGGGACTCGAGCGAGTCGAAGGCTTGACCGAAGTAGGTCTTGGACATGTTGGCGGCGAACGCGTTGCGCTGCCACTCGGGCATGTGCTTGAGGAAGCGGGCGGTGTTCGCGCCGGTGCGGCCGAACTCGTAGTCCGGGCCAAGGTCGTTTACTTCTGGCACGGAGCCGTCGATGCCGATGTACCAGCCAGCCGAGCCCTTCAACGCCTTGCCTGCTGGTGAGAGCGGGATCTGGGAGCCCTGCTTCATGTCCAGGTAAAAGTCGGCGTCAGTGGAGGTCAGGCCCAGTTCCGCCAGTTTGGCCTTTGTGGCGGCGCGGGCGGCGTCGTAGTCGGGGCGGGCGCCGGGTTCCTCGCCTGCCAGGCGGATTTCCTGGACGGCGATGATGGCCGGTTGGGTGAGGTGGTCGTCGCCAAGCGGCTTGAGCCCCTCGAAAGTTGCCTCGAATGCTTCGGCGACGGCGGTGGCGTACATGCCGTGCGTGAGGGTTTTCGCGATGCGTTCGGCTTGCCAGGCGGGGCCGCGCTCCGCGTCGTTGAGGGTGACGCGGCACTGGCCTTGCTCGGTGGGCGTGAGCGTGGCGGCGTGGGTCGTAGGGACAGTGACGGTGAAGGCGGTCGCCGCGGCGACGGCCGATGCGATGAACTTCTTCATGCTTGTTCTATCGGTGGGCTCGCAAACAGGTGTTACACGTCACGGCCTTCGCGGCGCGCGAAATCCCACCGGCTACGCTCGTACGCTGTGACCAACCTGCTCGAACTTCTGCCCGTCGATCCCGCGAATCCGCTGGCTATCATGCCCGCGCTCGAGGAGGCGTTGACCGGCCAGCGCGCGCTATTGCCGGTGCCGACGAACGACCCGGCGCGCACGAACCTGCTGCGCAACACGTTGGAGCCCGGCGCGCCTATCGACGACGACATCGCCCTCGTCGTCTCCACCTCCGGGTCCACGGGCAAGCCGAAGGGCGCGATGCTGACCCCGGCGAACCTGATCTCGAGCGCGGACGCGACCCACCAGGCGTTGGGTGGCGAAGGCCAGTGGCTGCTGGCCATGCCGGCGGCGTACATCGCGGGCCTGCAGGTGCTGGTGCGCAGCATGGTCGCAGGCGTGGAGCCGGCGTTTGTGGACCTCACGAACGGTTTCGATGTCGCTGAGTTCGCCCACCACGCCCACGATCTGGCCAGCACCGGAGAGCGCACCTACACCTCGCTGACGCCGATGCAGTTGGCCAAGGCGACCTCGACGCTCAAGGGCATCGACGCGTTGCGGACCTTCTCCGCGGTGCTGGTCGGCGGGGCGGCGACCAACCCGCGCCTGCTCGAGTCGGCAAAGAAACTGCGCATCAACGTGGTGACCACCTACGGCTCCTCGGAAACCTCCGGCGGCTGCGTCTACGACGGCGTGCCCATCGCCGGCGCCCGCGTAAAAATCGTCGACGGCCGCATCCACCTCGGCGGCCCCATGGTCGCACGCGGCTACCGCAATGTCGGATCGCAGACGCTCTCCGATGATCTCAAGGACGGCTGGTTCCGCACCTCCGACGCGGGTTCACTTATCGACGACCACCTCACCGTCCACGGACGCATCGACAACATCATCGACTCCGGCGGCCTCAAACTCCACCCCGAAGTGCTGGAGACGTTCCTGCTCAAGGTGGATGGGGTGACGGGTGCCTGTGTCGTCGGTAAGCAAGATGCTCGCTTCGGCGAACGTATTTGCGCTGCGTACACCGGGTCTGCGAGCGTGGCGGACATCATGGACGCGTTTGCGGACGCCGAGGACACCGGTGAAATCGCACGCTGGCAAGTACCGAAGGAACTCAAGGTTGTGCCGGCGCTGCCCCAGTTGGGTCCGGGCAAGGTCGACCGGGCTGCGGTGCGGGAGCTGTTCTAGCGGTTAGGCAGACTGGTCGCGGGGCTGAATGATCGGCCCGGGTGGCTCGTCAGGGGTGCCGTAGTTTGCAACCCAAAGCAGAAACGGCGACAACTCGCCGTCGCTTCTTCCCTGCTCAATCTGTTTGACCAGAAATCGCGCAGCGGCAATCTCTCCCATATGTGGCGGCCGCGAAATGCTCACACCGTCGAGAGATTTCAACTCCTCGTACCTAGGTCTCATCGTGCGCACTCCTTTCCGCAATGGGATCAATTTGGTTGAAAAGGCCACCTACAACAGCCTCTCCAATCCTGTTGACCATGCTAGCTTGCTCCGAATTGAGAAACCTATGCTCGCTGAGCTCATCAAGCACCGACGTGCCAATCGCTACCTCTAGTGGCTTCTCCGAAACACACAGCTCTGATGCCCACCTCAGGTCGTGATGCCATTCCTTGGCTGTGTCCTGCACACGCGTGTTCATCACTGTGTGGGAAACGCCTGCCCATGCAATGAGTGCCGCGCCAACCGGTCCGATGATCTTTGCAGAAAAGTCCAGTACAGGCACGGTCATATTTGGTGGCCCCAGGGCAAGCACAATTGCGTATCCCACTGACGTGGCAACAGCCAGCCCTGTAAGCAGCCACGGTAAGTAAATCGAGTTCTTCATATTGAGTTAGACGGGGCGAAGCCACCTACGGTTCCATCGCAGCCACCTCAACCTCAAATTCGTCGGCACGAAGTCCGGACTGAAACGCAATTGCTTCGCGTACCTCTGCCTCAGCCAGCTCTAGGTTCTGGGTTTGAGAGACCACGCCGAGCTCCTTGCATCCGAACACCCGACCGACAACCCACCTGACCGCGTCGGCGCGTGCTTTAGGTTGATGGTGGCGTCGAAAATCGCGCCTAGACCGTTCGGATATAAGGAGCAGGAATGGACCGACAGCACGGGTTTGCGGTGGTCGATCTGGAGACGACGGGGCTGAGCAATCTCGATCGCATTGTGGAGATCGGCGTGGTGTTGCTGCGCCCCGACCTCACGGTGGAGGGCACGTGGGAGACGTTGATCCAGCCGGAGCGCGACATTCCGAACAGTTACATCCATAAGATCACGGCGACGGACGTCGTGGATGCGCCGGTGTTCCGGGATGTCGCCACATACCTGGGTTCCCTGCTGAACGGCCGCACGTTGGTGGCGCATAACGCGTCGTTTGAACGCCGCTTCCTTGCCAACGAGTTCGCACGCGCCGGCGCCGAGGACGGCATGTGTGAGTGGTTGGACACGATGCGCCTGACCAAGCAGCACCTTGGCGTGGGCAAACTCAGCGATGCGCTTGCCATCGCGCAGATCCATAACCGCTTTGCGCACTCTGCGCTTGCGGATGCCCAGGCCACCGCCGATCTCCTCGCGTACCTGCACGCGAACCACCGCGCGGACGTCGCCTACTATCCGGCTGCGCTGTTTACCACTCCCGCGCCCGAGGTCCGCACGCTTCCCCGCGGTGGCGCGCCGTCTTGGGCGGGTCAGCTTTCGCGTACATTGCCGACGACTGGCACCAAGGATGAAGCCACCTACCGTGCCGAACTGACCCGCGCGCTTGTAGACCGCGAAATTTCCCGTACCGAAATGTGCCAACTCGAATCCACCGCCATCGCCGCAGGCCTAAGCGCCGATGATGTCGAGGCGATCAATGAGGAGTTCACCCGCCAACTCGCCGTCGAAGCCTGGTCAGACGGCATAATCACCGACGAGGAACGCGCAGCTCTGCTCAGCATCGCAGAAGCACTCGGCGTTGATCCTGCTCTCGTGCATTCGCTTCTCGACGACCCCCTCACCGGCCCAACCCCTTCCACCTTCACCCTGCACCCCGGCGATCGCGTCGCCTTCACCGGCGCCCTGACCATCCCGCGCGATACCTGGGCAGCGCGGGCTGCGGTGCGGGAGCTTTTCTAGCCGGAGTGCTCGTCCTGACGTCCCAAACCGTATATATTACGTCATATATACGAGGAGGTGTTCATGACTGAGGCTGCAGCAGACTCCGTCGAAACCACGGTCTTCATGTCGGGCAACAGTCAAGCAATCCGAATTCCTAAGGACTTTCGTTTCGATTCTGAAACGGTTTGGCTGAAAAAGATTGGGGGTAAGCTTTACGTCTCCCCTGAGCCGCTCTCGGCTCTCGATGTGCTCGATGTGATCACTGCCGATTTACCGGATGGGTGGGCGGACGAGTTCGAAGAACCCTCTGATCTCCCCTTAGATCCGATCCCAAAGTGGGATGAATGATGCGCTTCCTCCTAGACACAAATGTGTGGATCGATGCCCTTCGTCGCAGTAACGCAAATATCCTCGAACGCATGCGCGTAACTCGAGCCGACGACATCGTGCTGTCTTCCATTGTCCTTGGAGAGCTGCGGGTTGGTGCGGGTAAGTCAACGTCGATTCGTCGGACCGATGCTGTCAAGCAACTCGAACAGGCGTATCAGGTAGTCGGAACCGGAGCGCCCGAGGCAGCTCTTTACGCTGACATCCGTTTGGAGCTAGAGGCGATCGGGCAGCCAATCGGTCCCAACGATTTGTGGATAGCAGCTCAGGCACGGGCAAACGACTGCGTTCTCGTTACCGCCAACACCCGGGAGTTCTCCCGTGTCCCATTGCTACAAGTAGAGGACTGGCGGTTGTAACCCCGCGCATCGTTTCCGAGGGGCAGCTCCGCTTAACGACGACACCGTCCCCGGTCGATCTAAGATTTCACGCATGCAGCGCACCATGATCGCCGCCCTAGTTCTGACTACCGTCCCCACTGGTTGCGGCGACTCCGACAAGGTCACCGAGACCCCAAGCACGACGGAAACAACGACCCAATCGGAAGCGAGCTCCGCGTCGCCGTCGACCTCAACATCGCAGAGACCATCGGCCACTGTGTCTTCGGAACTTTCTCGTAGAGGTTTTTGGCAAAGTGGGTGCGGCACCGCTGCCAGGAGGCATCGGGCAGCACTTCGGAAATGGCATGCTGGATGCCTTCGTGGGCATCACTGGTGACAAGGAAGACACCACGAAGTCCGCGGGCTTTGAGGTCTTGGAAGAAGCCTTTCCACGATGCGTTGGATTCCGCAGTGGCGACGTGCATGCCGAGCATTTCCCGGTAGCCATCGGCGTTGACACCGGTGGCAAGCAGCACTGAGCATTTGACCACCCGGCCGCCTTCGCGCACTTTGATCGTCAGTGCGTCGCAGGACAGGTAGGCGTACCCGCCGGGGTCCAGGGGGCGATTTCTGAAGTCTGCGACCATCTCGTCGAGTTCTTCCGACATCCGCGAGACTTGCGATTTCGACAGGTTGGAAATGCCAAGGGTGGCCACCAGATCGTTCATCCTGCGGGTGGAAACCCCTTTGAGATAGCAGGTGGCAATCACGGTTGATAGTGCCCGTTCGGCACGTGAGCGTCGCTCTAACAGCCATTCTGGGAAGAACGCGCCGTGGCGCAGCTTCGGCA
>NZ_KV801067.1:39952-40261 GCF_001810365.1 Corynebacterium sp. HMSC055D05
CGCGGTGGCGATACCCGTTGCGGTGGTTGACCCGCTCGGTGGAGGCGACCCCGTATTCGGCGCCGCAGACAGTGTCGGCCTGGGCGGAGAGGATTTGGTTGATAAACCCTTGCAGCATCTGGCGCATCAAATCCGGAGAGGCTTGAGCGAGCAGATCATCCAGATAGGTTGTTGGGTCGATAGAATGCGGATCAGCGGTCATCGTCATGTTCCTTTCGGTGAGATGTGGTAGTTGAGTCGAAAGGTTACTGACGATGGCCGCCCCTGCATTTTCCAGGGCCCACCATCAGCAAGCGTTACACCACACTA
>NZ_KV801068.1:0-272 GCF_001810365.1 Corynebacterium sp. HMSC055D05
GCAGGGTAAAACGCAACCGCCAACGCTTCGCGGCGTCGTCGACAATGGCGAGTTTGCGTTCAATCAAACACAACTGATCCAAGGGTGTGTCTGCTGCCATGTGGCGTGCGTCGGATTGTTTCCGCGTGAATTTCGTCGCTCCGTAGTAGACGTCGTGTACGCGTGACCATTCTCGGATGCGCGACGGGTTCAGCCCGGCAGCAAGGGCTGTGTCGCGGTCGAAGTCGGCGATGTCCGAAAGCCGGAAGCCGAGAAGGTCTACAAATGCCATG
>NZ_KV801069.1:0-96591 GCF_001810365.1 Corynebacterium sp. HMSC055D05
TGGAAGTCGCGGCGTTTCACCCGACCGAGGGTGCGGTAAACCTATACCGCACCCAGCGGTTTGCCAATAGCAAGCAACGCGCATTGGCATCGATGATGTCGCCAACCTGTCCGGTGCCCGATTGCCGGCATGGAGCTGACAACTGCGAAATGCACCACATCCAGGCCTGGCGGCATGGTGGGGAGACCAACCTTGCCAACTTAGTGCCGTTATGTCGGTTTCATAACGGGCGCAACGACGATGACCCGCGTGAAAACCGCTACGGGCGGATACAGATACGCGATGGGATACCGGTGTGGGTATCGCCGGGAGGGTCGGTCGTCGAGAAGCATCCGCCCGGAGCCATGCAACAACTCTTTAACTAGCCAATAACCCGCCAGCGAGCGGGCTATTCGGCATGCTTGACATACTCCACGCGGCCGTCGCGCTCGCCGGAAAAGGCGAAACCGTTAACTTCCGCGACATGGCGCGAAGCAGCATTGCCCGGCAGCGCCCGAATAATCAGCAGGGGAGCCCCCTCGGCGAAAGCGTGATCGGTCACCAGGCGCACGGCACGAGTCATCAGGCCACGCCCGCGCGCCCACGGGGCAGTGTTGTAACCAAAATCGGCACCACCGGAATCGTCGAGGCGCAGCTCGATGCTGCCGCAGTACCGGCCATCGACGACAAGCGCCCACCGTGCACACCCGTCACCTGAGTCGCCGAGGAACGCCTCGGCCATCTCGACGGTGTACGGCGATGGCACCGTGGTCCACTCAACCATCCGTGGGTCAACCGACGCGGCGAACAGGTCGTCGCGCACGCCCGGAACGGTTTTCACGCGCGACCACGGCAGGAGCGTCAACTCGCCGTCGGTGAGAGTGTCGTTGGCGGGTGGGAACCAGGGGTTAGTTGGCATGGAGGGCTTCGTTGAGTTCGATGCCCTTTGCGGGGACGGCTTCGACGGAGCCGGTGACGGAGTTGCGACGGAATTGCAGGCCGTTGGCACCGGAGAGTTCGAGGGCCTTCACCTCGGTGCCGGCGTCCTTGCCCAGGGCTTCGGCGACGGGTGCGGTGAGGACAACCTTTGTGCCGGCGGTGACGTAGAGGCCGGCTTCGACGATGCAGTCGTCGCCAAGCGAGATGCCCACGCCGGCGTTGGCGCCGAGGAGGCAGCGTTCGCCGAGGGAGATGACTTCTTTGCCGCCTCCGGACAGGGTGCCCATGATGGAGGCGCCGCCGCCGATGTCGGTGCCGTCGCCGATGACAACGCCTGCGGAGATGCGGCCTTCGACCATGGATGCGCCGAGGGTGCCGGCGTTGAAGTTAACGAAGCCTTCGTGCATCACGGTGGTGCCTTCGGCGAGGTGGGCGCCGAGGCGGATGCGGTCGGCGTCGCCGATGCGCACGCCGCTCGGCACAACGTAGTCGACCATGCGTGGGAATTTGTCCACGGAGAAAACGACGACGGGGCCGTTTTCGGCGAGGCGGGCGCGGGTCATTTGGAAGTCGGCGACGGCGCAGGGGCCGTAGTTGGTCCAGACGACGTTGGACAGGAGGCCGAACACGCCGTCCATGTTGGCGCCGTGTGGGCGGATGAGGCGGTGGGATAGCAGGTGGAGGCGCAGGTAGACGTCGTATGCGTCGATGGCTGGTGCGCTTAAGTCGGCGATGGTGGTTTCGACTGCGACGCGTGCGACGCCACGTGCCTCGTCGGGGCCGACGAGGTTGGCGAAGCGGGCATCGGGCTCTTCTAGTCGACGAGTGCCGGTTTCCGACACCGCCTCGTCAACCTTGGGGGCGGGGTACCAGACGTCGAGGACTGTGCCGTCGTGGGTGATGGTCGCGATTCCGCGTGCAATTGCAGTCGTGGGGGTAGTCATGGCGACTACCTTACGACACTGCGTTTCTTGGTCAGTAGCGACAAGCCGACCAGGGCGAGGGAGAGGATGGTGACGGAGATGACTTGGGAGCGGGCGGCGTCGTCGAAAAGCATGAGCACCGTCAAACCGACGAGGGCGGCGAGCGTGACCCATGGCACCCAGGTGGCGCCGTGGACGCGGACGGCGGATTCGCGGATGCGTGGGTGGAGTTTGATGAAGCTTAGGGTGATCATGATCCAGGTGACGATGAGGCAGCCGCCGGTTGCGGACATGATGAAGTCGATCATTCCGGGCGGGTTCCACCATTGCAGGCCGACGGCGAGAAACGCGAAGACTACGGAGACGAGCACGGAGTTCATGGGCACGTTGTTGGCGTTGGTTTTTGCCATCCATTTTGGTGCGTCGCCTTCGAGCGCTTGTTGGTAGCCGAGGCGGGAGGTGCCGTAGAGCTGTGCGTTGAATGCGGAGAGTAGTGCGAGCACGATGACGACTTCCATGAAGGCTGCGGCGCCTGGGATGTTTGCCATTTCGAGCACGGCGGTGAAGGGGGAGTCTGCGGCGGAGTCGGCGCCGTCGATGGTGGCGTATGGCAGCAGCAGGGTGATCACGGCGACGGAGCCGAGGTAGAAGATCGCGATGCGCCAGATGATGGAGTTGACGGCGCGTTTGACGTTGTCGGCGGGGTCTTCGGATTCGGCGGCTGCGATGGTGACCACTTCGATGCCGCCGAATGCGAATGCCACGGCGAGGAGGCCTGCGGCGATGCCGGCGACACCGTTGGGGGCGAAGCCGGATTCGCGCACGTTGTCAAAGCCGACGAAGTCGCTGGCGGGCAGCACGCCGAGCCACAGGAGAACGCCGATGAGGAGGAAGCCGACGATGACGGCAATTTTGATCATGGCGAACCAGTACTCAAATTCGCCGAAGCCCTTCACTTGCGCGAGGTTCACCGCGGTGAGTACGACAACAACGATGAGGCCCGGCACCCATTGGGGGACGTCGAACCAGGAGGCCATCATGGCGGAGGCGCCGGTGAGTTCGGCACCACACGCCATGATCAGCAGGAAGTAATACAGCCAGCCGAGGAGGAATCCTGCCCAGTGGCCGTACGCCATGCGTCCGTAGGTGGCGAATGAGCCCGATGATGGGTGGGCGGCGGCCATTTCGCCGAGCATGCGCATCACGGCAATGACGATGAGTCCGGCGATGGCGTATGCGACCAGAATCGCGGGGCCGGCGGCACGAATGCCGACGCCGACGCCGAGGAACAGGCCCGCACCCACGGCAGTGCCGAGCCCCATGAGTGTCAGGTGGCGGGACTTCAGCCCGGTGCCGAGCTCGCTATTGCTTGTCGACGACCCCATTACCGCACCTCCTCAATCTCTGCCACGTTCTTCTTCGCCGGTTGCTTTCCTGTCGCGCGGGTCCACAAAATTCCCGCGAGGGAAACAACACCGACGACGACGGCGACGGCGAACATTTGGAAACGCCCGTCGGGGTCGGCGAGCATCAGGGCGATAACTCCGCCGGCAAGCGCAACCATGACCCAGGGCAGGACGTTTGGTGCCCACATGCGGACGTCGGTGATTTCGCCGTTTGCTTCGAGTTGTGGGTGCAGACGCACGAACGAGAGGGCGACGACGATCCACAGCACGATCAGGCAGCCACCGACTGCGTTGAGGAGGAAGGCGAGCAGCCCGGGCGGGTTCCAGTACTGCAGGGCAACGGCGACGAAGCCGAAGAACACGGACACGATCACGGCACGGACGGGCACGCCGCGGGGGTCGGTTTTAGCGAAGGTCTCGGGGGCGTCGCCACGCACAGCAAGGTTTTGCATGAAGCGCGAGGAACCGTAGATCTGCGTGTTGCAGGCGGACAGCAGGGCGACGACGATGACGGCCTCCATGATGCCGACGGCACCCGGGATGTTTGCCATTTCGAGCACTGCAGTGAACGGGGAGTCGGCTGCGGAGTCCGCGCCGCCGATTTCGTCGAAAGGCAACAGCAGCACGATCAGGAGCACGGAGCCGATGTAGAAGATGGAGATGCGCCAGATGATGGAGCGGATCGCGGAGTGGACGCCGGCTTCGGGGTTTTCGGATTCGGCGGCGGCGACGGTGACCAGTTCAATGCCGCCGAACGCGAAGGCGACCGCGAGCAACGCGGTGGCAACGCCAGCCCAGCCGTTGGGCATGAAGCCGACCTCGCTGATATTCGACAGGCCTACGAACCCGCCGGTGGGCAGCACACCGAGCCACAGGGCCACACCGATGCACAGGAACGCCACGATCACAACGACCTTGATCAGGGCGAACCAGAATTCGAACTCGCCGAAGTTTTTCACCGCGGCGAAATTGATTACGGTGAAAAACCCAATGGCGATCAGCGCCGGGATCCAGGGGGAAATGGCGAACCATTGGGCGACGATCGCGGACGCGCCGGTGATTTCGACGGCCATGATCATGATCATCATGAACCAGTACAGCCAGCCGATGGCGAAGCCGGCCCAGCGGCCGAAGGCTTGCTCGGCGTAGGTGGAGAACGTGCCCGACGACGGGCGTGCGGCGACCATTTCCGCGAGCATCTGCATGAAGCACACGGTGATGAAGCCTGCGACGAGGTAGGCGAGGATGACGGCGGGGCCTGCGGCTGCGATGCCAACGCCGGTGCCAAGGAAGAGCCCGGCACCGATGGCTGAGCCGAGGCCCATCATGGTGAGGTGGCGCGTTTTCAGGCCGCGTGCGAGCGCGGTGGAATCGGCGACGGGGGAAACGGGGGTTGACATGTCGAACACCTTAAACCTCGACATGCAGTGAAGTGCATTCTTTTCCGGTTTATATGCGTGTGTTACGTGCGCGTGGTTTCTGCGGGGCGCAGCACGGGGGCGGTGGTGTAGGGCTCGTGTTGGATGCGCAGGTTGTTGCGGCCGGTGAGTTTTCCCGCGGGAAAATCTTCTCCGGTGGCGGGGTCGAAGATTCGGGTGTGGGGTTCGAGGGTGATGCCGGCACCGATGTCGCAGTTGTTGCCGAGGGTGATGCCGTTGATGCTGGCGGTGGGGTGGAGGTGGCAGTTGGCGCCGATGCGCATGGGTTGGCGGGCGAGGGCGTTGTTGTTGGTGGGGGTGGCGATGAGGGCGGTTCCGCGGGCGAGGGTGGTGTTGGCGCCGACGGCGACTGCGGAGGAGATGGTGCCTTCGATGCGTGCGGGGCCGAGGGTGCCGGCGTTGTAGGAGATGTAGCCTTCGCGGACGACGGTGGTGCCTTCGGCGAGGTGGGCGCCGAGGCGGACGCGTTCGGCTTCGGTGATGGTGACGCCGGTGGGGACGACGTAGTCGACCATGCGGGGGAGTCGGTCGATGCCGTAGACGTGGATGGGGCCACGGGCGCGGAGGTTGGTGCGTACGGTTTCGAAGTTGTTGGGGAGGCAGGGGCCTTTGTTGGTCCAGGCGACGGGGGTGAGGTGGTTGAGGGCGCCGTCGAGGTTGATGGTGAGTGGTTCGACGAGGCGGTGGGAGAGGAGGTGGAGGCGGAGGTAGACGTCGTGGGCGTCGATGGGTGGGGCGTCGAGGTCGGCGATGGTGGTGCGGACGGGCACGGTTTCGACGAGGCGGTCGCGGTCGGCGCCGATGAGGCGCAGGAACTCCGGGGAGAGGTTGTGGGCGGAGGTGCGTTGGGTGGTGGTGGGGTGGTCGTCGTTAAGCGTGAGTTCGGGGTTGGGGTACCAGGTGTCGAGCACTGTGCCGTCTATGGCGATGTTGGCGATTCCGAGGCCGTGTGCTCCCAAAGACATGGCCGTCATTGTAAACGTAGGATCGCGGTGTGACTTCCTTAGATCTTTTTGCGGACCCTGTTGTTTTGTCGGCTGCGTTGGTGGATATTGAGTCGCCGTCGCACCATGAGGAGGCGATCGCGGACGCCGTTGAGGCTGCGTTGCGTGGCCTTGAGCATGCGGAGGTGCAGCGCTTCGGTAATACCGTGGTGGCGCGTACGAGTTTCGGGTTGGATTCGCGGGTGGTGTTGGCGGGCCATATTGATACGGTGCCGTTGGCTGATAACACGCCGCATCGGCTCGCGGACGGTATTTTGCACGGCTGTGGCTCAGTGGATATGAAGTCGGGGTTGGCGTGTTATTTGCATGCGTTTGCCACGTTGGCGCAGCCGGGGAAGGCGGCGCATGATTTGACGCTGATCGCTTATGAGGGCGAGGAGGTGGCGCAGGAGTTCAATGGCTTGTACCACCTTGAGCGTGATCATCCGGAGTTGCTGCAGGGTGATATTGCGTTGTTGGGCGAGCCGTCGGGTGCGATCATTGAGGCGGGTTGTCAGGGTACGATCCGCGTGTTTGTGGATGCGCATGGCACGCGTGCGCATTCGGCGCGTTCGTGGCTTGGCCATAATGCGGCGCATGATCTTGCGGGCGTGCTCACCCGTATCGCGGCGTATGAGCCGCGCGCTGTGCGTATCGACGACTGCGAGTACCGCGAGGGTTTAAACGTCGTCGGGCTGGAGGGCTTCGTGGCGACGAATACGATCCCGGACCACGCGCGACTGATCGTGAATTTCCGCTACGCGCCGGATCGCAGCGTCGAGGATGCGAAGGCGCACTTGGAGGAGACGCTCGCGCTGGAGGAGGGCCTCGAGCTCATTTACGACGACGTCGCGCCGGGGGCGTTGCCTGGCCTGGGTGACTCGGTCGCGGCTGGGCTGGTCAAGGCTGTGGGCGGGAACTTCCGTGCGAAGTTCGGCTGGACGGATGTGGCGCGCTTTTCTAGCCTGGGTGTTCCTGCGGTGAACTTTGGGCCTGGCGATCCGGGGTTTGCCCATAAGAAGGACGAGCAGTGCCCGGTCGATGAGATTCGTCAGGTGGCGGCGCAGTTGCTCGATTACCTGAGTGCTGAAAGCGAGTAAGAGATATGGCTCCGTTGAATTTCCCCCGCCCGGACCGTGACCGGAAGTTGCGTGGGCCGATGGCGCTGCGCAACGAGGCCGAGCAGGCCACGACTTATGACCAGCGTTTGTTGGAGTCCATGGGGCAGTCTGATGGGTATTGGAAGCACCAGGATCCGTGGCGTGTGATGCGGATCCAGTCGGAGTTTGTGGCTGGGTTTGATGCGTTGTCGGAGTTGCCGAAGGCTGTGACGGTGTTTGGCTCCGCACGTCTTGGCGAGGGCACGCCTGAGTACCAGTTGTCCTACGAGGTCGGCCGCGCGCTGGTGGAGGCGGGCTACGCCGTGATCACCGGCGGTGGGCCGGGTTTGATGGAGGGGCCGAACCGGGGTGCTCACAACGCGGATGGTTTGTCGGTTGGTTTGGGTATCGAGTTGCCGTTTGAGCAGGGCCTGAACGACTGGGTGGATCTGGGTCTGAATTTCCGGTACTTCTTCGCTCGCAAGACTATGTTTTTGAAGTACTCGCAGGCGTTTATTTCGCTGCCCGGTGGTTTCGGCACGATGGACGAGGTCTTTGAGGTGCTGTGCATGGTGCAGACTGGCAAGGTGACCAACTTCCCGATCGTGCTGATGGGCACGGAGTTTTGGTCCGGGCTCGTGGATTGGATTGAGCAGCAGTTGCTCGGCCGCGGGTTGATTTCGCCGGGGGATGAGAAGTTGTACCTGGTTACCGATTCGGTGGAGGAGGCCGTGGCGCACATTGTGGAGGCCCACAAGGTGATGACGGATCAGCGCCTGCGCGATGAGTGAGGTCATGGCGATCGTGAATCGCACCCCCGACTCGTTTTATGACAAGGGTGCGACGTTCGCGATTGAGAAGGCGCTTTTGCGTGTCGACGACGCCGTTTCCGCCGGGGCCAGCATCATCGACATCGGCGGCGTGAAGGCAGGCCCGGGCGACGACGTGTCCGTTGCCGAGGAGATTGACCGTGTCGTGCCGCTTATTGCCGGGGTGCGTGAGCACCACCCGGACGTGACGGTGAGCGTGGACACCTGGCGCGCCGCGGTGGCCGAGGAGGCGATCGCAGCCGGCGCGGACCTGATTAACGACACGTGGGCCGGCTTCGACCCCGAGTTGGTTGAGGTGGCAGGCGCCCACCGCGTGGGGTACGTGTGCTCGCACACCGGCGGGGTCACGCCGCGCACGCGCCCGCACCGGGTGCACTACGACGACGTGGTCGCCGACGTGATTGCGGAAACCACCGCCTTGGCCGAGCGCGCCGTCTCGCTGGGCGTGCCGGAGGAAGCGGTGTTCATCGACCCCACGCACGACTTTGGCAAGAACACCTACCACGGGCTGGAGATCCTGCGGCGTATCGACGAAATCGTCGCCACCGGCTGGCCCGTCCTCATGGCCCTGTCCAACAAGGATTTCGTGGGCGAGACCGTCGGGCGTGGCCTCAACGGTGCCGACATCACCCAGCGCGTGCCCGGCACCCTCGCAGCAACCGCGTGGGCGGCCGCGCGCGGGGTGGCGGCGTTTCGCGTCCACGAGGTCGAGGCGACGATCGACGTCATCCGCATGATCGAGGCGATCCAGGGCACCGCGGCACCGCTGGCAACCGTGCGGGGGCTCGCGTGAGTGCCGACACGCTCGCCGGCATGCGCACCGATGTACGAATCAGTGTGGTGATTCCTGCGCTGGATGAGGAGGCGACGGTGGGTGGGGTCGTCGAAAAGTGTGTGGCTTCGTCAGCGGACGAAGTCATCGTCATCGACTCAGACTCCACCGACCGCACCGCCGAGCGCGCCGCCGCAGCCGGGGCAACCGTGGTGAACTGGCGCGACGTCGACCCACGCACACCCTGGCCCGGCAAGGGCGAGGCGCTGTGGCGCGGCGTGAAGGCCGCATGCGGCGACGTGGTGGTCTTCGTCGACGCCGACGTGACCTCACTCGAACCCTGGTGGGTCGACGCGCTCGCCGAGCGATTTATCGACGACACCGTCCACCTCGTCAAAGCCTCCTACACCCGCGAAGGCGCCGGCGGTCGCGTGACCGAACTGACCGCGAAACCCCTCCTGCGCGCCCTCTTCCCGGAGATCGCCGTGGACCAGCCGCTCGCCGGCGAATACGCCATCCGGCGCTCAACCGCGCTTTCGCTGCCATTCGTCGCCGGCTACGGGGTGGAAGCGGGCTTGCTCATCGACGTCGCCCGCGCCCACGGCCCAAAAGCCATCCAGCAAGCGCAACTGAGCCCCCGCACCCACCGCAATAGGCCGCTGTATGAACTTGCCGGGATGGCTGATGTCGTCGCAAAGACGATTCTCGCGCGCGCGGGAAAATTCCCCGTCGAGGTCAGCGAGCGCCCCGCCTGGGCCGACAGCTAAACTAACCCGCATGCTTTCCTGGATCATCCTCATCCTGGTGCTCGCACTGCTGAGCATCATTGGCCTCAAACTGTTCGCCACCGTCTTCGGCCGCGGCGAGGCCCTGCCGCCCATGCCACCAACAGAAGAGGTGAAGGAAGCCAACCGCCGCGCGGTGGAAGAAGGCAACTTCGGCGACATTCAGCTCGAGGTTGTGCACCGCGGTTACCGCATGGATCAGGTCGATGCGCTCATCGAACAGTTGGCGGGCGGCAACCTTGCGCCGGAAACACGGGTAGAATCTCCGGAAGAACACGTTTCGGAAACAAAGCAATAAGGAGTGTTGACGATGGCAGCAATGAAGCCGCGTACCGGTAGTGGCCCGATGGAAGCGGTGGAGGAGTCGCGCAAGATCGTCATGCGTATCCCGTCTGACGGTGGCGGACGCCTCGTCATTGAACTGAGCAAGGAAGAGGCTGGCGAACTTGGCCGCTTGCTCACGGAGGCTGCTGGAGAATAGTTCCGGCCAAACGCGGTAGTATCACCACATGCTCAACGAGATCGTGGATGTACTCGCGGACCCGGTAGACCTGACCCCGCTTCGGGGCGAGGACGATTTTGGTCGTCTCGTCTCCGAATCGGGGCATTCTTATGACGTAGCCAAGCAGGGTTATGTCACGCTCGCGTCGGGGCGCGGGCTGAATCATGAGGGCGATTCGCTGGAGATGATCAACTCTCGCGAAACGTTCCTGTCGAATGGCCATTTCGCGCCGTTTGTGGAGGCGGTGTCGGATCGTGTGGCGGATGTTGTGGAGCATGCCGCAGGCGATCATGATCCGGTAATTCTGGAGGCTGGCGCCGGAACCGGCTACTACCTCGCGCACACGCTGGACCTAATTGATGGCGCGCGTGGCGTGGGGTTGGATATTTCGGTGCCTGCTGCGAAGCATTTGGCTAAGGCGCATCCGCGTTTGGGTGCGATTGTGGCGGATGTGTGGGAGCAGCTGCCTATCCGCACGGGGGCGGTTGATGTGGTGACGGTGGTGTTCGCGCCGCGCAATCCTGCGGAGTTTGCGCGTGTGCTTAGCGACGACGGCGAGGCCGTCATCCTCGTCGCCGACCAAGGCCACCTCGATGAGCTGCGCGAGCCGCTCGGCATCCTCGGGGTGGAGGACGGCAAGGTGGCGCGACTGATCGAGCAGTCGGCGCAGTGGCTGACCCCGGTGGCTGATCCGGAGTTGATTTCGTTCCCGATGACCCTGGGCCGTGACGCGATCGCCGCGCAGGTGGGTATGAGCCCGTCGGCGCGTCACCTGGATAAGGACGTGCTGCACGCGCGACTCGAGGACCTCCCGGAGCAGATGGAGGTCACCGCCCGCGCCCAGCTGATCCGCCTGCGCAAGAAGTAGCGCGCCGGCGCTTCGCTCACGACGCGCTAAAGAAACGGAGAAGGCCCGCGTGATGCGGACCTTCTTGCTGTGCCTAGCTCATGTGCCGGCTCACGCGCCGGCTGGCTTAGAAGCGGGCGGGGTATCCGCGGCGCCACTCGCCGCTGATGGATGCTTCGCCGGTGGCGCGGCTGCGGATGCCGTTGCAGCCGCCTTCGGGCCAGATGCGCGACGACATGACAACGCTGCCGCCGCCGGCGTAGACCTCGAGGGTGCAGCCGTCGACGATGACGGTGACGTTGTCTTCGTCGTCGTCGTGAAGCGGTGCGGTTGCGGGGGAGCCGTCGAGGCGGTCGAGTGTGAGCTGCTCGCCGTTATGAGTGATCACCGCAGCCGGTTCGTTGTTGCCGTCGAGCACCTCGAGGGTGACCTGGGAGCCGGCCGGGATTTCGCACAGGCCGGCCCACATGCGGGCGCGGTCGGTGGCGCTGACGGCGTCTGGCAGGCCTGGTGCGGGCACTTGGAAGAGGCGGCCACCCTGCAGGGTGGCGCGGCGCGGGAGGGTGAGGGCGTTGGCCCAGCCTTCGGTGGCCCAGTTGGGTTCGAGGGTGGGGTCGCCGGCGCGGTCGGTGTTGGTCATGAACCCGAGCAGGTAGGCGCGCTCGTAGCGGTTTTCCGCAGTGGTTTCGTCCAGCGGGTAGTTGGTGTTGCGTGGGCGGGTGAAGTCGTGGCCGTAGTCGAGAAGCGTAAACGGCGTGGTGATGTCGAAGACGTTGCCCCGCAGCCGGCCCACGGCGTAGACGGCGGTGTCTTTGCCGTCGCGTTCGAGGGTGATGAACAGGACGTCGCGGATTTCGCCGTCGACTTCGTCGCGCAGGCGCACGATGCGTGGGGCAACGAGGGAGGCATCGAGGGTGATGCCCGTCTCGCCATTGAACTCGAGCGGGCCTTGCAGCTCCCAGTCTCGGCCGTCGGGGGAGGTGAGGACGACCGGCTTGGGGTCGGTGACAGGCCCGGTCACGGCGAGCATAAGCCAGCCGTCGTGGCCTTGATTGCGGTCGGCTTCCGTGTCCCAGGCGGGTACGACGCAAGGCGAGCGGAAATTGGTGTCGCCGGCGGTGTCGTCGACTGCGGTGCCGGTGCGCTCGGCGGCATCGGAGACGTCAGTGTCGTCAGCGTCAGCGTCTTCGGCGTCGAGGTCGTCGTAAAGCCTGTCCACGTGCGCAACGTGGGCGATCTGGATGGTGTTTCCTGCCGGGGTTTCGGAGGAGAAGTACAGGTTGACGCCGTCGCCCGCGGAGGTGACGGACCCTGCACGGATGTTGGTTTCGTCGCCGGAGGGGACGATGACGTCGTTGCAGTCGAGCCAGTTGAATGCGTCGTCTTCGCTGACTTCGTGGCCCCAGCGGCTCGGGGTGTCGGGGGTTGGGCGGTACTGGTAGAACATGTGCCACAGGCGGTTCTCGCGGCTGCCGATGCGGAATACGCCAGCTGGGCCTTCGAGAATGCCGCGTTCTGCGGTGACGTGTAGTTCGGGACGGTAGACCGTCATCAGATCAACCCCTTGTAGATGTCTACGGTTTGTTTCGCGATTGTGCGCCAGGAGAAGGATTCTTTGGCTCGGGTGAGTCCGGCGCTGCCCATGGTGGCGGCGCGGTGTTTGTCGCCGGCGACGGCGTTGACCGCCTCGGCGAGGCGTTGTTCGAAGTCGGTGGTGTCGTCGGGCGTGTAGTCCACAAGCACGCCGGTTTCGCCGTCGACGACGACTTCGGGGATGCCGCCGACGCGCGAGGCTACCACCGCGGTGCCGCACGCCATGGCCTCCAGGTTCACGATGCCCAGCGGTTCGTAGACGGATGGGCAGACGAAGACGTCGGCGATGGTGTAGACCTGTCGTACTTTTTCGGCGGGCAGCATGTCTTGGACCCAGAACACGCCGTCACGCTGCGCTTGTAGCTTTTCGACGAGCCCACGCGTCTCAGCAGCAATCTCCTCGGTGTCGGGGGCGCCGGCGCAGAGGATGAGCTGGACGTCGTCGTCGAAAAGCTGTGCTGCTTTGAGCAGGTGGGCGACACCTTTTTGGCGGGTGATGCGCCCGACAAACGCGACGACCGGCCGCGAGGTGTCTACTCCGAGTTCTTCGGCGATGGTGCCGGTGTCCGGGTACCAGTTGGCGGGGTCGATGCCGTTGAGGACGACGTGGACGCGGGAGTCGTCGATACGCGGGTAGGCGCGCAAAATGGCATCTTTCATTCCGGCAGATACGGCGATGACCGCGTCGGCGTTTTCCATCGCGTTTTTCTCCGACCAGGAGGACACGTTGTAGCCGCCGCCGAGCTGTTCGCGCTTCCACGGGCGGTCCGGCTCGAGCGAGTGGGCGGTGACCACGTGGGGGATCTCGTGGAGCAGCCCGGCGAGGTGGCCGCCGAGGCCCGCGTACCACGTGTGCGAGTGCACCACGTCGAGCCCGGCTGCGGCATCGGCCATGCGCAGGCCTGTGGACAGGGTTTTGATCGCGCTATTGGCCCCCTCGAGTGCGGGGTCGACGCCGTGGACAAAGACACCGGCGCCGTCGCGTGGGGCGCCCATGCAATGGACGTCGACGTCGGCGAATTCGCGCATGAACCGCGTGAGTTCTGTGACGTGCACCCCGGCGCCGCCGTAGACCTCCGGCGGGTATTCGCGCGTGAGCATTCCTACCTTCATGTCCGCCGAGCCTACTGACGTTGCGGAATCCCTGCACGAGCCTTGAATTGGCATTAGCCTTGCGGTTATGAAAAGCCAGCCTCGAGTTCTCGCCATTGTCCTGGCCGGCGGGGAAGGCAAGCGCCTGTTTCCCCTGACGGCTGACCGTGCCAAACCCGCCGTTCCGTTCGGCGGCAACTACCGTTTGATCGATTTTGTGCTGTCGAATTTGGTCAACGCCGGCTACATGCGTATTGCGGTGTTGACGCAGTACAAGTCGCACTCTCTGGACCGCCATGTGGCTACGGCGTGGAACATTTCTGGCCCAACACAGCAGTACATTGCGTCGGTGCCGGCGCAGCAGCGTCGCGGGAAGCGTTGGTACAACGGGTCGGCGGATGCGATTGTGCAGTCGCTGAATCTCATTTACGACGACATGCCTGACTACGTCTTGGTCTTTGGCGCGGACCACGTCTACCGGATGGATCCGTCGCAGATGGTTGAAGATCACATCGCTTCGGGTAAGGCTGCCACCGTGGCAGGCATTCGCGTGCCGCGTGCGGAGGCGAGCGCGTTCGGTTGCATCCAGGCCGACGATGACGGCACGATCACCGAGTTTTTGGAAAAGCCGGCCGACCCACCGGGTACCCCGGACGATCCGGAGATGACGTTCGCATCGATGGGCAACTATTGCTTCTCTACCGAGGCGCTAATCCAGGCGCTGCTGGAGGACGAGCAGAACGAGGATTCCAGCCACGACATGGGCGGCGACATCATCCCGTACTTCGTCGCGCAGGGCGAGGCGAACGTGTATGACTTTTCCAACAACGGGGTGCCGGGTGCCACGGACCGCGACCGGGGTTACTGGCGTGATGTGGGCACGATTGATTCGTTCTACGAGGCCCACATGGATCTGATTTCCTCGCACCCGGTGTTCAACCTGTACAACAAGGCGTGGCCGATCCACGCGACTGACGACGACAACCTGCCCCCGGCAAAGTTCGTCCTCGGTGGTATTGCGCAGGAGTCCATTGTGGCGTCCGGCTCGATCATTTCCGGTGCGACGGTGCGTAACTCGGTGCTGTCCACCGACGTGCGCATCGAAGAAGGCGCGACGGTGGAGGGCTCTGTGCTCATGCCGGGTGTGCGCGTGGGCAAGGGCGCGGTGGTGCGCCACTGCATCCTGGACAAGAACGTTTACGTCTCCGATGGGGAGACGGTCGGTGTGAATACGGAGCGCGACCGCGAGCGGTTCACGGTGTCCGACGGCGGTGTTGTCGTCGTCGGTAAGAGCGAAGTTGTTTAGCCGATTTTGGTGATCAGCGTCAGGCCGCCGTCAAGCGGCAGACGCGCCACCGCGGCGCCGCGCTCGGCTGTCAGCGTATCGACGAACTCATCCGCCTCACGGGCGGCCTCTGTTTCGCGGTCGCGGCGGGTGGGGTCGGCCACGGTGCCGTCGAGAAGCGAACCTGCAAGCACCAACGTGCCGCCCGGGGCCAGCAACGGCCAGGCGGCCTCGATGAGCGGGCGCAGTTCGACGGGGGAGACGTCTGCGTAGACGATCTGGTAGGCGTCGTTAGCCAAGCGCCCCATTACTTCGAGGGGACGTGCGGTGAGGAAACGCACACGCGACGGGCTAAACCCTGCGTTGCGCACCGCTTCCTTCGCGCCGGCCTGCAGTGCGGCTTCCGGCTCGATGCAGGTCATGGTGGCCTTCTCCGGCAGGCCTGCGAGCAGGTGCAAGCCCACAACACCGGCGGCCGGGGTCACCGCAACCGCACCCTGGGATGCGTTCGGGGTTGCCGCCGCGAGCACCGTCAACAGGTCGCCGACCACCGGGCTGGGTGCCGGGGTGCCGTTTTCGGCAGCGTCCTCGCGCGCTGCGCGCAAAGCTTCCGCAACCTGGTTGGAAAGGTGGCCGCCTTCGGTGGAACGGGCGGCGAGGTACGAGTTCATCTGGGTAAATGCGGTCTCACTCACACGCCACATCATAGCCGTGTTGCGTTCACAGGATTCTGTTAACTGGTTGGCTGGCTTTGGGGCAGTGAGTCTGCGAAACTGTTGCGCATGAGCACTGACGTTCCACTCACCGGTACCGCAGCGTTTGACGCAGGCCAGGCAGCAATGCCGACCTGGTCTGAACTGGTGAAAGAACATGCCGACAGTGTCTACCGCCTGGCGTTTCGCCTCTCCGGTAATCAGCACGACGCGGAAGATCTTACGCAAGAGACGTTCATGCGTGTGTTCCGCAACGTGAAGCAGTACCAGCCTGGAACGTTCGAGGGTTGGCTGCACCGCATCACCACGAACCTGTTTTTGGACATGGTGCGTCGTCGCGCCAAGATCCGCATGGAGGCGCTGCCCGAGGATTACGAGCGCGTGCCCGGCACCGACATGACCCCGGAAGATGCGTACTCCGTGACCAACCTGGACCCTGCGTTGCAGAAGGCGTTGGACGATTTGAAGCCGGAGTTCCGCGTGGCCGTGGTCCTGTGTGATGTGGTGGGGATGAGCTACGAGGAGATCGCTGAAACCCTCGGAGTGAAGATGGGTACTGTACGATCGCGTATCCACCGCGGTCGCGCGCAGATGCGCGAGTCGTTGGAGAAACAAGCCCTCCACAGCGCCGCCGCGAAGGAACTCATCCGCGCCCGGTAGTAGGGAAGGAGTCGGCGCCGTGACTAGGTTTAACTCCACGGATCATCTCAATCCGGAGGCGATTGCCGCCTATGCGGACGGCGAGTTGTCCAAGGCTGCCACGCTGCGCGCCGAGCGGCACCTGCGGTTGTGTGGGGAGTGTTGTGAGGAAGTTCAGGCGCAGCGTGGGACGTCGCAGCGTCTGCAGGTGTGTAATTCCTCCGACATGCACGCCCCGGCGTCGCTTGTGGAGCGACTGGCGATGCTTTGCGACGAAGACGTGACCGACACCCCCGAAACCCCCAAGGGGATCCGGAGCCGAGTGGAGTCTGCGATTCGCTCGCTGACGCACCGTGAGTAAGGTGAGTTAGGTGTTTTCTAGCATCGGTTGGGGCGAGATTTTCTTCATCCTGATCATCGGGTTGATCGTGATCGGGCCCGAACGCCTGCCTTCTGTCGTCGAGGATGTGCGCGCCGCGATCTATGCGGCCAAGAAAGCGATCAACAACGCCAAGGCGGAACTCAACGGCGAGCTGGGGGAGTTCGAGGAGTTTAAGAAGCCGATCGATACTGTCTCGCGCTATGCGGCGATGGGGCCGAAGCGGGCGATGGCGAAGGTGTTGTTCGAAGACAACGACCCCAGCGAGCCTCCAGCGCCGAAGACACCACCACAGGCGCCGCCGCAACAACAAATGCGCCCCGAGCCGCGCGGTACGCAGCCGGAGCGCAAAGGGTTCTCCTGGGAGGACGTTATTTAACCTGCGGGTTCAGGCTCTTGCCTGCCAGTGAGTTCGGGCGCACCTTTAGCTTGTCGACGATCTCAAGCACCGCCTTGGCCGCCGGCGACTCCGGATCGGAGATGACAACCGGGGTGCCGGTATCGCCGTGTTCACGCAGCTTCGGGTCCAGGGGTACGGAGCCGAGTAGTTTCACATCGGAATCGGTCAGCTGGGTCAGGCGCTCGGCGACGTGCTCGCCCCCGCCCTCGCCGAAGATGTTGAGTACCGTGCCGTCCGGCATGGTCATGCCCGACATGTTCTCAATCACGCCGGCGATCTTCTGGTCAGTCTGCTGCGCAATCGTGCCGGCG
This sequence comes from Corynebacterium sp. HMSC055D05, assembly GCF_001810365.1. Classification (NCBI taxonomy): domain Bacteria; kingdom Bacillati; phylum Actinomycetota; class Actinomycetes; order Mycobacteriales; family Corynebacteriaceae; genus Corynebacterium; species Corynebacterium sp. HMSC055D05. The sequence goes on from NZ_KV801069.1 coordinate 16,918, forward strand.
CGCTCCGCGACTTCGGCTGCCGCAGCCTGCGGGGTGGTGATGATCAGCAGCTCCGCATTCGGCACCAACTGCGCGACGGTGATTGCCACGTCACCCGTTCCCGGGGGCAGATCCATGAACAGCACGTCCAGATCACCCCAGTAGACGTCGCCCAAGAACTGCTGGATCGCACGGGTAAGCATCGGGCCACGCCACACGACAGGGGCGTTGCCTTCCACGAATTGTCCCACCGAGATGTGGCGCACGCCGTGGGCGATAGGAGGCATGATCATTTCGTCGACAAGCGTGGGGCCCTGGTCCTCAGAACCCATCAACCCCGGCACCGAGTGGCCGTAGATATCGGCATCAACAATGCCCACCGTCAGGCCCTGGGCGGCCATAGCGGTGGCCAGGTTCACGGTCATCGAGGACTTACCCACACCACCCTTGCCGGAGGCCACCGCGATAACACGCGTGCGCGTATCCGGATCCGCAAATGGGATCGCCGGGCCGGTCTGCTCGCCGCGGAGTTTCTGGGCAAGCGCACGGCGCTGCTCGTCGCTCATCGTGTGGAGAGTGACGCTCACGTCGCCCACGCCGTCGAGCTCCTCGACTACAGCGCGCACATTTGACTCGATGGTGTCGCGCATCGGACAGCCAGCGATTGTGAGATAAATACCGACCGCAACATTGTTGCCGTCGATGGTGACCGATTCCACCATGTTGAGCTCCGTGATCGGTTTGCCGATCTCCGGGTCATCAACGCGCGAAAGCGCTTCGTGGACATCGCTTTCCAAAATCTGATGTTCAGTAGCCATTGCCACGCGATTATACGGCCGTTCCTGGGGGATTTTGGAATCCCGATAGACTACCCAGCATGACTGAACCTATGAACCCATCGTTGAATAAGCGTATTGGTGTCACAGAGGTGCCCACCGGCTGGCCTGTGGGCAGCTTTTCCACCTACGCCGAGGCGCAACGCGCCGTGGACAACCTGTCCGACAGGGAGTTTCCTGTAGAGAAGCTTTCCATCGTTGGTGTGGACTTGATGCAGGTGGAAAAGATTACCGGCCGGCTTACATGGCCGAAGGTGCTGGGCACCGGCGCGCTGTCGGGTTTGTGGATGGGCCTGTTTTTCGGCCTGCTGCTTTCCCTCATCTCGGTTCCGGGTGCTGGCCTGACCATGTTCGTGTGGGCGGTTGTTATCGGTGCGATCTTCGGCACGGTGGCCTCCGCTGTGGCCTACGCGTTCACCGGCGGCAAGCGCGACTTCGCGTCTGCAACCACGATCGTGGCTGGCCGCTACGACGTGCTGTGCGAGCCGGATGCTGCACCGCAGGCCCGCGACATGATCGCACAAGCAGGCGGTCGCACTCCCGCCTCTGAAAACGTCATCGGCGAGTAACCGACCATGAAGGCACACCACCAGTTTGTTGCAGCCGCAGCCCTGTGCACGGCCGCGGTTGCGCTCTCTAGTTGCGCGTCGGAGGACAACATCTACACTCAGGCGCGGCCGGAGAAGGCCGATATCGCCATCGCCATCGACGGCGCCTCCAACGAACAAGTCGTACTTGGGGAGATCTACAGCCGCGTACTTAAGGGCCAAGGCCGGCCGACGAGCGTGACCTCAGTGACGGGGCTGGATGACGCGCCGACGCTTGAGGTGTTGCGTGAGCAGCCGATTGACTTCGTCGTCACGTGCACTGGGCGTCTGCTCGAAGAGTCGGACCCTAAGGCCGCCAAGGAGCTAGCGGGCGGCGATGTGACCGATGGCGCCTATACCGACGAGGTCTATGGGGCCGCTGTCGCCGCTATGCCGGGGGATATGCGCACCGTCGACCCGTCACCCGCCCAAGCGTGCGGAGAGAGTGAGCTGCCGCAAAACGTCATTCCGGTGTTTCATAAAGGCACGTTCGATCACGGTGAGATCAACCGCCTGAACTTCATCACCCGCGTGCTGTCCACTGACCGTCTCGAGGAGATGGCGGAAGAAGTGGACAAGGGTGCCACGGTGGAGGATGCGATTGCGGAGTGGATGATCGAATACGCCCACATCGACGTCCACCACGACACCCCGGCAGACCCAGAGGATGTGATCGACCCGGACTCTGCGTCCAAATAACCGAATAACAAAAACTCCGGCCCGGCTTTTCACAAGCCGGGCCGGAGTTTTTAGGTGTGCAGGTTAGTCAGCGAATGCTTCCTCAAGCAGCTGCTTTTCTTCCTGCTGGTGCACCTTGGCCACACCGGTTGCGGTGGTGGACTGTGCACGACGGGACACGCGGACCATCTCCGGCATGTCCGGGATCAGGGTGCGCAGGTGCTCGTTGTAGAACGGCCATGCGCCCTGGTTTGCCGGCTCGTCCTGCACCCAGCGGATCTCCTTGGCGTTCGGGTAGTTCTTGAACGCATCCGACAGGCGGTTGAACGGGATCGGGTGGAGCATCTCCACGCGGACGATCGCAATGTCGTCGCGGCCATCCTTCTGACGCTTCTTGTCCAGCTCCCAGTAGATCTTGCCGGAGCACAGCATGATGGTCTTCACCTTGTCGGTGTCGCCGATCTTCTTGTTGCCGCGCTCGACGAAGTTCGGGTCGTCGATGACGGACTGGAAGCGGTTGACCTCGGTGAAGTCAGACGGCTGGGACACTGCAGCCTTGTTGCGCAGCATGGACTTCGGGGTGAAGACGACCAGCGGACGCTTCATCTCGCCGAGAGCCTGGCGGCGCAGCAGGTGGAAGTGGTTAGCCGGAGTGGACGGCTGGGCGATGGTCATGGAACCTTCCGCGACGAGCTGCAGGTAGCGCTCGATGCGTGCCGACGAGTGGTCCGGGCCCTGGCCCTCGTAGCCGTGCGGCAGCAGGGAGATCAGGGAGGACACTTCGCCCCACTTGGTCTCGGAGGAGGACAGGTATTCGTCGATAATCGTCTGGGCGCCGTTGGCAAAGTCGCCGAACTGTGCTTCCCAAGCGACGACGGCGTCCTTGTTGCCAAGGGTGTAGCCGTACTCGAAGCCCATGCCTGCGTACTCGGTCAGGGCGGAGTTGAAGACCTGGAACTGGCCGCCGTTGCCGGCTTCCTGCGCGTTGTGGTCGAGCGGGTTGAACGGCTCGGCGTTGTCCGGGTTGTACAGCACTGCGTGACGCTGGGTGAAGGTACCGCGCTGGCAGTCCTCACCGGCGAGGCGGACAAACTTGCCCTTCTCAGCCAGGGAACCGAAGGCGAGCAGCTCGCCCCAGCCCCAGTCGATGTCGCCGTCGGTGAACGAACCGCCTCGCTTGGACAGAACGGACTTCAGGCGCTTGTTCGGGGTGAAGTCCTCCGGCAGGTTGGCGTATGCATCTGCGAGGCGCTTGAACTGCTCCTCGGTGATGTTGGTGTCCAGGCCGCGGGTGAGCTCCTGAGAATTGGTAATACCGGTCTGCTCGCTCGGCTGGCCCTTCTCGGATTTCACGTCGGTGAAGACCGCGTCGAGCTGGTCGTGGAAGTCCTGTGCGGCCTTCTCTGCGTCTTCCTTCGTGATGTCGCCACGACCGATGAGGTCCTGGGTGTAGCGGGTACGTACCGACGGGTGGTTGTTGATGCGCTCGTACATGACCGGCTGGGTCACGGTCGGGTCATCGGCCTCGTTGTGGCCACGCAGGCGGTAGCAGATGAGGTCGATGAAGACGTCCTTGCCAAACTCGCGACGGTATTCGGTAGCGAGTTGGGCGACCCAAGCGGCTGCCTCCGGGTCGTCGCCGTTGACGTGGAAGACCGGGCAGTCGAAGCCCTTGGCCAGGTCGGTGGCGTAGTAGGAGGAACGGCCGGAATCCGGGGTGGTGGTGAAGCCGATCTGGTTGTTCACCACGATGTGGATGGTGCCGCCGACGGTGTAGCCCGGCAGTCGGGACAGGTTCAGGGTCTCCTGGACAATGCCCAGGCCGGTAAACGATGCGTCGCCGTGGAGCATAAGCGGAACCACCGGGTGGTCTTCGCGGCCCTTGGTAGCCTTGATCTGGTCTTCCTTGGCGCGTGCCATACCGACGAGCACCGGATCGACTGCCTCAAGGTGGGACGGGTTAGCAGCCAGGGAGACCTTGATCTCGCCGTCGCCGAACATCTGGATGTGCTCGCCCTCGAAGCCGAGGTGGTACTTCACGTCACCGGAGCCACCCTGCTGGGCTGCACGCACGTTGCCTTCAAACTCGTTGAAGATCGTTGCAACAGGCTTGCCCACGATGTTGAACAGGACGTTCAGGCGGCCACGGTGTGGCATGCCGATGACAACCTCTTCCAGGCCCTGGCCTGCAGCGGTGTCGATGATGGCGTCCATCAGCGGGATGAGGGTTTCTGCGCCCTCGAGAGAGAAGCGCTTCTGGCCGAGGTACTTCGTCTGCAGGAAGTTCTCAAAGGCCTCAGCGGCGTTGAGCTTCTGCAGGATGTACTTCTGCTCTGCACCGGTCGGCTTAGGCATGCCGGCTTCGACGCGGTCGCGCAGCCATTCGCGCTCGTCCCGGTCCATGATGTGGGAGTACTCGGAGCCGACCTTGAGGGTGTAGGCGGAGCGCAAACGCGACATGACCTCGCGCAGGGTCATCTGTTCCTTGCCGCCAAAGCCGCCGACGTGGAAGGTGCGGTCCAGATCCCACAGGGTCAGGCCGTGGGTTTCCATGAGCAGGTCACGGGAATCCGGCTTCGGCAGACCAGGCTGGTGCCACTGCAGCGGGTTGGTGTCAGCGATGAGGTGGCCGCGGGAGCGGTATGCCTCGATGAGCTGCATGACACGGGTGTCCTTGTTGATGCCCGTGTTCGGAAGATCCTGTGCCCAGCGCAGCGGGGAGTACGGGATCTGCATGGACTGGAAGATTTCGTCCCAGAACTTGTCGTCGATAAGCAGCTGCGAAATGTCGCGCAGGAACTCGCCGGACTCTGCACCCTGGATGACGCGGTGGTCGTAGGTGGAGGTCAGCGTGACCAGCTTGCCAACGCCGAGCTCAGCGAGGCGGTCCTCGGACGCGCCGGCGAACTCTGCCGGGTAGTCCATAGCGCCAACGCCGACGATGGTGCCCTGGCCCTTGGTCAGGCGCGGGATGGAGTGGCGGGTGCCGATGCCGCCCGGGTTGGTGAGCTGGATGGTGACACCGGAGAAGTCATCCATGGTCAGCTTGCCGTCGCGTGCACGAGCGACGATGTCCTCGTATGCGTCAACGAACTCGGAGAAGGACTTCTTCTCGCACTCCTTGATCGCAGCGACGACGAGGGAGCGGGAACCGTTCTTGCCCGGAAGGTCGATAGCCAGGCCGAGGTTGACGTTCTCTGGCTGGATGGCGAAGGACTTGTTGCCGTCCTCCTTGTAGTTCTTGTTCATGTCCGGGTGCAGCTTCGTCGCCAGGACGATGGCGTAGCCCAGGATGTGGGTGAAGGAGACCTTGCCGCCACGGGTGCGCTTGAGATGGTCGTTAATCAGCGCGCGGTTCTCAAACATGAGCTTGACCGGCATGTCTCGCACGGTCGTCGCCGTCGGCACCTCGAGCGACTCGTTCATGTTCTTCGCAATCGCACGGAATGCGCCCTTGAGCTGGAACTCGCCCGGCTCGACCTCGACCTGTGCGATCTTGTCCAGCGGGGAGGCCTTCGGCTTCGGCAGGGTGCGCTGCGGGCGGTTAGAGACCTTTGCTGCGGCCTCGTCGACCTTGGTCTCGCGACCATCCTGCGAAGGTGCGCCGGTGGAACGGGCAACCTTCGGGTCGGTCTTCGCCTGGCTTGCACCTGCCTGCGAAGGGGTGACGTTGGACGTGCCATTAGCGGTCTTCGGTGCACCCTTTTTCTCAAACAGTTCACGCCATTCGGCGTCGACCGAGTTCGGGTCGTCCTTGTACTGCTGGAACATCTCGTCAACCAGCCAGCTGTTCTGGCCGAACGTGTTTTCGCTGCTCACGGCAGGTTCTCGCCTTCCTTCTGTTTCGATTTCGCGGAACGTTTCTTTGACTGTAATCGTCCGCGCTGATATGGCGCGAACTTGGGTTGTTCCTGTCCACGGGGTTTCCGTCTTTCACCCCCGTTAGCGGTTGGCAGCCCACATTTGGGCATACCTACCGCCGGCGGTGAGGAGGTCCTCGTGGCAACCGTCCTCAATGATACGTCCTTCGTCGATTACGAGTATTCGGTCGGCCCGCGCAGCGGTTGCGAGGCGGTGTGCGACGACCACTGACGTGCGGCCCGAGGTTGCGCGGTCGGCGGCGTCGAGTACCGCGCGTTCGGTTGCGGGATCAAGGGTGGCGGTGGCTTCGTCGAGAAGTAGCACGGCAGGGGAGAGCATCTCCGCGCGTGCGAGCGCGATGATCTGGCGTTGCCCGGAACTCAAGCCTCGGCCGCGTTCACCGACGCGCGCGTTGAAGCCGCCGGGGATCGTATCGACGACACCGAGCGCGCCAATGCGGTTCACCGCTGCCTCGATCTCTTCTGGGGTCGCGCCCGGCGCGCCGTAGGCGATGTTGTCCGCGACGGTGCCGGGGAACAGGTAGGACTCCTGCGGGACCTGGGCGAGTGCGCGGCGCCAGTCTGCAAGCGGGAATTCCACGATGTTTGTGCCGGAGGCGCGCACCTTGCCCGAGGTGGGGTCGTAGAACCGGGCGAGCAGTTTGACCACGGTGGATTTGCCCGCACCTGTTGGGCCGACGAGTGCCACGGTGGTACCTGGCTCGATGGTCAGGTCCATGTGGTCAATCACGGGGGAGGCGTCTGTATCGGTGGAGGCTGAGTAGGAGAAGGTGGTGTCGTCGAAAAGCAATGGCCCACTTGCGGCGCTGTGAGCACCCGGGTTGGTGCCGGTATCGGGGACGGTGGTGCGTTGGGCAAGCAGTGCGCGGATGCGGTCGAAACTGACGGTGGCTTGCTGCCAGGAGTCGAAGATTTGGCCAAGCTGCTGGATGGGGCCGTAGAGCTGGCCGAGGTACATGGTGAATGCGACGAGCACACCGACGGACAGCGATCCGTCGGCGATGCGTCCCGCACCAAAGCCGACGATGACGGCGGTCATGGTTTGGGAGATGAAGTGCATGCCTGGGAAGTACAGCGCGACCAGGGTGACAGAGCGCATGCGCAGGCGGCGGTATTCGTCGCTTAGGGCCGTGAAGTGTGCTTCAAAGTGGGGCTGCGCGCGGTGGGTTTGGGTGGTGCGGATGCCGCCGATGAGTTCTGCGAACTCGCCGTTGACCGTGGAGATCTGTTCGCGTGAGGCCTGGTAGTAGCGCTTGGAGAAGACTCTGAACGCCCAGGTAGCGACGACAATCACCGGGACGGCGGTCAGCGCGATGAGGGTGAGTTCGCCGTCTGTGGCAACGAGCATAACGATCACGCCCACGAGAGAGCCGACGGCGACAATCGCCTGTGCGAGTCCGGTTTGTAGGAAGCTCGACAGGGTGTCGATGTCCGTGGTCATGCGCGTCATGATCTTGCCGGACAGTCGCGATTCGAAGTAACTCAACCCCAGTTGCTGCAGGTGCGCGTAGGAGCGCAGGCGCAGCCCGTAGAGGAGGCGTTCGCCGGAGCGCGACGACAGGACAGTCATCAGTGCATCCGAGGCCCAGGCGATTGCGACTACGCCGAGTGCAATGAGCCCCGCGTTGATCAGGTTCTCCTGGTTACTTGGGGTAATGCCGCGGTCCACGGCGGCGCGCACGATGGTGGGGAAGGCCAAGTCCGCCAGCACGCCCACAATCAGTAGGGCGACGGTGCCAGCGATGAGCCAGCGCACGGCCTTGAACATGTCGCGGATGTGGAATTCGCTTGACGGGGTGCGCAGGCGGGTCAGTGTCTGCTCGGCCAGATCCGGCAGTTCGCGCGCTTCCGGGAGGCGCTCCACACGCGCGAGCAGTTCCGGGGTGGCGTTGATGGTGGAGGCGCGCCCGCTCGTCGGCACGATCACGCGTTCCTGGGGTTCGGTGTCCACTTCGGGCCACAGGTCGCCAATCTCCTCGTACAGCGTTTCGGACTCGGGATCCATGGAGGCGCGATACTCGTCGGTTGCCATGACCTCGTCGCGGCGCCCTTGCTTGACGACGACCCCACCGCGCACCACCGCTACCCGATCCGCATGATCCACCGTTGATTGGCGGTGCGCCACGGTCAGCACTGCGATGTCGCTGAGTGCCTCGCGCAGGTTGGCCAAGATGTGGGCTTCGTTGATGGAGTCGATGGCGCTGGTGGCGTCGTCAAGCACCAGCACATCTGGTTGTGACATGAGGGCGCGGGCGAGCGCGATGCGCTGGCGCTGGCCGCCGGACAGGGTGAGACCGCGCTCACCGACTTGGGTGTCGTAGCCGTCGGGGAGACGCTCGATGAACTCGTCTGCCAGGGCGAGACGTGCCGCCTCACGCACCGCGACATCAAGTTCGTCCGGCGACATGTAATCGGCAGCCCCCATGGCGATGTTGTCGCGCACGGAGGAAGAGAAAAGGAAGGCGTCGTCGAAAACGCAGACCACATCGCCACCGGTGACCGTGCCCGTATCCGGGGCGTAGAACCCGCCAGCTAGCTGCACCGCCATGGTTTTGCCCGCGCCGGGCGGGCCGACCATTGCAACGGTCTCGCCCGGCGCGACCGAAAGGGTGAAGCCGTTTAAGACGTTGTGGCCGCCGGTGGAAAAGTGCACGTCGCTAAAGTGCAGGCCGGGTTCGGCAGGCAAGTTTTCGGTGGAATTCACGGTGGAATTCACGGTGGAGTTTGCGGTGGACTCTTCAGGTGCGAGTGCCAGCACATCCGCGAGCCTGTCGAAGGAGCTCATACCCATCTGCATGCGGACGTACTGGTTGGTCAGCATGGAAAGGGTGGACGTCATCGTGGTCAGGTACGCGGTGAATGCGACGAACTGGCCGATGGAGATCCTTCCGTGGATGGCGAGCATGCCACCGGCGATGATGGTGACCACGAGTGCAACCTTGGGCAGCTGGGACAGTACCGGCTGGAAGCGTGCGGTGAGTTTTGCTGCGCGCATCTTGACCGCGTAGAGGTGGCGGCCAAGGTTGTCGAGCTGGTCGATCTCGCGCTGTTCCTGCCCGAACGCCTTGACCACGCGCACGCCGGAGACGGTTTGTTCGACGTGCTCTGCAAGTTCTGCGGTGGCGTGCTGGTTGACCCACGTTGCTGCGTAGAGCGTTTTGCGCGACCGGTTGGCCTCCCATAGGAGCACGGGCAGCAGCGCCAGCGACATCGCGGTCAGTGCGACGTCCATGCTCAGCATGACGATCAAGGTGGCTACCAGTTGCACGATGCGCGTGAGCATCATCTCCAGGGTGTCCAGGACCATCTGGTACATGTTCAGATCCGAGATCGAGCGCGAGACAATCTGGCCGGTCACGATCTTGTCCTGTCCTGGCCCGTCCAGGCGGTGCAGTGTGCGCAGGATCTTGGTGCGCAACCAGTGTTGCGAGGTCGTGGCAAGGCGACCGGAGGTGGTGCGCCGGATGATGCTTAGGACGTAGGTGGCCGCTGCGACTGCCACCATCAGCCATGCCACGCGGGCAACGGAACCGTCCGCATTCCCGGTGGCAATATCAATCGCTTGGCCAGTAAGAGCGGGCTCGGCCACGCGGGTGAGCGCCGCCAAGATGGCAGCGGCGAACGCGACGGCGGCAGGCGCGCGGTTCGCCTTGAGCGATTGGGTAAGAAGTGGGCTAGTGGTCCTCATGTTCCTTGTCGTTGCTGTCCTTCCCGCTACTGTCCTTACCGTCGCGGAAGATCTTCAAAATCCATGCAGCGAATTCCTTCGGGTTGAAGCCACCCTTGATGCGACCGGTCTCATCGGCCGTGTCTTCGGGCTCGAGCGGGGTGGCAAACTGCAGCGGCACCGGGCCGAGGGCCTGCTGAATGTTATCGATGATGTTGCCGGCCAGCTTGCGGTTCACCGTCGTACCGGCAATCGCACCCAGGCCGAGCGGCAGCATCTTGCCCAGCCAGGCGCGACGCATGGAACGACGCAGCGAACGCATAGCCATGCGCTGCAGCACGTTGTTGGTCTCATTGAGCGTCGGGCCAGAAAAGCGCGACAGGGTGGCCTTGCCAGGCAGCTTGCGGGAGTTTTCGCCGAGCAGCGTATCCACGATTGCTAGACCCTTCGTACCCATCAGCGTGGTCAGCACGATGGCGCGGCGGTGCTCGGGGTCGGAGATGTCGTCGCTACGCAAATATGCCGATGACATGGCGTAAAACGCCGCGATATCCAGAAAGAGGGCGGACTCGCCGGCCACAGCAGCAGCACCTGTGAACAGGCCAACGCCTGGTACTGCCGCAGCGGCACCCACACCGGCACCGGTGCCCGTGACGGTGTTTTTCAGATGCTTATCCATAATCGCCTGGATCTGTGCCGGCGACTTATCCGGGTTGTCGCGGCGCAACCAATCTACATATCCGCGGATCACAGAGGTCTGCAGTCGCACGGCCTTGTCCACCGCGCCGATGAAAACACGACCGAGTTTGCCCGCGTCCTTTTCCAGCTGCGCTGAATTTTCCTGCAGCGCGACCTTGATTTCCTTGCGGAGCTCCGTCTCGTCGATCTGCGTTGATTTCTTCTTACCGAACACGTTTATCCTCCTGCCGTGAACTGGCGATGGGTAATTGGTACAGCATAGAACGACTTCATATCCCGGGAAGACCGGGCGGAAACGCTCTAGGCTTGAACGCATGAATGCGCGCCGCCAACCAGTCGTACAGACAACGGCCGGAGCCGTGCGCGGTCAAGTCGACCCGCACACCGGAATGCGCACCTGGCGTGGCGTGCCATTCGGCGCCAACACCGCTGGTACTCACCGGTTCCGCGAACCGAAACCCGTCCAACCCTGGCCTGGGGTGCGCGACTGCACACGCTTCGGCCCACCCGCCATGCAAGGCACCTTCGGCATCCGTGGCACGGTGCTAGGTTCGGAGGACTGCCTCAACTTAGACATCGTCAGGCCCGACACTGATGAGGTCTTGCCTGTCGTTGTCTGTTTCCACGGCGGCACTTTTGTCACCGGCGCCAGCCACGAAAAAGTCCTCCAAGGTCATCGCCTCACCGCCGCGACGAACATTGTCTACGTCTCCTTAAACTTCCGCCTCGGCGTGCTCGGCTACCTCGATGTGCGATCGCTTGGCGACGACTGCGTGGCCAACCCCGCTATCCGCGACCAGATCCTCGCCCTGCGGTGGATCCGGGACAACATCGCAGCCTTCGGCGGCGACCCAGATGCTGTGACCATCATGGGCGAATCGGCAGGCGGTGCTGCCGTGCTGCATCTCATGTGCGCACCCGATGCCCGCGGCCTGTTCCACCGCGCAATCGCGCAGTCCCCGCCACCGGCCAGCGTCCACTCGAGGCGCCAAGCCGCCAGGTGGGTCCAAGCCCTCATCAGGAAACTCGGGCTCGCACCAGACACCACCCTTGACCAGCTGCGCGACATCCCCGCAGAAACCCTCGTGCGCGCCGGGCAATCACTGATGTTTAACAGCAAGGAAGCGCTGCAATTCAACATCAGCTTCATGCCCACCCTGGACAGTGCCAGCCTGCCCCAACACCCCATTGACACGTTCAACGCCGGCGAGCAAGCCCGCGTGCCACTGATCGTGGGAACCAACTCCGACGAAGCCAGTTTCACCAAAGCCATCTACCAAACCTCCCGCCAGCGCCAACGTGCTGCGCGCCGGGCGTTGAACGTGTTTGACCCGGACAATGCGCTGGATGTCATCGAGGCGTACGACGATGTCGGCGCACGCGGCGATTTTGCGGAGTTGATGGCAGACGCCGTGTTCTGGGCCCCGAGTGTCATCCTGGCCACCGCGCACCGCATGGTTGCGCCGACCTATATGTATCGGTTCGCCTACGCATCTGCCGCGATGCGCAAGTTGGGCCTCGGCGCGATTCACGCAGCTGACCTTGTGGCGGTCTATGGCGATCCCTTTGCCACAGTGACCTCCAAACTGGATCGCTTCGGGCCGCGGGACACGTTCCAAGAGGTCAGCCGGCTCATGCAGTACCACTGGGGCACGTTCTTCCACACCGGCACACCTGGTACGGAGTGGCCCAGCTACGGGTTTAAGCGTGGCGACGACCCGGGGCGTGCGACTGCGGTGTTTGAGTACGGCATGCGTGTGGAATACGACCCGAAAGCCGAACAACGCACCGCGTGGGAGTCGTTTGACATGCGCGAGTGGGGAATTAGCCGGACGGATTTATGACATCCGCGATGATAATTCCAGGCACGCGCCAGCGAACGTGGCTAGGCTGAAGCCAGTCTGAAGGTCAATGCGGAAGGAACCCACTGTCATGAGCTTTTTCGAGGACATCGCGGCCGCGTTGGACCGCGACGGTATTGAGTCGCGCGTAGGCGGGGACACGATGTTTGTCCCCATGTCTGCGGCGTTGGAATTGCAGTTTGTGGAAATTGATCCGCACCTGCCGGCAGCGAACGTATACATCGCCGCGGCTGACGTGGACGAGGACGACGAAGAGTTTGAGGCCGTCTTAGTCGCTGTGGTGTTCTCCGTGGAGGCAGCGGTGACTGCTGTTGCTGAGCACATGGCGACCGACCAGGTGGTAACAGTGCTGCGCGACCTGCTGGAAAGCACGGACGAGCGCATTGGGGATCTCGAGTTCTTCCAGGACCACGTCAACCCGCAGCAGGTGCGCGCCGAAGTGGGCGCGAATGCCGAGTTGCAGGTCGTCGTCGAAGCCGTCAACGGCGTGCCGAGCGCCACAGTGACCTTCGTTGCACTCCCGGATGACTACGACGATGTCATCGAGGACGCCGAGGGCGAGTTGTGGGAGTCCGACGGCGATGCGGAACTGTCTGAGGAGGACCGCGCACGTCTGTTTGACGTCATCCATGATGAGGCAGTTGCCGACGCTGAGAAGCTCGAGCTGGGCAGCTTCACCGACTTCGACCGCCTCTTTGACGTGCTGTCGCTCGCCGCCGACCAGGCAGAGGAATGGGAGGCGCAGCTGCTTCCAGTCGACGACGAGATTGACGAGCCGGACGTCTACGACATCTTCGGCCAAGACGACGAAGACTACGACGAGGACCTCGATGATGAGGATGATGAGGACCTCGACGACGAAGACTTCGACGAGGACGACGAGGACTAAGCCGCGCTGAGTCCTTCGAACATGGAGGAGGGCGACTCGATCGGGGTGAACGCCCCGTCGACGAGCCAGACGTAACTTGCTGCCTTCGCCCCCGGAATTTCGTGGACGGTGTGGGCAGCATCATCGGGGATGACCGCGCGCACCCAGGACTCGGCAAGCAACGTGTCCACGGGAACCCCAGCGGAATCCGTAATGCGCAATTCGATCAGGTATGCCGGGATGTGGCGCTGCCCGTAGCCCTGGATACGTGCGCGAGCGCGCGGGCCAACGCGCCGCCGCGTGACCGCCAACGACAACGTCGGACCGTTGTCTATCCGGGGTAGCGATATCACTGGTGGCCTCCAGGTCGCAGCCGGGCGAGACAGTGAGCGCGGGTGGTGGATCATCGCGTTGATGGCGTGCAGCTTCTCGGGGAAGAGGTCTCGGATTTCAGCAGCCAAGGAATCGGCACTGGCGTATGCATCGGCATCCACAGTGGGGGAGGTGCGGAACATGGACAGGGCATTCTTTGCGTTCAACTTCATGGCTCAAACACTAAAAGTCGCTCCGACACCACCCGGTACATATTCGAACATATGGGCGATACGGCTATTTGACGCGTTGTGTAACCTTGCTGTTTATGAGTGCGAATAAGGTGGTGAAACCGTCGATACCCCGCACCATTTGGGTGCTCACGGGCGCCGCCTTCATTGTTGCGCTCGGGTACGGGTTAATCGCTCCGGTTCTCCCGCAGTTTGCGGGAAGTTTCAACGTATCCATGGCCGCAGCAGGTGCGGTCGTGTCTGTGTTTGCTCTTGCCAGGTTGCTTGGTGCGCCCGGCGCGGGTGTGCTGGTGGACAAACTGGGCTCGCGCCCGATCTACCTCACAGGCTTGAGCATTGTGGCTGTCTCCACGTTCTTCGTGGCGTTTGCTCAGGCGTATTGGCAGATTCTTGCATTGCGGTTCATCGCGGGTTTCGGCTCGACGATGTTTACGTTGTCGGCGCAGGCACTGATTGTGCGGGTGACGCATCCTTCGATCCGTGGCCGCGCGAACGCGTTGTACGCTTCGGCATTTCTTGTGGGCAATGTGTTCGGTCCGATCGTGGGCGCAGCGTTGTCGTATTTGGGTTTCCGTATCCCGTTTGCCATTTATGGCGTGGCGGTCGCGATTGCGGCCGGCCTCGTCGCGTGGCTTACACAGCCGCGTCCAGGTGCGAAGGCGTTGCCGAAGGCGAAGCCCGCGATGCGGCTGCGGAGCGCCTGGAAGGTGCCCACCTACAGGGGATTGCTGGTCGCGGCGTTTACCAATGGGTTTGTGAATATGGGTGCACGCGTGGCGGTGTTGCCGCTCTTTGCCGCCGCGGTGTTTGAGCAAGGCGGGGCAGCGGCTGGTTTCGCGCTTACGGCGTTCGCGCTCGGCATGGCGATCATGCTGCAGTTTTCCGGGCGTATGTCGGATCATTTTGGCAGGCGCCCGATGATCTTTGCGGGCATGGCAATGTCTGCAGTGTTTACGGTGGTGCTTGGCACGGCGACGAGTTTCTGGCCGCTCATGATCTGGTCGGTGCTGGCCGGCGTGGCTTCCGGCACGATGAGCCCGTCCATTCAGGCAGCGTTGGCGGACATCATTGGCAATGAACGCTCCGGCGGTAAGGTGTTATCCACATTCCAGATGACGCAGGATGCGGGCCAGATTTTCGCACCTGTGGTTGTCGGTGCGATTGCGCAGACCGCAGGCTTTACTGCCGCGTTCGGCGTATGCGGTGCAATGTGTGCGGTGGCGGCTGTGGTGTGGCTGATCATCGGTAAGGAAACGATGGTGAAGGAGCCACGATGAGAGTAATTCTGGACTGCGACCCGGGTATCGACGACACCTTAGCCCTCATCTGGCTGACCGCAGCCACGCAGGCGGGCATCCATGAGTTGGAGTGTGTGACTACGACTGCCGGCAACGTCGACGCCGACCAGTGCGCCAAAAACGCCGCATGGATCCTGTCGTTGTGCGGTTTGCCGATTATCTCTCTCGCCGCTGGAGTACCGGCACCGCTTGAGGTGGAGCTGACCACCACGCCGGAAACCCACGGCGATACGGGGCTTGGGTATGCCACCGCACCGGAGCGTCACGTTGAGCACGATTGGGAGGCGCTGTGGATCGACGCGATTGAGCGTGGCACAGACGATCTTCACCTCATCGTCACCGGACCCATGACCAACTTGGCGTTTTTCGCTCACGCCCACCCGCAGCACTTTGCGCGCCTGAAGCACATCACGGTGATGGGTGGTGCGGTGAACTATCCGGGCAACACCACGCCGACGGCGGAGTGGAACTTCTGGGTTGATCCGCACGCCGCCGCCGACGTCTTCGACATGACACCGACTCCGATCACGTTGTGCTCACTTGGTGTGACGGAGAAGATGCTGCTTGAGCCTGAGCGGTTGGAGGGGGTCGTCGCAAAGCTAGGCGCGAGCCCGATTGCCCAGCACTTGG
Source organism: Corynebacterium sp. HMSC055D05 (assembly GCF_001810365.1). NCBI lineage: Bacteria > Bacillati > Actinomycetota > Actinomycetes > Mycobacteriales > Corynebacteriaceae > Corynebacterium > Corynebacterium sp. HMSC055D05. The sequence goes on from NZ_KV801069.1 coordinate 32,466, forward strand.
GTGACATTGTGCGGTTCTACTTCGAGTTCCACGAGGAGGTCGGGGAGGGCTACCGCGCGCAGATCCACGACTTGCTCACGGTGCTCATCGCGCTTGGTGCGGTGGACGTTGAGCATTGCTTGACGACGATCGCCGTCGAGGCCGATTCCGACCTCACCCGCGGCACCTCAGTGGCGGATCTGCGCGACATTTGGGAGCGCGAACCCAACGCACGCTTAGTCACCGACGCGGACATTAACGCCGCGTGGCAGTCCTTCGACTGGGCCTGCGAGATCCATGCACGCGTGGTGGCGGGTGATGCAAGTCTTATGGAACTGCGCCACCTCAAAGCGGACGACTAACTGCTACACTGCCTGATCTGGACGTTCCTGCCGAGGTGACATAGGCAGGGGCGCAATTGTTCATTTGCCCGTGAGAATTACGGAAAGTTCCATGTCACACACCACTTCTCAAAACTCGCAGAAGGCGCAGTGGACCCCGCTGCGTCGCGTTCTCGTTGCCCTTGGCGCGCTGATTATCGCGGCGACCTGGCTCTACTTCGTTCTTGTCCGCCCCGCTGACTGGGATCAGGTCACTGGCTCCGGTCCTGGCATCACGTTGCTGGCGGGCTACGGCGTGGGCACCCTGCTGCTACTCGTGGCCATCGTCCCGGTGTTGCCGGCGCGCACGCTTGGGCTGATTCCGATTGCGATCATCATCAACTCCGTCATCGGCGAGATCGTCGGCTCGATTGGTCTGCCGCTGTACCTCGACTCCGTGGGTACCGTGCTGGTCGCAGCCCTGGCCGGCCCGGTTGCGGGCATGGCCACCGGTGCGCTGAACAACGTGGTGTGGGGTCTGGTCAACCCGGCCGCTCTGCCGTTCGCCGCCGGTGCGGCCTTGGTCGGCTGGTTGGCGGGTGTGTTCATTCACCGCTTCAACGCGTTCCGTAACCCTGGCACCGTGGTTGGCTTTGGCCTTGTGCTCGGCGTGGTGGGCGGCATGGTTGCAGCCCCGGTTGCCGCATATGTCTACGGCGGTACCGCCGGTGTGGGCACCGGTGCGCTGGTGAGCCTGTTCCGCGAGATGGGTGGGTCCCTGATCGCATCGGTAACCACCCAGGCGTTCATCTCTGACCCGGTGGATAAGCTCATCGTCCTGTTCATCGCCTATGCCACGGTCAAGGCGCTGCCGAAGCGCACTGTGGCTGCGTTCGCACCGCAGGAACCCGTCGCGCCAGCATCGACACCTGAGGCGTAAAGCACTTCCGTGGCAGCCCGGCTGAGTTCTTCAACCCGTATGAACCCGTTGACCGCTTTGGCCATCGGGGCGTCGGGCTGGATTCTGGTCCTTGGGTTGAACCGGCCAGAAGTTTCACTCGCAGTGCTGGCCATGGCGGTGGTGCTGGGCACGTGGCGGACCCGCAACGTCGCCCTCATCGCGGCCACCGCGTTACTTGCAGCTCCGGTTGCCGCATCCATGGTGCTCATCCATGCGCCCTACGGGGAGCACCGCATCGCGCCGCTGCTGACCAGCGACGGACTTGCCACAGCAGGGGAGTTAGCCGCACGCTTCACCGCACTGATCGCCAGCCTGCTCGCGGCCGTCGCATGGTCGCGCACCCCGGACCTGGCCAAGGCGCTGCAGGCAGCACCGGGTGGCAACCGGATCGGATACATCGCCGGCACGACACTGCAACTCGGCCCCCAAGGTGCACACCGCGCCCGGATCGTCCGCGACGCCAACCGGCTCAAAGGCGAGCGAATCACCGTAAAAACCGTGGTCCCGAACCTGATCATGCCGGTGCTTACCGAGCTGCTCACCCAAGCCGGTGCTCGCGGCCAAGCCTTAGAGACCGCAGGTTACGACCTCACCGGCCCTCGCACCGTGCTGCGCCCTGTCCACGACAGCCGCATCCAGCGCGTCGCCCGCATCCTCATCCCGCTTGCGTGTTTGGGGGTTGTGTTGTGGATCTGACATTGCTCACACAGACGCTCAACGAGCACCGCGCGGTGCAGGTGGTCGGGAACTCCGGCGCTGGCCTGACCACGTTGGCAGCGCAGGTGCACCACGAGTGGGACCACGCCGCAGTAGTCCAGCAGGACGCCACTGCGCACGTGTCGTACCTTCGAGATACCGTCATCGAGGAAGTCGCGCTAGGCCTCGAACAGCACGGCGTACCTGCCGACGAGATGCGTGAGCGTTGCCAGGCAATCCTCCACGCTGCAGGGCTGAGCGATCTCGCCGAGCGCAACCCAGCGCAGCTTTCCGGCGGTCAAACGCGTCGCCTTGCCATCGCAGCCGTTGCGGTGCTCGAGCCGGGCACTTTGCTTCTCGACGACCCCTTCGCCGGCCTCGACCCAACCTCCTGCACCCGCATCACCGAACTGCTGGCTTCGCTGCCGTCGAAGGTGGTCATCCTGGGCACACGGCTTCGCAACATCGACTCGGCCGCACTCGGACTTGTCGGTGGCGTTCTCCAGCCGGACGTCCCACCCAACCCGAATCTGCAGTTGCCTGACCGCGTCACAGCAACTGATGAACCGATCGACCTTGGCGAGGTCTCCGCAGCGCGCGGCGAAACATCCCGCAAGTGGTGGCAGTTTCGCACCACGTCAGAGCCATCGTTCACCGCCGGGCCAGTGCACCTGACCGTCCGCCCCGGCGAGGCCGTATGGCTACGTGGCGACAACGGCGCCGGCAAGACAACGCTCCTTCGCGCGATGGCTGGCCTCGACGACAACCCGGGCCTGGAACAGACTCGCGGCGTGACCGTGTCGCTGGCACTGCAGCGCGCCGCAGACCAGCTCGCCGAATCCACCGTGGAACGGTTCATCGGCAACGATGACGCCGTCGCAGCATTAGGCCTAAACCCAGACGCCCACCCGCTGGACCTGCCGTCAGCGCACTTCCGGCTCGCGCAGATTGCCCAGGTGTTCGCCCAGGGGCGCGACCTTGTGCTTCTGGACGAGCCCGACGTCGGCCTCGACATCCCCTCCCGCGAGCGTGCCCACGCCCTCATCGCAGCAGGCCTGGCACGCGGTCAGGCGGTGATCTTCACCTGCCACGACACCAGCTTCGCCGCGGAGGTAGGGGAGTACGCGGTGGTTAGAGCAAGTCTTCTTCGATGATCACAACGGAGCCGGCGTCTCCCTTGCACACCGGACGGGTATTGATGTTGTTCCACGGCTGCCCCGGGGGGTGATGTCCACGGGCGCACTCCCATCCATTCGGTGCGGTCCAATCGAGGCTGGTGCTTGTCGCCGCGCCTCCCGTCGGGTTAGGTGACGTGTAGTCATTGACTACTTCCATAGCCGCCACGCAATCGGTGTCCTTTTTCAGCGCGATGACTGCTCGGTCCGGTCCCTCGGTACTGGTCACGGTTCCACATCGAGTGCCTTCAGCGGCGGAAGTAACCGCTGCATCTTCTCGGTTCGGGTCGGGATTCTCCTGGACAATTTCACCGTCTTTGATGGTGATTTTGCTCAGGCCACGTTCCACGATCAGCGTTTCATCGTCCACACGAGTGAAGGTGAAGTCGGTGAGTGTGACGCGCTCACCAGGGTTGAGTTGTGGAGCGTCCATAGCGAAGGGATCTGTTTTCGAGCTAAACGTGTAGAAGCCGATGACCGGGTCATATCGCACTGCGGTGGCTACGTTGCCTTCAGCGGGGTAGCCAAGGTCAGCCAGTGCAGTTTCGGGCACGTCGAGCTCGATCTTGCATCCGAACGCTGGCCCGTTTTGAGCGTCTTCGCGGGTAGGAACCACACAGCCACGCTCGGAGGAGGCTGCACCGAAGAAGGCATACGCGAGGGGGTCCACCTCGAACCTGTCAGCAGAAACATCCGTGTAGGACGGCTCCGCATCTGGCGCAGGTGAGGCATTCTCAGCAACAGAATCCGAAGCGGAAACGGGCGGCTCTGGAAGGTCTTGTGGTTCACCCGAGCAAGCAGTTAAGGCCAAACCGAGCGAAGTAAAAATCGCGACTGTGCGCGTCACGTGGCGAAACATGAATTCGATTATGGCATTAAGGCTAGAGCCCTCCTACACCACCGCTCGCCCTTGCTCGTACAAACCTGCGGGCATCGGCCTGTGCAGCTGCCACTCGAAACGGATTGGCTTTTCGCCTGAGTGGCGTACGTGTGACACGTCGCCAAGGAGCGTGAATGCACGTGCAACTCCAGCAGCATCGAGTCGGGTGTTGCGTACACACAAATAGATCGAGTGGTTGTTCTCCAAGTGGTGGATGTATCGCTGGCCAGCTTTGGAATCCAACTTGGTTGTCGATTGTGATTCCCACTGGAACAGATCAGGAGATATTGGGTAGTCGGCGTAGCGGGTGGTTTCGGAGAAGTCCGCTTCGTTCTTGGAAAGAGTGACGAAGAACAGGTCCAGATCGGATTCGGTGGCGTGGTACACACCTTCGCGCGGCAAATGGAGAAGCTTCTTCAGGGGAGCGGTACGTACAGCAGCAGTCAGCTCAGCGGTGGAGTAGTCCGCGTGGGTGAACAGCACAGGTGCGCCGGGGCCAGTAACGGGTTTTGGAGTCACGCGTGATTGGTCAAGGCGGTAGTCGAAAATCTGCTGAAGTTCATTCCTAAAGGAAGGGACGCTTCGGATAGCTGACAGTGCGTCGTCGAAAGTCTCCGGTGGTTGGACTCCCGATTGGTTTGCCCAAATCATCGTGACCAACATGCGGGTAAACGTCTGGTACTCAGGCGACATTGCGTCGTACGTCGGCCCGTTCGCATCCACAATGGCAAGGTATCGTTCTGCTCGAAGCGGGTCGTTGACGTGCAACATTGAGCGAATCCGAGTGAGGAAAAATTCTTCGCGCTCGGAAACTGTTTCGGGGACAGGGAGAAGATCTTGGCTTCGCAACAACCGTGTCCATCCACCGTCGGCCCGGTTGCGGTAGAGATCTTCGAGTGAAAGACCAGTGTTAGCTAGGAATGACGAAAGATCCGTCGTCGCTTCTTGCTGTACAAGCTCACGGATCTTGACGATTGAATTGCCTGCAACACGCTTGACGTTTTGAAGTACCCGTTCTTGTGTGACTCGGTCGAGTTGAATATGGGTGCCACCAGGAAGGGAGGGAAACTCTTGCTCAATCTCCGTCTTTAAGCGTTTGCCACGCCGACCGGTGAGCGCTGCATACCTGCGTTCAAAGTCGAAGTTTGTGTGTTGTTCGCCGATGAAGTCAAGTACGGTACACACCTTGCCTGGCATCTTGCGCAAGCCGCGGCCGAGCTGTTGGAGGAAGATGATCGGGCTCTCAGTCGGGCGCAGCAGCAACAAGGTGTTGAGCTCGGGGATGTCGACACCCTCGTTAAACAGGTCGACGGTGAACAGCACTTTGAGCTCGCCGTCGCGGAGGCGTTGGATAGCCTGGTCACGGTCAATTTGTGGTGTCTTTGAAGTAACGGCTGCAGCCGGAATACCAAAATGGTTAAACCGTTCCGCCATGAATCGTGCGTGATCGATGCTGACGCAGAAGCCGAGAGCCTTGAGCTCCGCGAGGTCGAACACACGTTTTTGGAGTTCGCTGAGGATGAGTTTTACGCGGGAATCTCCAAGCCGAACGTAAAATTCGCTCAGTGAAGCGGTGTCGTAAGCGCGGCTTGAGCGCGACCATTTCACGCTTCGGAGGTCCGTCTCGTCGTTGATGCCGAAGTAGTGCATTGGTGCCACGAGGCCGAGTTGCAGTGCATCCCAGAGACGCAGTTCGTAGGCGACGCGATAGTCGAAGAAACGCTGGACGTTGACGCCGTCGCCGCGCTCGGGTGTGGCGGTAAGACCGAGGAGTTCCTTCGGCTTGAGGTAGTCGAGCACCTTTTTGTATGTGGAGGCTTCGGCGTGGTGGAACTCGTCGATAGCCACCACGTCGAACTTCTCAGGAGGGAAGCTTTCCACGTGTTTATGCAGCGTTTGGATAGTGGCAAAGATGTGTGTGCCCTGCCGTGGCGTGTGCGTTCCATCAAACAGTTCGCCAAAGTTATTGTCGCGAAGTACCTCCCGGTACGTGCGCATCGCCTGTCGTAACAATTCGCGCTGATGCGCGACGAAAAGGAGCGAAGGCTTGCTTTTCGACGCCGCAGCCAACCCCTTGTAATCCAACGCCGCAACAACGGTCTTTCCAGTGCCAGTTGCTGCGATGAGAAGGTTTCGGTGACGGTCATGTACGTCGCGCTCTGCCTCCAGTGCCTCAAGCATTGCCTGTTGGTACGGCCAAGGCTGCACCTCAAGGCCGGAGAGCTCAATGCGGTCGGATGGGGTAGTGCCAAAACGTTCGCGCTTGAGGGCTTCGAAAAGCCGGTCGTGGTCAGCCTTCGGTTCGTAGGTTGCGTAGTGCTTGTCGTTCCAATACGTCTCAAAGACTGCCTCGAACTTGCGCAGGATCTCAGGCGTGGAGGTTCGCGATGCGCGGACGTTCCACTCCACGCCATCGATGAGCGCAGAGTTGGACAGGTTTGAGCTGCCGATATATGCGGTGTCGAAGCCTGAATTACGACGGAACAACCAGGCCTTGGCATGCAGTCGCGTATCGCGTGACTCATAGCCCACCTTGACTTCGGCACCGAACTCTTCGACAAGCCGGTTAATCGCCTCGATATCGGATGCGCCGCAGTAGGTCGATGTGATCACGCGCAACGGAATGTTGTTGTCGCGGAGATACTCGAGCTGGTCACGGATGACTGCGATGCCGGAGTTTTTGATAAACGCGCAGAGTAGGTCGACGCTGTCGGCGGTTCGGATCTCGCGTTTAATTTCTGCCGCCATGCTGAGATCACTACTGGCGTTCGTGAGCAGAGAAGCACCTGTCAGTGATGTTGGTTGGAAGCGCGGAGGCTCACCGAGCGACGCCTCGTACACCGCGTGGAGCAGTGTCTCTGACTCAATCGCATCATCGGGGTCGATGAGTTCCGCAAGCGTGTTAATCAGTTCGACGCGTTGCAGCGGCTCGCGAGTATTCAAAAGCTTCTGTGTCAGATGATCTGCGAGAACCCGAGTGATGGCGTCGGTATAGCGTTCGCGGTGCTGATCTGTGGCGTCCTCCAATGCGGGGCGCAGAAAACCATGTTCTGCTTCCGTAGCAGCGAGCCGCTCAAGAAGGCGCTTGGTTACGGGGGTCTCATATGCGCCGAGGGGAAGCGAGGCGTCGTCGATAGGCATTGGTGCTCTACCCAAACCTTTCTGCCAGTAGCTCGACAGTTGGAATGTCTGCAGGCGCCCAGGTGAGGTCTGAGAGCTTGTTGGCCGCAACCCAGCGGACCTCTTCGTGCTCGGTGAGTATGGGTGTTCCGGAGACGAGCTCGCAGATGTAGGTAGACAGTTCCACAACAACATCACCAGTGTCATGCCTGGTAGTCACAACAAACTCGCCGACTTCCGCTTCGATCCGGAGTTCTTCCTCAAGTTCGCGTGTAAGCGCTGCTTGTGGGCTCTCTCCGGGCTCGATCTTGCCGCCAGGAAACTCCCAAAATCCCGCCATCGACTTACCCGGTCCGCGTTTGGCAGCGAAAATGCGGCCATCTTGAATGATGACCGCACCGACGACCTCGATCGTTTTCACCATGGGGTCAGTTTAAACAGAGTGTCGACGTGGGGTCGTCGATACGCAAATGCTCTTAGATCTCTGCCTTGTCGATGACGTCACGCAGGGTTTGGGCGGAGTGGTGGAACTTGGCGGTTTCGTCGTCGTTGAGACGAAGTTCGACGACGTTGCGCACGCCGCCGCGGTTGAGCACGGTTGGGGTTCCGATGTAGATGTCGTTGAGGCCGTATTCGCCCTCAAGAAGCGCGGAGACCGGCAGGACGACGTCCTCGTTCCGCAGGATCGCTCGCGTGATGCGCGCGAGCGCGTTGCCGATGCCGAAGGCGGTGTTGCCTTTGCGTTTGATGATGTCGTAGGCGGCGTCGCGGGTACGCACAAACATCTCGTCGATTTGTGTGTAAATATCCGGGTTGCGGGCGGCTTCCGACTCAAGCAGAGCGGGGAGGGGAACACCACCGATGGAGCCGGAGGACAACACCGGCAGTTCGGTGTCGCCGTGCTCGCCGATGATGTGGGTGTGCACCGCAGAGGGCGCGATGTCGAAGTACTGGCCCAGGTTGTGGCGCCAACGCGCCGTATCTAGCACGGTGCCTGCGCCGATGACCTGATTCGATGGCAGCCCGGTCTGCTTCCAGGACACGTAGGTCAGCACATCTACCGGGTTGGTGGCTACAACGTAAATGCCGTTGAAACCGGCGGCCATGACTTGTTTGTTGATGGACTCGAAAATCTTCACGTTGCGCGCCACAAGATCCAGACGCGTCTCGCCGTCGCGCTGGGCAACGCCGGCGCAATTGACCACGAGTGCAGCATCCTTGCAGTCCTCGTAGGTGCCAACCGTGACATCCATGTGGTGGCCAGAAAACGGGATAGCGTGGCTGAGGTCTTCTACCTCTGCCCAGGCGAGGTCCTCGTTGATGTCGATGATGGCCAGGTGGTCTGCCAGCCCTTGGTTCAAGGCTGCGTAGGCGTATGCGATGCCGACAGCGCCTGCACCGATGATGACAACTTTCGAACCTTGAGTGACAAACATATGACCATTATTCCATGTGTTGATTACGGGGAGTGGGGTGGGTTGGTGGCTTCGAGGTTACTTCGGTAAACCGCTTTTTAAAGGGCGAATGCTGGATAACATCTATTGATGTCCAAGACAATCAAAGGAGCATCATGCTAAACGTGACAGACCTGCGAGGGCGAGAGACCTCGGTACGAGAACTGCGTGCAATTCTTCCTCGTGCGGGCACGGATGTTGGCTCCGCAGCAGAACAGGTCGCGCCGATTGTCGACGACGTCCGTAGCCGCGGTGCCGAGGCAGCACTCGAATACGGGGAACGTTTTGACGGCGTACGCCCGGAAGCGGTTCGAGTTTCTGCGGATGCCATGCGGGCTGCATTGGATGGTTTGGACGCTGATGTTCGAGCTGCACTGGAAACCTCAATTCGCCGGATCCGACAGGTGCATGCTGAGCAAAAGCCAGCTACACGCAAAACCGAACTCGCGACAGGAGCAGTTGTTACGGAGGTGTTCCGCCCGGTACGTCGTGTGGGGCTTTACGTGCCAGGCGGCAAGGCGGTGTACCCGTCGAGTGTGCTGATGAATGTGATTCCGGCCCAGGAGGCGGGCGTGGAGTCCATGGTGGTGTGCACCCCGCCGCAGGCAGACTTTGACGGTCAGCCGCACCCGACGATCCTCGCCGCATGTGCGCTGCTTGGTATCGACGAGGTCTGGGCCGTTGGCGGCGCACAGGCGGTGGCGCTGATGGCCTACGGTGACGATGACCTCGAGCCGGTCGACATGATCACCGGCCCCGGCAACGTGTTCGTTGCAGCGTCTAAGCGCCTGGTCAACGGCGTAGTTGGCATTGACGCGGAAGCCGGTCCGAGCGAGATCGCGATCATTGCCGACGACACCGCCGACCCCGTCTACCTGGCCTACGACCTGATCTCCCAGGCGGAGCACGACGAGCAGGCCGCATCGATTCTGATTACGGATTCTCCGGAGCTGGCTGGTCTCGTCGATAAGGAAATTGCGAGCCGCTACGGCATCACGCTCAACGCTGACCGCGTGCGCGACGCGCTGGAAGGCCCGCAGTCCGGGATTTTGATTGTGGACGATATTCAAGCCGCGGTGCGCGTGACCAATGTGTACGCGCCGGAGCACTTGGAAATTCATACCGCGAATGCGCAGGCTGTGGCGCGCGAGATCAACAATGCCGGCGCTATCTTCGTCGGACCGTACTCGCCGGTGCCACTGGGGGATTACTCAGCAGGTTCGAACCACGTGCTGCCAACGTCAGGTACCGCAAGGTTTGCCGCGGGGTTGAGCACGCACACCTTCCTCAAACCGATGAACATCGTCGAGTACTCCGCTGAGGCACTGGAAGAGGTCGCGGATGCCGTGATCACCCTTGCAGACGAAGAAGGCCTCCCCGCACACGGGGAGGCCATCAAGGCAAGGCGGGGCTAGCCGCCAGAGGCGAGGTACGTACTACTTCGCCTCGTACTCATACTCAGTCTCGGCGACAGCCTGTGGACGACCGGTGACGAAGTACAGGATGGTCATCACGATCAGGAAGCCCACACCGACGGCGAGTGCTACGTGGTATTCAGGCAGCCACACCATCGTGCCAAAGGTGAAGAGGATAAACGCCACCGCGAACCACTGGCCATAAGGCCAGAACGGAACCGGGAACTTCAACGCCTTGACCTCTTGGGCGGTCATCTCGCGGCGGGAAGCGATGTGTGCGATCAGAATCATCAACCAGACGAAGATGGTGGCAAAGGTTGCAAGTGCTGCAATGGTGCCGAAGATGTCCGGGTAACGCTGGTTCAGGTACACACCGACGATCAGGGCGACGATAAGCATGGCCACAGTCATCACCGGAACATCGCGGTAGGTCTTTGCCATGGACTTCGGCGCCAGGTTTTCCTTGGCCAGACCTGCAAGCACACGACCGGTGGAGAACAAGTCAGCGTTAATCGCCGACAGGGAAGCGCTGAGCACAACCACGTTCAGCAGAGCTGCGGCCCAGCTCACGCCGAGGGTGTCAAAGATCTGGACGAACGGGGAATCATCACCGTTAATCGTGCGCCACGGGTTGATCATCAAGATGACCAGAATGGACAGTACGTAGAAGATCAGGATGCGCATCGGGACAGTGTTGACTGCCTTCGGGATAGAGCGGTCCGGATCCTCAGCCTCAGCGCCCGCGACACCGATGATCTCGGTGCCACCGAAAGCGAAGAGGACGAGGATGAACGAGGCTGCCATGCCGGAGAAGCCGTTAGCGAAGAAACCACCGTCGTTCCAGAGGTTGTCAATGCCCATTGCCTCCGGGGACTCACCAAGGTTGAAGATCAGGATTGCGGCACCGCCGACGATCATCGCGATCACGGCACCGACCTTGATCAGGGTGAGCATGAACTCGAGCTCGCCAAACAGGCGGACAGCGGCCAGGTTAGCTGCACTGATGATCAACAGTGTGACGGTGATCCAGACCCATGCGGGTGTTGTGGGGAACCAGAACTTCATATAGATCGTGATTGCCGTTAAGTCAGCCAGACACACGATCATCATCTCGAAGGCAAACATCCAACCGGTGATGTAGCCACCGAGGCCGCCCAGGTACTCGCGGCAGTAGACCGCGAAGGAGCCACGCACTGGGTGACGGACGCTCATCTCGCCGAGAGCTCGGAGGATGAAGTACATCACCGCGCCACCCAGGAGGTAGACGAGGAGCACAGAAGGACCAGCCGCCTGGATTGCGCCGGCGGAGCCGTAGAACAGGCCGGTACCAATCGCTGAGCCCAGAGCGATGAAGTGGATGTGGCGGGCCGTTAGGCCCGGCATTTTCGGTTTGGGAGTGTCTTGTTGCGTAGGTGCAGTCATGGTGGACATTAACTGTGCTCTTTCAAATGACAATGTGCGAATCGAAGTGCGAATCGAATCGCTACGGGAAAATATTGGTGATGACATTGCCCATGGCTGGGCTGCGTCTTCCCGGTTTGACCTTCCGGCGGTGGCACAGTGATTGGGGGCTCGCCGCGGGGGAGGGTCTCCGGGTGCGCGGCGTGTTCCGACGAATCCTTGACGCTAACGAAAAATCCCCCGCGCTTTGCTGCGAAGGGCAGTTAGCGCAGGGGCGAAAAAGTCGGCCGACACCGCGCTACAGATGATGATGCAGGCGGGCCGGCTGGGTATTCGGCAACGCGAAAGCGACGGCCTGGTCGGCCGTGGCGGAAAATGCGTTGCGGTTCATCACGTGGAGAACCATAACACGGCTGTCTTGAGTTTGGGGCGAAAATGCCAAATTAATTTTTCAGGCGGTGTGCTTCGGAGGGGTTGAGCAGGATCACGCCGCCTGAGCCCTCGAACGCTTTAGCGCCGTTCATCTGCGAATCTGTGCAGGCGGTTCTGCGGTTTTCGGGAAGGTCCTCGTCGTCGCCAAGTCGGTAACGGCCAATGCAACCCCAGCCGTTCTTCTCATTCGTCCATGCGGACACACTGCCTTGGATCTCACCGTTCTTCGCGGCTTCCTTGTATCCCTCAAGCGTCATCATTGCGACATCGCACGTGGTGTTGTCCTCCAGGGCGTACACGCCCATCTCAGTGCCAAGAATGTCGGAGGTGCCGCACTGTTCGCCCTTTGCCACCGTGTGTTCTTCGGTGATGCTCTGGGTCTTGCCCGGGCGGGAGTACACGCCGTCGTGGACCTCGAAGGTGTCGTTGCCATACTCGACGCGGACACCGCCACCGTTGAGGTTGGTGATCACGACGTCATTGATCGTGACACGCTCGCCTTCGTTGAGATGGTTCGGCTGGATGTCGTAACCCTGGGAGCCGGGAGAGACTGCGGTGATGAATCCACCGCGGTCCGGCTTGTACCAAATGACATTGGGGATTTTGGTGTTCGGATCGCCACCGGTGTGCTCTACGGGAGGAATCGGATCGACGAACGCGGCCTGGCAGAACACTGGAGTGTCATCCGGGTTCCTGCCGATCCGACACCCGAACACCCCTGAGTCGAGCCCAACAACATTGTGTTCGAACCGCGAAGGATCGACATCCGTGTAGTTGTCTTGAGTGTCCTCGGCCGACGTTTCCGGTGCGTCGGAAGCGGTCGTCGTGGATTCGGTGTCTTGTGCCGAATCCGAAACGGTTGGCTCAGGCAGGGCCTGCTCAGAGCTATCGCCGCAACCGGTCAAGGTTGCGGCGGTGACGAGTACTGCGGCGAGAATCGATGTGGTGCGGTGTGCGCGGGAAAACTGCATACCGCCTAGTTTAGGAACACCACGTGGTGCTCATAGGGAATTACGCCCCTGGTGTGAAGTGGTCGGAGGAGTATTGCCCGTCGGGGGAGATCTCAAACCAGGAGTTGTCGCGCTCGCCGCGAATTGTGCCGTCGGCCCCGTGGGTGAAGGTGTAATAGCTGATGGTCACCTGTTCACCGGGGTGAAGCACGTCGCCCACGGGTTGTGCGTCACCGCCGCCGACATCGTGGGTCGTGGCAAAGCCAATCTCTGACACCCACATCAACCGGTCAACGGGAGTGCCCTGGCTGTTGTCAATGTCTAAGGGCGGCATCTGCCCAGCCGGTGCGATTACGCACCCCAGATACCCGTCGTCATCTCCGCCGGCGGGGAAGTACGAACAGGTGGTTTTGGAGTCGAACTCCACGACGTACGCCGGGTACTCGCCGCCTTCTGTGAAGTCGGCGGGATCACGCTCGACGAGGGCAGCTTCTGTTGCTTGGGCAGCTTCTGTTGCTTGTGCGGAGGGGTCCACTGAAGATTCGTTCAGTTCCGCCTCCTGGACGTCGTCGCTGGTGGAGCATGCAGAAAGCGCCAGTGAGGCAACAAAAGCAGCGGCGAGGGCTGTTGCAGGCGTTGCGCGTTGTGTGTTCATGCACACGACCCTATTAGGCGAAGACGCCCACCGCCCAGGAACCGAGCACCAAAATCACCGAGAACACCCAGCAGATCGGGAAGGCGATGCGCAGGTACTTGCCCATCTCCGCACGCGCCAGGCCGAGCGCGAGCCACAGTGCAGGGGAGAACGGGCTGACGAAGGTGCCGATGACGTTACCCACGATCATGGCAGACGCTGCACCCATACCGGAGACGCCGAACGCCTCTGCGGTTTGCTGCACGATCGGCAGCACGGAGAAGTAGTACGCGTCCGTCGACGTTGCCAGATCCAGCGGCACGCCGAGCAGACCGATGATCACGTGGATGTACGGACCGACAGACGCCGGCAGGATGGCGATCAGCGACAGTGCAATCTGCTCGAGCATGCCAGTGCCGTCCAGGATGCCGAGGAACATCGCGGCTGCGAGGATGACGCCGGCCATGGACAGGGCGGTGGGGGCGTGTCGTCGTAAAGCATCGCTCTGATCTTCCAGCGTCGGGAAGTTCAACGCCATGAGCAGCGCAGTGCCGACGAGGAACGCGGGCGCCGGCGAGGCCAAACCCGCCACCAGCACGCCGATGAGTGCGAGCGTGATCAGGGTGTTCGCCCACGTCACCCACGCGCCGCCGCGCTGGGTGAACTCCAGCTTGGAGCGCTCTTCTGCTTGACGACGAGAAAAGTCTTCTGCAACCGCGTGAACATCCACCAGCTGGTGGTCACCATCCTGCTTGGCAGTACGGCGCTGTTCGATGATGCCGAAGATCGCGGCAACGACGAACACGAGGACAATGGCCACACCCTGGACCGGCAAGAGGTGGGCCCAGATCTCGTTCGGGGAAGGGCCGATGACGGAACTTGCGCGGCCAACCGGGCCACCCCACGGCAGCATGTTCATCACCGACGCCGACAGAGCGACGAGCGTGAGCAGGACGTAGCGCGACATACGCATCGCCTCGTAGAGCGGCAGCAACGCGGGGATGGTGAGCAGGAATGTTGTGGAGCCAGAGCCGTCCAAGTGCGCGACGATCGCGATGGCAGCAGTGCCGAGCGTGACCAAAATCGGCTTGCCGCGAGTCGCGCGGATCAACGCCTTAATCACTGGTTCGAACAGGCCGACGTCCGAAAGAATGCCGAAGTAGATGATGGCGAAGATGAACATCACCACGACCTTCATGACTCTGTCGAGTCCGTCGAGGTAGAAGTCCGAAATCTCTGCAACGCCTGCGCCGGTGAGTATCGCACCGACGATCGGGATCAGCGTCATTGCGACGATCGGATGGGTTTTGCCTTTGAGGAGTAGGCCGACCGTCACCACGATGATGGCAAGGCCAAGCACTGTCAGTGCGAGGGGAGAAGTCATGGCTGGATACTAAATGATTGCTGAGAAAAAGCGGGTTTGATTCTTTAAAAACCGTTGAAATAGCAGATTGAGGGGGTAATGCCGTAGTGTTGGCAGGCGATGAGCATTTCCGAAAACGCCACCGGCGGCGAGAACGAGCCGGATATGAATGTGTCGGAAAATCAGGAAAACCCGCAGGATGTCGCGGCCGAGATTGTTGAGGCCGTAGTAGAGGACACCAGGGATGCGGAGATTTCTGAGGTAACCGGCGCCGCACAAGAAGAAGCGGCCATTGAAATTGAAGACAACGTGGTAAAGATCGCGGATACGGACGAAGAGTCCGACAACGGCGATAACGCTGCAGATACCGCAGAGGAAAAGGCAGAAGAGGTAAAGCCGGAGAACGGCTTTGAAACCCTCGGCCTGCCAGACAAGGTTGTGGAGGCCGTCAAGCGCGTCGGTTTCGAGCAGCCCTCGCCGATTCAGGCACAGACCATCCCGCTGCTGATGGAAGGCCGCGACGTCGTCGGCCTGGCACAGACGGGTACGGGTAAGACCGCAGCATTCGCGCTGCCGGTGCTGTCCCAAATTGATCCCAAGAAGCGTCACCCGCAGGCACTTGTGCTCGCCCCGACGCGTGAGCTGGCACTGCAGGTGTCGGACTCCTTCCAATCGTTTGCCGATCACCTGGGCGGCATCAACGTGCTGCCGATCTACGGCGGCCAGGCCTACGGCATTCAGCTCTCGGGGCTGCGCCGTGGCGCACAGGTGATCGTCGGTACGCCGGGTCGCGTCATCGACCACCTGGAGAAGGGCTCGCTGGACATCTCCAACCTGCGCTTCCTCGTGCTCGACGAGGCAGACGAGATGCTGAACATGGGCTTCCAGGAGGATGTCGAGCGCATCCTCGAGGACACCCCGGATGAGAAGCAGGTTGCGCTGTTCTCGGCGACGATGCCGAACGCGATCCGCAAGATTTCGCGCGACTACCTGAACAATCCGGAAGAGGTCACCGTTAAGTCGGAGACCCGCACCAACACGAACATCACCCAGCGCTACCTGTTTACGGCGCACCGCAACAAGCTCGACGCGATCACCCGCATTCTTGAGGTGACCGAGTTTGAAGCGATGATCGTGTTCGTTCGCACCAAGAACGAGACCGAGGACGTTGCAGAGAAGCTGCGCGCACGCGGTTTCTCCGCCGCTGCCATTAACGGCGATATTCCGCAGCAGCAGCGCGAGCGCACGGTGGATCAGCTTCGCGACGGCCGCCTGGACATCCTCGTGGCCACCGACGTCGCAGCCCGCGGCCTGGACGTCGAGCGCATCTCGCACGTGCTGAACTACGACATCCCGAACGATACGGAGTCGTACGTCCACCGCATCGGCCGCACCGGCCGTGCAGGCCGTACCGGCGAGGCGATCCTGTTCGTCACCCCGCGTGAGCGCCGCATGCTGCGCTCGATCGAGCGTGTGACCAACGCGACCATCGAAGAGATGGAACTGCCGACTGTTGACGAGGTCAACGAGAGCCGCAAGACCAAGTTCATGGACTCGATTACCGAGTCGCTTGAAGCTTCTGATCTGCAGATTTTCAAGACCATGGTGCGCGAGTACTCCGCGACCAACAACGTGCCGATGGATGACATCGCTGCAGCGCTTGCTACCCAGGCGCTGGCTGGCGACGAGTTCCTGATGAAGGAACCACCGCGCGACAAGCGTGACCGTCGTGATCGTCGTGACCGCGATCGTTTCGACCGTGACGACCGTCGTGGCCGTGACCGCTTCGATCGTGGCGAGCGTGGTGGTCGTGGCCGTCGTGGTGACAGCGAGAACTTTGATACCTACCGTCTCGACGTGGGTAAGCGCCAACACGTGCGCCCGGGTGCCATCGTGGGTGCCCTGGCCAACGAGGGCGGCCTGAGCTCCAAGGACTTCGGTCGCATCACCATCGGCGGTGACTTCACCCTGGTGGAACTGCCGAAGAACCTTGACCGCGCTGTGCTGGACCGTCTGGAAGACACCCGCATTTCCGGTCAGCTGATCAACATCCAGCGTGACCATGGTGCACCGCCGCGTGATCGTGGCGGCCGTGGCCGTGGCGGCTACCGCGGTGGGCGCGACCGTGACGATCGTGGGTACGGCGGCCGTGGTCGCGGTGACCGTGACCGCGGTGGATACCGTGGCGGGCGCGACCGTGATGACCGCGGTTACGGCGGCCGTGGCCGTGGCGACCGGGATCGCGGTGGATATCGCGACTAGTTCTTAGCGCGTCAACGGCACGGGGCCACCTTGGTACCGGGTACAGTGTGGAAAGCATTTGCCCGGCCGGGGTGGCCCCGTTTTTGTTTTGTAAAGAGAGCACGCCTTCATGCTTCAACCGCGCTTGTTGTCCACCATCGCTGCATTCGTGATTGCGCTCGTCGCTGGGGTTGGGGTGCTTCCAGTGGAGGCGTCAGCGCAAACCCGCACTGTCACGCAGGGTGGATCTGTAGTGGTGCATGGCACCGGTGTGTGCACGGTGGGTTACAACGATCCGGCACGTCACCGCAGTTTTGTTGCGGCGCACTGCGGACGGAACGGAGCACGAGTGGAAATCGTCGACCCCGCTACCAATGCACGCAGCGGGGCAGTGGGCACCTTGTACCGTTCGCGGGCGTACGACGGCCACCTGGGTAACGACTGGGCTGCAATCCAGTGGGACCCAGGTGTGCGCCTTGACGGCAACCGCATCACAGGCGATGCCTGGGTGCACCCCAACGACATTCGAATGGGTGAGACTGTGTGCTACTTCGGTCGAACCTCGCATGCGGGTGGCGGACGCACCTGCGGTTCTTTTGGCGGGTCGGCGGATAACACGTTTCTCCTTAACGCACCTTTGACTCGCCCCGGTGATTCGGGCGGACCCATGTGGGTGCCCGGTCGTGGTTTCGTTGGAGTGGTTTCCAGCATGTGGACCTCGCGTCAGTTGCCGCTCGTGCAAGGCAAGAACTTCGTCGTCGGGGTCGTGCCGCAGGACGGTCCGCCGGTACCAGATGCGCGCCTTGTCGGACTGTGGGCGCAGAACACGTTCCTACCGGGGCTGACTGGTCCTGTCGCTGAGGGGATCCGGGCGGTTATCGACGCCATCTTGCGCCTGTTCACCGGGCTTGGCTTTCATGGTCCTGCGTCGCTGCACTACGGCTAGGTGTTTCGCCGCGCGATTGAACGTGGAATTTGCCTGCGTGATGCGGTGTGCGCAGGTAGTCTAATGCGCGTCACCCATGCCATAGGAAAGTCATACAAATGAGAAAATTGGGATTCGCCGCCACTGCGAACACCGAGATCCGTAGCCTCGTAGCCGCCGCTGGTGCAGCCGCGCTGGTGCTGAGCCCAGCGGTTGCAACCGCGGCAACGCCGACCGTTGTCGAGCAAGGCAAGGCCATCTACATCGAGGGCCACGGGGCCTGCACCATCGGCTATAACGATGTGGCAAACCGAAAGAGCTACACCGCTGCACACTGCGGCAGCGAGGGCGCGCGTGTGTCCCTCATGGACCGCGCGACAATGGAATTTAGCGAAGAGATGGGCACGTTCCACCCATCAAAGAACTTCACCCGCCTGCCTTACAACGACTGGGGCTGGATCGAATGGGACGCCGGTGTGGCAATTGCCGGTAACTCGTATTCCGGCGACAAGGTGCTGACCAAGAACGACGTGAAGATCGGCGACGAGGTCTGCTCACACGGCGAAACCAGCCACATGGGCACACGCAACATCTTATGCGGCACGTTTGCCGGATGGTCTGCGGAATCCTTTGGCGTGCAGCTCGAAGGCTGGCAGCAGGGCGATTCCGGCGGACCAGTGTGGGTACCGGGACGGGGCTTCCTCGGTGTGATGTCGGCTGCGGCACTAGGAGAGGCCAAAGCACCTTCGATCGTGATTGGCGGGAAGAGGCAAACGGGCAAACCGGTGGGCTGGGCCGCGTCAATCCACGACGGCGAGACGCTGTCGGATCGTCAGTTCCAGATTGATTTTGCCAAGGCAGGCGGGCTGGACACCAGTATGTTTGAGGGCACCCCCGGAACACCAGGCACTACACGCCCGCCGATTGCTGTGCCGAATCTGCCAACGAAGCCAGCCCCGGCCCCAGTGCCTGGGCATCCAGGCGCCCAACAGGACAACCAGGCAGGCACCCCGCCGGGTGCGCAGCAGGATGTCCAGGGGGAAAAGGGGTCGTCGACAAGCAGTAGCTCGCTGTCTACCGGCGAGATCATCGGTATCATCGTCTCTATCTTGATCGCCGCCGTCCCTGTTGCGATGCAGTTTCTCTAACCTGCGCACATGAAAATCGCCCCGGATCCGCGCAGTACGGATGCGGGGCGATTGCTTGTGTCGAGGAGGTTTAGAACAGGTCCGTCGGCAGGAACATCAGGACAAGCACCAGAACCCACAGCACGTTGAACACGCCGGCACCAGCGTTGGCCTTCGCCTTGGACTTCTCAAAGTCCTCGGTGACATCAGTCGGATCGGCCTCATCAGGAGAGAGCGCCCCGATCGTGCCCAGCATCTTGCGCTGCTGCGGGATCACCATAGCCAGCAGGATCGCCCATGCGATCACGGACAGGATAATGGCCGAGTGCAGCCAGTAGTTGGTGCTGTAGCTCGCCCAATCTGCAAACATGACAACGCCGCCGAGCAGCGGAACAAGCGCAGAAAGCAAGCCGTAGGTCTTCGTGATGCGGTAAAGCACCGACGCGCGCCCCATCGCTTCTTCGCCACCGTTACGGGCTTCTTCAGCCTGGCGAGGGAACATGGAGGCGGAAACGACAACTGGGCCGAGCAGCAAAATGGCAGAGGCCACGTGCAGGAAGACAAGCAATGTATTCATGTGGCGCTACTCTACCTCACAGTTGTTGATTGGCGACGAGTCCCATAACGCCAGAACATGCACGTTTGATCACCTTCACGTCTTCTGCCGGTAGCGGAAGGCGGTATTGGGTGGCCACCTCCACGATGCGGGTGCCGTAGGCGCAGCGGGCTCGGCGATTCGGCGGCATCCACTCGGAGGGCAGTTTGTCGGACTTGGCCTGGTTCGCTGCGGAAGATACGGCGATGAGGTTGAGCGGGTCGTTGTAGAACGCGATGCGGGTGGCGTCGTCCCAACGGTGCGCGCCGAGGTCCCAGGCGGCGGAAACAGGGAGGATGTGGTCGACCTCGATGTCTTCGCGACGCATCACGTCCCCGGTAAAAGGGTCGACACCGGTAGCGGTGGCTCCGGCACGCGCTTGGGCGACGGGCAGCATATCCGGTGAGCATTGCGCGCCGTCGAGGTCGCGGACCACGATGCGCTCGCGTGTCGTGCACCCGGTGCCATCAATGGCCCAGCCGGGGCCAAACGCGGTGCGGTCGTAGCCCAGCACGGTCGCGCGCTGAGGGAGAGTCGGGATAGAAAAACGCGATCGTGCCGTGGGAAACGGCACGATCGCGAGGGTGAGAATCACCAGGATTGTCAGGTAGGTACGCATACCTCCTTAGACGGCGGTTGAGCCTGCCTGGTTCCCACGGGTTGCCTCGAGGGCCTCCTGGAAGGTCGCGTCTGGGTGAGCAAGGGCGTAGTCGGTAGCAGCGATAGCCTGGTTGAACTCTTCTGCCACGCCCTCCTTCGGGCGGGTAGCCAGGGACACGCCGACCATGGCGATGGTGGCAAAGGCGACGCCCGGGACGATCTCGTAGATGATGTCGCTGAGGTAGGTACCCCACACAAACACGGTGACAGCACCGACGATCATGCCGGCCAGTGCGCCCGGCGCGGTGAGCTTGCGCCAGTACAGCGACGCCAGGATTACCGGGCCGAAGGAGGCACCAAAGCCGGCCCATGCGAAACCGACAAGGCCCAGAATCGTGTCGGACGGGTTGAGCGCCATGACCATGCCAATCGCGGCGACCACGATGACCATCGTGCGCGAGAGCACGAGCAGGGTGGTGTGGTTCGGGTTCTTCTTAAAGATGCGGTAGAGGTCCTCGATCAGCGCCGAGGAGGTCACCAGGAGCTGCGAGGACATCGTGGACATAATCGCTGCCAGCACAGCGGTGAGCACGATACCTGCGATCAGCGGGTGGAACATGATGCGAGCCAGGTCGAGGAAGACCGTTTCAAAGCCGGACTGGTCGGTCACCGATGCGGACTTCTGGCCGAAGTAGGCGGTGCCCACCAGGGCGGTGAGTGTTGCACCTGCGAAGCAGATGAATACCCAGATGCTGCCCGTGCGGCGAGCAGTTTTGGCTTGTGCCGGGGAGCGCAACGCCATGAAGCGGGTGACAATGTGGGGTTGGCCGAAGTAGCCAAGACCCCACGCCAGGTTGCCGATGATCGTTGCCACGGACACGCCAGCGATCATGTTGAAGTAGTTCGGGTTGCCGTTCTCCCACGGGCCGTACGGCTGGGAGGTCGCCCACGAGAGAACGTCGGACGGGCTATTGAGCGAGAACAGAGCGAGCACCGGCACGATCAACAGAGCCAGGAACATCAGGGTGCCCTGAACAGCGTCGGTGTAGCTCACAGCCAGGAAGCCGCCGATGAAGGTGTAGAGCACGGTGACAGAACCGACGATCAACACACCGGTCAGGTAGTCACCGTCGAAGGTGGACTCGTAGTAACGGCCACCGGCGACCATGCCGGAGGAGACGTAGAACGTGAAGAAAACGATGATGATCACTGCGGAGGTGAAACGCAGCGCGCGAGACTGGTCGTGCGTGCGGTTTTCGAAGAAGCTCGGCAGCGTGATCGAGTCGTTGGACACTTCTGTGTAGGCGCGCATGCGGGGTGCGACCCACTTCCAGTTCGCCCACGTGCCAAGGAAGAGGCCGATGGCGATCCAGAGCTCACTGAGGCCGGAGACGAACAGCGCGCCGGGCAGGCCCATCAGCAGCCAGCCGGACATGTCCGAAGCACCGGCAGAAAGCGCCGCGACGAACGGATTGAGGCCACGGTCGCCTAGTACGTAGTCGTCGTACTTCTCGGTCTGTAGCCATGAGTAGAATCCGATGGCTACCATGACACCGAAGTAGAGGACGATCGCGAGGACAAGCCAGAAACTCTCTGACATAGTTTCTCCAATCTTCTTGTAACGTTCGCCACACTTTAACGTAAGGGTGCTCTACGTTGCACATAATCCTTAAAAACTTTTAGGGGTCAATTTCGGGGTGGGGGGTATAAGGGTGGGTATGCCTAAATACGTTTTGCACGGGCTCTGGACGTCCGACGCTGGACTTGTCATTTGGGCTGAGCAGGTAGAAGGCCACAAAATTGTGACGATTGGCCAAATTCCGGAGGGGACTTTTCCGCCAATTGTGCATTCGCTTCTCGACGATTCCCGGTTCCGTCATCGAGAAATCCTGCTCCTGCAAACTCCGAAAGGCCGCCAAGTAACACTGCGTGCTCCGGTGGCAAAGTTCGCGCCCGAGGATGCGATCAGGTTCTTGGAGAGCATCGCGCATCTCGACGGGCCATCACCGGCAGCAACCCCGTCGCAGCGCCAATCGATCGCACCTGACCTGTATTGGCTCATTCGTATGTATGCGGGGTTGACCAAGTTCATCCGCGCCGGGCGGGTGTCGATCCATGTGCCGTACCGGGAGAACCAGTGGTTTGCACAGTGGCAGTTGGGCACAGGTCTTGAGGAGCGTGGCTGGCTCGCGGAGATGATCGCCGCAGCGCCGGGCGTGCTCACGGCCAATAACCACAAGTTAAGCGAGGATTGTGCGACGACATTTACGCACTGGATTGCCTCGACTCGTCTGCGTGATACTGCGACGTCAGAAGCCGGGCGTCCGTTTCCACGCCACGACTTTGTGCTGTCGCTGATGTTCGATACTCCACTTCGTCGCGGCGGACCGAGCCTGGCGCAGCAGGTCGGTGATTGGAACGGCACGATCACCGCCGCGAATCTGCAGCTGGTCTTCATTGCTGAAGACCCGCAAGAGCCGATGACAGATCTTGACGACGACCGCGACGGCGACGGCAGTAGCAACAGTGACGCCGCTGCAGCGGAGCCGTTGTGGCCGGTGCGGATCCAGGTCCGCTCGCAGGCGGATTCACCCCGCCCGGTTCGCATGGCGGATTTTGATAGCGCGTCGGCGGATCACCTTCGTGGCCAGTTGCGCTCCGCGATCGCAGTGTCGGAGCTGCTCGATCCCTCACTGCATGGTGCCCAAGGGCGTACTGACGGTGATTGGGATGTGCTGCTTACGGCTGATCAGATCGTCGAGTTCGTCCAAAACGTTGCGCCCAAGTTGCGTGCGGAAGGCTTCGTCGTCATGCTGCCGCGAACGTGGGCGACGGCGGAGACGTCGTCGCAACTGAAGCTTGCCCGTCACGAGGACCCGCACGATTCCGCCACGGTCACTCGCATGGGCTTTGACACGCTGGTCAAGTACGACTGGCGCCTTTCCATCGGCGGAGTGGAATTGACTGACGATGAGATGGCGGAACTTGCGCGCTCCAAAACCGGGCTGATCAAACTGCGCGGGGAGTGGGTGCTGGCCGATACCAAGCATCTGTCTAAGTCCGCGAAGTATCTGAACAAGCTCAAGGAAAGCACGCTGAAGAACGCGCTCGCCGAGGCGGAAGCCGCCGAGATCCACGCGCGTCTTGCAGAAGCCGGTGGCAGCGAAGATGCCGAACAACTTGCAGAGATCGCACGTGCGGCTCGCGCGGAGTACGAACGGCTAAAAGAAGCGCAGGGCGAGGGTGTGGTCTCCGCTGCGGAGCTGCGTCAGCTCGCCTTGGAAACTGGCGACGATAGCCCGATCGCGTTTACCGGCTCACCCTGGTTTACCTCGCTTGTCGGCGGCACCGACCGCCCCGCGCCTGAGCGCGTAGAGGTCCCTGAGACTGTCAACGCCGAGCTGCGCGAGTACCAGCGCCGCGGTGTGGACTGGCTGTACTACATGTCCCGCAACAACCTTGGGGCTGTGCTTGCGGACGACATGGGGCTCGGCAAGACCCTCCAACTGTTGTCCCTGCTCGCGGTGGAAGAGGCGAACGGCAGGAAGACCGGACCGACGCTTGTGGTTGCGCCGACCTCAGTAGTGGGCAACTGGGCGCGCGAAGCAGCCCGCTTCGTGCCGGGTATTAAGGTGCGGGTCCACCACGGCACGGGACGGCTCAAAGGTGACGAGTTGTTCGCTGCGGCCGAAGAAGCGGACATTGTCATTTCCTCCTACGGCACGGTTGCCCGCGACGTGAAAGACCTGGCCAAGGTGCGTTGGGATCACGTGGTGCTGGATGAAGCGCAGGCGATTAAGAATTCGGGCACGCAGGCGTCGAAAAGCGTGCGCGCCCTGCCAGCACGCCACCGCATCGCGCTGACCGGCACGCCGATTGAAAACAAACTGTCGGAGCTGCGTAGCATCCTCGACTTTGTTAACCCCGGCATGCTTGGCTCCCAGTCGTTTTTCCGCAACCACTTTGCCAAGGTCATCGAGGCCCACAGCGAAGATCCTGTCGCGCTCGAGATGAGCGAGCGGCTTCAGCGTCTCACCGCGCCGTTTATCATGCGCCGGCTGAAAACTGACACGGCGATTATCAGCGACCTGCCCGAAAAGGCCGAACATGTCATCGCCGTAGACATGACAGCCGAGCAAGCCGCACTGTACAAGGCGCTCGTGGACACGATGCAGGAAGAACTGCAGAACCGAAAAGGCATTGCGCGCAAAGGCCTGGTGCTGTCCACCATCACGCGCATCAAGCAGATTTGTAACCACCCGGCGCACTTTCTTGGCGATGGCTCCCCAGTCACCATCAAAGGCGTCCACCGCTCCGGCAAAGTACAAAAACTCATGGAACTGCTGGACAACGCTATCGAAACCGACCAGCGCGTCCTGATCTTCACCCAGTACAAGGCCTTCGGCGACATCCTCCAGCCCTACCTTTCGGAGCGCCTCGGCGGGAAGATCCCATTCCTCCACGGCGGCGTGGGCAAAACCGCGCGCGACAAGATGGTGGAAGATTTCCAAACTGAAAACGGCCCGCGCGCCATGATCCTGAGCCTGAAGGCCGGCGGCACAGGACTCAACCTCACCGCGGCCTCTATGGTCATTCACCTCGACCGCTGGTGGAACCCAGCCGTAGAAAACCAGGCGACCGACCGCGCATTCCGCATCGGACAAGACAAAAACGTTACCGTGTACAAAATCATCACCCGCGGCACCATGGAAGAATCCATCCAAGACATCCTCGACGGCAAAACCCAACTTGCAGGCGCAGTTGTCGGCCAAGGCGAAGGCTGGATCACCGAACTCGACACCGATGACCTGGCACAACTGATCAGCTACAGGGGGCAAAATGACTAAACGCCCACGCGAAGACAACGTCATCTACGCCAACTTCGGCGCACGCACACGCGTCTCCAGCCCAGCCGAAACCGGGGCGCAGACCAGCGAACCCTCGCGCGTCAACAGGCTATCCGCACCAGCGATGCGCATATTCAACGCTGCAGTGCGACAAACCGACGTCGCGCGCGCCAAACGCGGCCGCACCTACGCCGACGGCGGGCATGTCCTTGGGCTGACCGCCGTAACTAATGGAATGCACGCAGACGTTGTTGGCAGCCAAAACGAGCCCTTCCGCACCACACTCGTCCTGTCACACCGCAGCCGCGAAGACATCGAAACAGCCATCGGATCGCTTGTGCGCGAAGCAGGTTCCCTCGAGCGCCTCCGTGCCGGGGAACTCAATGACGACGTCCTTGACATCCTGCTCTGCTCCTCACCCGACGAGGTGCGGTTTTACTGCGACTGCCCGGACAACGCCCAAGTTTGCAAGCACGCTGTCGCGCTCGCGCAGTGCGCAGCCGAACTTATCGACGACGACCCGAGCCTCATCCTCTCCATGCGTGGCATCACGCTTAACGCGCTCGAAGACCGCAAACGGCGCGAATCACACAACATGGCGCTCGAGAACTCCGCGCCGGGTTCGCCGTACTTCTGGGATGGCCACGACCTGCCCGATCTGCCACGCCCGAAGATCGCGCCGATGATCGAGGACTCGGACATCCACTTGCTGCACCGTGCGATGCAATCTGTGTCGTTTACCAACATCGACCAATTGCGCGCGGTAGCAGATATCGAGGATCTTTACGACGACCTCACGCGTTCATAGTTCATATGTTCGAGTATATTGTGTGCTGTGTCGTGATGGGGTGGTAGTTGTTGTGGGTATGACGCGCACGACATTCATTCACACCTCCGACCTGCAGTTGGGCATGACAAGGAAGTTCCTGTCCGCCGACGCCCAATCGCGTTTCAACGAAGCCCGGCTCCGCGCGGTAACGCGCCTCGGCGAGATCGCCGAAGAGCGCGGAGCTGAATTTATCGTGGTTGCAGGCGACGTGTTCGAACACAATTCGCTCAAGCGCGAAACGCGGGGGCGCGCACTCGAAGCATTGCGGCATCTCCCGGTGCCGGTGTATCTGTTGCCGGGAAACCACGATCCGTTGGTGGCGGATTCCATCTTTAATTTCACCTCTGACATTGATGGGGTGACGGTCTTGGGAGACTCCACGCCCGTGGAGGTCCGCGAAGGCGTGGAGATTGTCGGTGCGCCACTGCTGGCCAAGCATGCCTCCGAGGATTTGTGCGCGAAGGCGATTCGGAATCTGGAGCCGACAGAAAACGTGCGCATCTTGGTCGGCCACGGCCAGGCAGAAGGCTATGGCACCGAGGAGACGGCGGCGCTTATCGACATTGCCAAACTAGATGCGGCAATCGATCGCGGCGTGATCGATTACGTGGCGTTGGGAGATACCCACTCCACGCAATCACTGTCGGACTCAGGTCGAGTGTGGTTCTCCGGCTCCCCGGAAACCACCGACTACTTCGACCGTTCACCTGGCGCGAAGGGCGGGGAAGTGGATTCCGGCAACGCGCTAGTCGTGACCGTGGAGAAGGACAGTCTGACATCCACAGTCGAGGTTGAGAAGGTTCCGGTTGGCACCTGGACGTTCGAAGCACGCTTCTGGGAGGTCAACGATGCCGACGATGTTGCCGCGGTTATCGACGATCTGAAGGCCTATCCTGCGAAGGATCGGACTGTGATCAAGTATGCGCTCTCCGGCACGCTTGGCCTGGAAGCAACCCGTACGTTGCAACGAGAGTTAGACGAGTTAGAGCCGGTCTTTGCCGCTCTCTACGAGCGGGAGCGGTTGATGAGCCTGCACCTCGAGCCAGACGAGGAAGAGCTAGAGAATTTGCCGCTGACGGGTTACGCCAAGGAGGCGATGCGCGAGCTTATAGGTGTTGCTGGCGATGAGGCTACAGCGCGCGATGCCGTGAACTTGTTGTTCCGTCTGTCTAAGGAGGTCCACTAATCATGCGTATCCATTCGCTGACCCTCGACAATGTTCGTGCGATTGAGCACCTGGAGCTGCGTGACCTGCCGGATACAGGCGTCATCGTTGTCCACGGACGCAACGAGGCCGGCAAGTCGACCATCTTGGACGCGCTTGATGCAGTACTCAACGAGCGTCACACTGGCGGCGGCAAGAAGATTCGCGCTCTTGCACCCGCAGGACGTGACGAATCACCAGAGGTAGAACTCAACGCCACGATTGGCGGCACCACGTTTACCGTGCGCAAGCGATGGCTCAAGGGAAAGAAATCAGAGCTGACGGTGCACACGCCGGTCCGCGCTAACTTCACCGGCCGCGAAGCCGACGATGAGCTTTTGCGGATCCTGGACGAGCACCTGGATACAGCGCTTACTCAGACGCTGTTTCTCCGCCAGGGGGACCTCGATCCAGCGATCGCTGCTGCCGGTATCCCGACGATCTCTCGTGCCCTTGACGCGGAAGCCGGAGAAGGCGAAACCGGTGAGGAAGATTCAGACCTCGCCCGCGCCATTGATGCCGAATACGGAAAATATTGGACCAACGCGCAGCCACCGAAGAAGAAAGCACCCTATGCGGCGTTGTTTACCGCCGTAGAGGATGCCCGCGAGAAGCTGCGAACACACGAAGCGGAAGTGCAGCAGCTGTCGCAGTACGTCGATGAGGTTGAGCGACGCAAGAGTGAGATCGACAGCATCGACAAGGAACTGCCTGATGCCGAGCAAGAGTTGCGTGAGCGCGAGCAGGCAAGCGCTGCGGCGAACCAGGTCCGCGATAAGGCAGCTACCGCCCAGGAGCGCCTCGAGCGAGCGACGATTACTCGCAAACGTGCTGAGCAGGATGTAGCAGACCGCAACGCCCTGAAGAAGCGCGTGGAGTTGGTCAAACATGAGGAAGCTCAGCTCCGTGAAGAGATTGAGCCTGCACGAAAAGCCCGTAACGAGGAAGGGGAGAAGATAGCAACCCTTCTTGCGGATGTCGAGGGCGCGAAGACACGACTTACAGACGCACGCACTGCATCCAAACATGCAGAGACCTTGCGGGATCTTGCACGGGCGAAGCGTCGCCTCAAGACCATCGACGAGCAGCTCGAACGCATTGGCACGGTAGAGCAGGCATATAAAGAACTGCTCTCCAACGCGCCAGAGCGCGACGTCACTGACAAACACATTCGGGACCTTGAACAGGCGGAGAACGAAGTTACGCTACAACGTCGCCTGCGCGACGCATCGTCGGCAAAACTAGAGATCACCGCAGATAATGCGACGATCACTGTCGATGGCGATGATCGCCCCATCAACGGCACGGAAACCGTCGCGGTCTTCGAGGGCTCCACGTTGCAGTTGGGTGAATTCGGCGTGGTGTTCCGCGCAGCCCAAGGCACCGCAGATCCCCAAAGCGCCGTAGAGAAGGCAGAACGCGCATTTGCTGATGCACTTGCCGCCACCGGTTGCGACAGCGTTGATGAGGCCCGTGCCACCCGCGACGCCACGCAGGAGTACGCCTCCGAACTCAAGGTGGCGCGCCAGCGTCTCGACGACACCCTCGCCGGTGCATCCGCCGACGAACTGCGTGCCGAGCGGACCAAACTGTCGGCACAGGCTGAAGAGCTTGCGGCAGCGCTGAAAGACACTGCTGCATCCGATGCCGTAGCGGAGGCGGACGAAGCCGACGCAGAGGAAGCGTTGCGCGAGGCGCAAAAGGCGCTCGCTAGCGCAGAACGTGACGTGGACGCTGCCGAAGCCGCACTGAAACCCTACGCAGACAAAACCGCAGCACACACGCTGACCGTCCTGGAGACCCGTCTGGAGGCAAAAACAGCAGAAGCCTCTGCAGCAGCCGCGGAACTGTCCCGTGCGGAGGAAACAACACGTGCCGAAGATTTGGACAAAACTCTCCAGCAAGCGCGTGAAGACGAAACCGAATCCCAACAGGTTGTTGACGCGCTAAAGGTGGAATTGGCGGAAGCGGATCCCGAATTCGCCGCATCCCTGCTGGAGGGAGCCACCACACGTCTGAGCAATCTAGAGAAGCGCAAGAACGATGCGCAGAACCGAATCCGCGAGCTCACCGGATACATCGACATGGCCACCGGTACTGCCGAGCAAGCCGACCATGCTGCTGCGGAGCTCGAGATCGCCCAAGCCGCCCTTGACCGTGCAACGCGACGGGCAGAGGCGGTGAAACTCCTACGCGAGACTATGCACCGCCACCGCGACGTTGCCCGTTCGCGCTACGCGGCGCCGTTTAATGCCGCAGTGCGCGAGCGTGCCCGAATCCTGTTCGGCCCGAGCGTAGATTTCAACTATGGCGATGACCTGACGATTACGGACCGCACCGTCGATGGCGTCACGGTGCCACTCGATCAACTCTCGGGAGGCACCAAGGAGCAGTTAGCAATCCTGACCCGCTTTGCCATCGCAGACCTGGTGTCCGGAGAGGGGACAGGTGCTCCTGTGCCGGTAGTTGTTGATGACGCGTTGGGTGCGACCGACCCGGAGCGCCTCGCTCGCATGAACTCGCTATTTAGCCAGGTAGGCAAGCACTCACAGGTGCTCGTGCTCACGTGTTTCCCGCAACGATTCGACCGCGTATCGGCTGCACGGACCTACGCAGTGGATGACTTAAAGGGGATTCATAAGGGGATTGGATAACATCATCGGTTATGGCTACTCAACCGCGCTGGCTTACTGAGGACGAGCAACACCTCTGGCGACTGATCCTGGCTGCCTCGAAGAAGGTAAATAACGCCATCGATGAGCGGCTGCAGGAAACCGCAGCCATGTCTGCTCCCGAGTTCTCAATCCTGGTGGTGCTTTCCGAAGCCCCAGAACGGACAATGCGACTGCGCGAACTGTGTGCCGAGCTGCAATGGGACCGCTCGCGTGCGTCGCACCAGGTCACACGCATGGAAAAGCGCGGATTGGTGTCGAAGAAGGTGTGTCCGGGCGATGCGCGCGGCGTATTGGTGACTATCACCGATGAAGGCTTCACACGCCTGGAATCTGCAGTGCCGGATCACGTCGAAACCGTCCGCCGTCTGATCTTTGATCAACTGACAGACGAGCAAAGGGACGTGCTTCAAACCTGGCTGAACGATGTCATTGCGGCCGACCCACGAACCCCTGACGGTTCGTAAAAATATCGCAACATGTTTCCAGAACCATTGCCGGAGCGAGGGAAGCGGAGTTTGATGGAGGCATGTCTTATATGAATAGCTCCCAGAACTTTAGTAACACTCCGAAACGACTTGAACGGTCGATGACTGATAAGTACATCGCGGGCGTATGCGGTGGCATCGCGAAATACTTCGGGGTGGACTCCACCCTCGTTCGCGTGGTCTTCATCCTGCTGGTACTCGCCGGGGTAATGCCGGGCCTGTTGGCATACATCGTTGCTTGGATGATCATGCCGGCAGAGTTCTAAAACACAGAGTTTTAGAAAATAATGCAGCCCGTGATGTGGTTCGTCGCTACGAACTCCATCACGGGCTGACGCCTATGCGCGGGGCTATCCCTGGTTGAAGTACCCCGGTTGATCAACCGGTCCAAGGTTGCCGGTGCGCAGGTATTCGACAACCTGACGGTCGACAGCCTGGTTGCCGCGCCCGACGTGACCGTGGCCCGGGCCGTGGACCGTCACCACGTGCGAGCCCATCGGCTGGGCGATGCCGAAGCGTCCCGCATACATGGTTTGCGGATCACGCGTGGCGTTGATCTGCAGTGGACGAGTCTTCAGCTTCGAACCGTTGAGCGCCACCTTGCCCGTGACTGGCGCTGCGCCGTTGCAGGTCACACCAGAGCCGAACTGCAGAGCAGGGGCGGTGATGACCTCGCCGGTCTGGTTGGCCCACATCGCGGCCGGGATAAGGCCGTAGTCCGGCGCAGCGATGCTCTCGTTGCAGGTCTGCACAGCGAGCAACTCGTTGCGGGCGATGGACTCCTCTTGCAAGAACTTCATCAACTCAGGCGCCGGCTTGGCCTGGTCTTGCTTTAGCGAGCCATTGGTGAGCCGTGCAAGCGAGTCCCAGTCCGCTGGCGAGGGCAGCACATTGCGAGTGGCCAGCAGCAGCGGCGAAGACACCTGGTTCGCACCCGGGTTGAGCATGCGGGAGATAATGCCTTCGCCCTCTACACGGGCCTTGCCGGCAGCCGACATAGCGTCTGCGCCCGCCTGGCCGGCAAACGCGAGTGCGGGCGGAAGGTCGCCCACACGGGCTGGCGGTGGGGTCACGGTCGGGTTGGTGCCGGACTGTGCGACGACCACGTTCGACCAGTACTGGTACGCCTTCAGCGGGGTATTGCCCATGCGGTACTTTGCGTCGTTTGCAGCGACCCACGCGAAGTACTCGTTCAGCGCACGCTCGTAGCCGCCCTTTTGGTCCAGCAGGATCTTCGACCACTGGTCGTTCGGGTTCATCGCGGAGTCGAGGACGACCTTGTCGGTGCGGTTGGGGAACATCGACGCGTACGCCGAGCCCAAGTACGTGCCGTACGACAAGCCCATGATTGAGATGGTGTCGTAGCCAAGCGCCCAGCGGACCATGTCCCAGTCACGGGCGTTGTTGTAGGTGGTGATCGTCTTGGTGTAGCCCGGGCGAGGCTTCTCGCACAGTTCGCGGGTGAGTGCGCCCTGGGTGACCGTGGCGTCCCATGTCAGCTTCGCTATGTCAGCAGGGCCGTTCATTGCAGGGTCAGCGCACTTCAACTGAGTAGAACCAATCAGGCCACGCGGTTGTACCGCCACGAGGTCCCACTCGTTGCGCATCTCTTGCGGCCACTTCATGCCTTCGTTCATGCCGAAGAAGCTGTAAGCATCGCCACCTGGCCCACCTGGGTTGCCAAAGATCGCGCCACGACGTGCACCCGGATTTTGAGCCGGGATCTTGATAAAGCCGACGGAAATGTCGCCAGCCTTGGGGTTGTCGTAGTGCATGGGCACCAAAATGCGGCCGCACTGTGCGCCCTTGGCATCGACGTAGAACGGGCACGATTCCCACGTAATGACGGGGGAAGCCGGCTGCGCGTGAGCAGGGGTTGCGGTCAGTGGTGACAAGGTGAGTGCCAGCGCGCCGAGTGCTGCAGCACTTCGCTTGACGACGCGTCTCGTGACCGACTTCAACATAGCCAGGCTCCTTTTCTCCATACCTAAGGTTTCGCTTAACCGAATCTACCGGAGATGTGAGCCGCTGCAGGGCTACGCGCCGGTCTTAGAGCGAATCGCCTGGATTACGTGTTCGCGGTCCGCCACGGCAACGAGGCAGTCATCTGCATTGCGGACACAGATGCGCACCGTGGGCCCGCCGAGGGTGAACGCGTCCGCTTCGGCGTAGCGGTCCGGCTGGTCGGTCAGCATGGCAATACCGGTGAAGTGGATCAGGCTGGGTTCTTCTCCGGGGCGAACGTCCTTGATGTCCGAATATGCGATGGTTCTGGATCGGCTGCCAAGGGTGGTGGTGAGGGAGTCGTGGTCAAGAACCAGCTCCACTTTGCGGGAGAAAATCCAGAGCCCCCAAAGCACCACCACGAATCCAAACAACAGCGCACCGTAAAGTTCGCCGCTCAACGCTGCAACGACGACTGCCACAATGACAAAACCCGCGACGAATGCCGCGGGTAGACCGCCTGGATGGCGGGTAAACACTTTCCGCTCCATGGCGGCGAGTATAAGGCCTACTGCTTGATGCCGGAGCCTTCGATCTCGATGCCGACCTTCTCGCTGACCAGCATGCCGCCGGAGTTCAGCGGTGCCTGGAAGTCGATGCCGAAGTCCGTGCGGTTAATGGTGGTGCGAGCTTCGAAGCCGATGCGTGTGTTGCCGAACGGATCCTCTTCGACGCCAAACGTCTCGACGTCAAACGTGATCGGCTTGGTGGTGCCCTTGATGGTGAGGTCGCCAGTGACGGAGCCGTTTCCCGACTCATCGATGTTGAACTCGGTGGCGGTGAACGTCATTTCCGGGTGCTTGTCGACGGCGAAGAAGTCGTCGCCACGCACATGCTCATCACGATCAGCGTTGTTCGTATCGACGCTCGCGGTGCGCACAGTGCCCGTCGCGGTGCTCTCGGCCGGGTTCTCGGCGATGGTTAGTGTTGCATCGAAGTCGGTGAACTCGCCGCGGACTTTGGTCACCATCGCGTGGCGCACGGTGAAGCCGATGGTGGAGTGGGCAGGGTCGAGGTTGTAAGTACCGGTCAGGTTAGTCATTGCGTCTCCTTTATTCGATGTCGTTACGTGTGGCGCCGACTGTAACGGAGTAATGGTGACACGTCAGCAATTGTTTGACCGGCAATTTGCTGGTTGAGAAGTAGCTCGCTTAATGAGCAGATACGCTCCGGCGGTCGCCGCCACGGTGGCCACTACAGAGATCGCAAGATCGCTTGACGACGACACCGCCAAGTCAACCCCGTCCACACCGAATGCGTCCGGCGCGTAGGCGAACGTGTTGCCAACGGCGTGCACCGCAGCCGCCGCTTCAATACCACCGGTTGTGTGAGTGAGGAAGGTGGCGCACAGCGCGAACACGGTAACGCTGACCATGCCTTGCCATTCGTAGTGGTGGCCTGACAAGAAAAACAGCAGCGGAATCAAGTACGCAATCACGGCGGGGGAGAACCACTGGCCGGTGATCTGCACAAGCGAGCCGCGGAAAAAGAGTTCCTCGGACAGCGACTGGAGCGGTGCCATCGCGACGATGACGGCCAGTGCAGCGACATTCATAGGAGTAAAAGTCGCCTGGGACCGGTCCGAGATAACCACCGCGTAGATGCCCTCGGCGCCAAGGAACAGCAGGGCGGGTAGCAAGGCGAGCCCGAAATTTCGCCACCTAAAGCGCAGTTCCCTGGACCACAGCGCCCGCGGGTCGCGGCCTGTCACTCGGGCAGCGATGAACCCCGCGGGGATCATCGCCACCCACCCAATAAATGTTGCAGCTGCGAGATACGGATGCTCCAAAAACGAGTATTCCGCGAACGCGCTGACCTCAGGATGGGCGATCTTCTCGTACAGGTAGAACAGGCCGATCGCCGCGCTCGTTAGCGTGACCAAAAGCACCAGAGCGATGACGAGTTCAATCAACGGACGCCACCATGCCGGCCGGGGTGGAGTGGGGTTGTCAGTGTTGGGCGGTGTGGCGGGTCGTCGATACGCGCGTCCGAGGAGGTGGTAGGCGGGGGATAGCGAATCGTTCATGATGTCACCTTTATTGCTACTCGTCGTGTTTCTTATCCCAGCGATACCTGCGGAGGTCAAAGATTGGCAAAATGACGATGTAGTAGACCCCCAGTGTCCACGCGGCCGGTTTGAGTAAGTTGCTTAGGTTGAAATTATCCCTGTCAACAGGAAACACGATATACATGGCGAGGACGGCCAAGGGGACGATCACGAATCTCCGCCACCATGGCGGAACCCATGGCGCTCCATTCTCTTCTCTTGCGGCAAGTGCGCCGCCAAAGCCCATTTCGAACCGAGAGCCCATTCCGAAGCCTCCTTACAACAAAAAATTTAACACCGCCCGCGTGACAACGGGCGCGACAAGGAGAGGGCTGCGAACTTGCACTCCCGGAACGACCCCACAAACAAAAATCTCGAGACACCGAAGGAACGATGTCTCGAGATAACACAGCGTGTCCCCGACAGGATTCGAACCTGCGACCTTTGGTACCGGAAACCAATGCTCTAATCCACTGAGCTACGGAGACAATGCCGATCACACTAGCACCCCGTGTGTGGGCAGAAGAAATTGGTGCAGCGCTTCACGACGAAACCCTCAGGACACTCTCAGCCACACGCCATGGTTTCTCAACACCGGTGTTTCATAATGATTGTGCGCCGCGGGAACGGCGTGACACGGGAAACAATGACAGCGAAATGGCCGGCCCCAAATGGGACCGGCCATTTCGTGTATCTCACCCCGGCGGAGACGCCGGGAAGTTGGAGAGTGTTACTTCACGACCATGACGATGAGGTCACGCGGGCCGTGCACGCCCTCGACGCGCACGAGCTCGATGTCAGAAGTAGCGGACGGGCCAGAAATCATCGTGGCCGGGTGCTCCGGGTTGATACGGGCGATCATCTCTGGCACACCGTAGACCACGGAATTTGCACGCACGATGCAGATGTGGCGGTCCGGAACCAGAGACAGCGCGCGGCGGCCGCACACGTCGCCAGCCTCCAGCACGATCGAGCCGGTCTGCGCGGAGGTGACGTGGGAATCCGTCACCACGGCGTCCACATCGCCCAGCGCACGCGGATCCGACGTGACGTCATCCGGACGGGCAGTGCCGGAGAAACCGTCGAACAGGGAGGCATCCAGGCCCGGTGCGTAGACAACGTCCTTGCACTTGCGGTCTGCAAGCACCTTCAGCAGGTCGTCGCCAAGCGTCTGCTCGGTGGTTTCCACAACGTCAGCCTTGTAGTCCACAAGACGATCGATGAGGATCTCGCGCAGCTCCTCGCCCTTGATGTCGGACGTGGTGCGGTACTCGCGGACAACCTCGACATGCTCCGGAACGTTGGAGAGCTTGTGCGCGTTGCGGATGCGCTTGAGAATCTCGCGCTTCGCAGCCTCGTTACGGGAGTCGCGGGCGGGGGAGCCTGCAGCATTACCAGTTGCGGTAGACATTTACTTCTCCTCCTCCATTGGCTCGGTGTTGACCTTCTGGCCATTCGGAATGCCCTGCTCACGTGCCTCGGACAGCAGACGCTTCGCCTCGTCCGTCTCCCACCACTGGCGGAAGGACTTCTTCGGCGGCACCGCAACATCGCGGTAGCCAGTCCAGCCGGAGATTGGAGGCGGCATGGTCTCGATCTTGCCGTTAAAGCCGCCGAGCACACGACCAAGCGCAACCATGCGGACCAGACGGTTCCACACGTTGCTGCGGCCCCACACCTGAGCCAGCGACGCGAACGCAGCCTGCTCCATGCGGTTCGGCTCGTTCTTTGCCTTCTGGTAGCGCAGCTCCAACAGAATGTCGGTGATCGGGATCTTCACCGGGCACACCTCGTTGCAGCGACCGCACAGCGAGGACGCGTACGGCAGGGAACCGTTCGGGTCGTCCGAAGAATCGATACCTGTGAGCTGCGGGGTCAGGATTGCACCAATCGGGCCCGGGTAGGTGGAGCCGTAGGAGTGGCCGCCGGCACGCTCGTAGACCGGGCAAACGTTCAAACAAGCCGAGCAGCGGATGCACTTGAGTGCCTCGCGGCCGATCTTGTTAGACATTGCGGCGGTACGACCGTTGTCCAGCAAAACAATGTGGAAGTTCTGCGGGCCGTCGCCCTCGGTCACACCGGACCACAGGGAGGTGTACGGGTTCATGCGCTCACCGGTAGAGGAGCGCGGCAGCAGCTGCAGGAACACACCGAGGTCATCGAAGCTCGGCAGGAGCTTCTCAATGCCCATCACGGTGATAAGCGTCTCCGGCAGCGTCAGGCACATACGGCCGTTGCCCTCAGACTCGACGATGGAGACGGTGCCGGTATCGGCGCAACCGAAGTTGGCGCCGGAAATGGCAACCTTTGCCTCCATGAACTGCTGGCGCAGGTACTGACGTGCAGCCTCTGCGAGTTCGGCAGGTTCCTGGGTCAGCGTCTCGTCCGTGTTCGGCATCTTCGCGGCGAAGATGTCGCGGATCTCCGCGCGGTTGCGGTGGATCGCCGGGACGAGAATGTGGGACGGGAAGTCCTCGCCGAGCTGCACAATAAGCTCAGCCAGGTCGGTCTCCTGAGCGAAGATGCCGGCTTTTTCCAGCTCGTCGTTCAGAGCGATTTCCTGGGTTGCCATGGACTTGATCTTGACGACCTTGTCCTCACCAGTCTCCTTGATCAGGCCCTGGATGATCTCGTTGGCTTCCTTGGAGTCGCGAGCCCAGTGGACGTGGCCACCGCGCTTGGTCACGTTCTCCTCGAACTGCTCAAGCAGCTCGGGCATACGTGCCGCAACGTCGCGCTTAATGGTGGAGCCTGCTTCGCGCAGCTGCTGCCAGTCATCCAGCTCGTCGACAACGTTCTGACGCTTCACACGAATGGTCGTGGTGGCGTACTGGTAATTACGGCGCTTGGTGACGTCGTTAAGTTCGTGGTGCGCAGCCTTCTGGAACTTCTCCTTGCCGCGCAGGTGAGCCGGGCCGTTGGCAAACGGCGGCATCGTGGGCTGTCCGAGTGCAACCTTCACAGCATCTTCTCCTTCGTGTACACCGCAGACGTCGGGGTCAGCGGGTGCTCCTTGGTGGAGGCGAGGATCTCAGCCATGTGCACGGCACGAATGCCTTGGTGCTGGCGAGACAGTGCACCACCAATGTTCATCAAGCAAGAGGAGTCACCAGCGGTGACAAACTCCGCCTGGGTCTCCTTGATGTGGCGGACCTTGTCGGACACCATCGCGGAAGACACCTCAGGCATCTTCACAGAGAATGTGCCGCCGAAACCGCAGCACTCCTCGGAGTTCGGCAGATCCACAAGCTCAAGGCCTTCAACGTGGCGCAGCAGCTCGGTCGGACGGTCGCCGACCTTGAGGAAGCGCAGGGAGTGGCAAGAGGAGTGGTAGGTCACGCGGTGCGGGAAGAATGCGCCCACGTCGTAGGTGCCGGCGACATCAACGATGAATTCGGAGAGATCGTAGGTCTTCTTCGAGGCGATCTTTGCGCCGTCGACAAGCGCCTTGGAGCCGAAACGCTCCGCAAGCTCGACGTGCTGCTCGCGGACAGCTCCCGCGCAGGAGCCCGAAGGAGCCACAACGTAGTCAATCGACGAGTCTGCAAAGGCATCGACGTACGTCTCAATGATTGGGACGGCTTGTTCTTTGTAGCCAGTGTTGACGTGCATCTGGCCGCAGCAGGTTTGTTGCTCGGGGAAGACAACCTCATAGCCGAGACGGGAAAGCACAATGGCCGAGGCCTTATGCGCGTCAGGGAAGAGGGCGTCGCCGATACAAGTAGAAAACAGAGCTACTCGCATTTCGGGCTCCTATCGTGGGAAATCTCAGGGAAAACGACGAAACTCCCGAGGTCACTTGGACCTCGGGAGCACCGTAAAAGGATGGCAGTTACGGAACGACCGGAGCAAGGACCTCTAGAACGTTCGACTGCAGAAAGACTATCACGCACACTGCGAGCAAGAAGCCGAAGGACCAGCCCACGACCTTCTTGAAAATCTCGGACTCCTTGCCCTCCATGCTCACCGCGGTAGCGGCAATTGCGAGGGACTGCGGGGAGATCATCTTGCCCACAACACCACCGGTGGTGTTAGCAGCCAGCATGAGGTCCGGGTTGAGGCCAAGGTTGTTCGCGGCGGTGACCTGAAGGTTGGCGAACAGGGCGTTGGCCGAGGTGTCGGAACCAGTCACAGCCACGCCGACCCAGCCAAGCATCGGAGCGAAGAACGCGAATGCCGGGCCGAGGTTGGCAAAGAACTCACCAATGGTCACGGTCTGACCCGAGTAGTTCATCACGTATGCCAGTGCGAGCACCAGCATGATGGTGACGGCAGACCAGCGCATCTTCCATGCGGTGTCCACGAACTCCTTACCAACTTGGCCCCAGGTGAGGCTGTAGCGACCGTTGTCGTTGAACACCATGTAGGCGATGGAGACGATGATGGCGGAAATGACCATCAGCGAGCCCGGGTTGTTGATGTAGGCGAATGAGTAGTCGGTGTTGACCGGCTCGCCCGCAGCGTTGAGCAGCTGGCCATCGATGACTGGCCACGGGAACGAGATCTTGAACTGCTTGAGCCAGGTCGGAATCGTGGTGCCCAGGTTTGCCAGGCCGAACACGACAACGACGATTGCGTACGGCATGAGTGCCATCCAGACGCGGCTGCCGGTGAGCGCTTCAGTGTCGCCATCTTCGTCGGTGTACGGCTCGAGGCCGAGGCGCTCACGCATGGCTTCCACACCGCGCGGCTGCCAAAAACGCAGCAGCACAAACGCGGCGCCAAGTGCGACGATGCAGGCAATAACGTCGGTGAGCTGGTAGGCGAAGTGGTTGGAGGTCCACCACTGGGCGATCGCGAAAGCCAGACCGATGACACCTGCGGCCGGGGCGGTCTCCTTGACGCCACGGAAGCCGTCGATAAGCAGTGCAATGATGAACGGCACGAAGAACGCCAGAACCGGGGTCTGGTGGCCGACGATGGCGGCGATGTTCTCGGTCTGCTCCAGCGTACGACCACCCACGTCACCTGCGGTGGTAATCGGAATGGCGACCGCGCCGAATGCCACCGGAGCGGTGTTCGCAATAAGCACCACGGTGGCGGCCTTCAGTGGCGGGATGCCGAGCGCGAGAATCATCGTCGCGGTAATAGCAACCGGGGCACCGAAGCCGGCGAGGGCTTCAAGCAGGCCACCGAAGCAGAAAGCGATGAGCATCGCCTGGATGCGAACGTCACCGTTGCCCATCTTGTCGAACACAAGACGAAGGTCCTCGAAACGACCCGAAGCGACCGTGATCTGGTAGAACCAGATGGCCGTCAGGATGACGAATACGATGGGGAACAGGCCGAAGAGGCCACCGCGGAACGCGGAAGAGATGGCAAACGCGGTCGGCATATGGAAGCCGAAGATGGCCACGAGAATTGCAACGATAAGTGCAACAAAACCCGAGGTGTGAGCGCGAGCTTTCACGCCGAGCAGCATGATGAAGAAGGTTAACAGCGGCAGGGTAGACACCAATGCCGACAGACCAGTGCTGCCACCGACTGCGTCGGTGAAGATTTGGAATTGGTCCATAAAACAGGGCTCTTTCGAGACAGGAACGGAAAAAGAAACGGGTGACCGTGGCCTCGGCGTGCGAGACCCGATGGGCTAAATATGCCAAACAAGGCAGCGAAGTGAAAAGATTTGCCCCTCAAGGGGGATGTGAATTAGCGCACTTTGCGTATCGACGACCATCCGTATGCGCCCGTGTCAAAGCCCTCAATTACACTGCATGCCCATGACGCCAGCAGAACTTGCCACCACCGTAAAAGCCGCCGCAGAGCGCGTGCTTGCAGACCATGATCTCGACGCCTCTGTTGTCCCCGACACCGTGACTGTGGAGCGCCCGCGAAATCCGGAGCACGGCGACTACGCCACCAACATTGCACTGCA
This sequence comes from Corynebacterium sp. HMSC055D05, assembly GCF_001810365.1. Taxonomy (NCBI): domain Bacteria; kingdom Bacillati; phylum Actinomycetota; class Actinomycetes; order Mycobacteriales; family Corynebacteriaceae; genus Corynebacterium; species Corynebacterium sp. HMSC055D05. The sequence goes on from NZ_KV801069.1 coordinate 72,700, forward strand.
AGTGGCGAAGAAGGCGGGCACGAACCCGCGCGAACTCGCAGGCTGGCTTGCAGAGGTCTTGGCAGAGGACCCAGCCATCGCCGCCGCTGAGATCGCAGGGCCCGGCTTTATTAACCTGCGCCTCGCCGCAGACGCCCAGGGCCAGCTGGTAGCCAAGGTGCTCGAGGAGGGTGCCGCGTTTGGCAACTCCGACATCTACGCCGGCGAGAAGGTGAACCTGGAATTCGTCTCGGCGAACCCGACCGGCCCGATTCACCTCGGCGGTACCCGCTGGGCTGCGGTGGGTGACTCGCTGGGCCGCGTGCTTGAGGCTTCGGGCGCGAAGGTGACCCGCGAGTACTACTTCAACGACCACGGTGGCCAGATCGACCGCTTCGCGCGTTCGTTGGTTGCTGCTGCCAAGGGGGATCCAACCCCGGAGGATGGTTACGGGGGCGATTATATTCGCGAGATCGCTCAGGCGGTCGTCGAAAAGCAGCCCAATGCTCTCGAAGGCACTGATGCTGAAGTGCAGGAGACCTTCCGCGCTGCTGGCGTGGAGATGATGTTCGCGCAGATTAAGCAGTCGCTGCACGATTTCGGCGTGGACTTCGACGTGTACTTCCATGAGAACTCGCTGTTCGAGTCGGGTGCGGTGGATAAGGCGATTGCCACCCTGAAGGAAAACGGCAACCTGTATGAGGCTGACAACGCGTGGTGGCTGCGCTCCTCTGACTTTGGCGACGACAAGGACCGTGTGGTGATCAAGTCCGACGGCGACGCGGCATACATCGCCGGCGACATCGCCTACGTTGCGGACAAGTTCGACCGCGACCACACGCTTGCCATTTATATGTTGGGTGCGGACCACCACGGCTACATCGCACGTCTGAAGGCTGCGGCGCAGGCGCTGGGCTACAACGCGGACGCCGTCGAAGTGCTCATCGGTCAGATGGTCAACCTCGTGCGCGACGGCCAGGCGGTGAAGATGTCCAAGCGTGCAGGCACCGTGATCACGCTTGAGGATCTTGTCGACGCCATTGGCGTGGATGGCGCGCGCTACTCGCTGGTGCGCTCCTCTGTGGACTCCTCGCTGGATATCGACCTAGATCTGTGGACGAAGCAGTCCTCCGACAACCCCGTCTACTACGTCCAGTACGGCCACGCGCGCCTGTGCTCGATTGAGCGTAAGGCCAAGGAAGCCGGCGTGACGCTGCCCGACGTCGCGGACATCGACTTGGGCCTGCTGACCCACGAGAAGGAAGGTGACCTGATCCGCACGATCGGTGAGTTCCCTGCAGTCGTGCGCGCCGCCGCAGAGCTGCGCGAGCCGCACCGCATTGCCCGCTACACCGAAGAGTTGGCCAGCGCCTTCCACAAGTTCTACGACTCCTGCCAGATCCTGCCGAAGGCCGGCGAGGCGCCGGAGCCGATCCACACGGCACGTCTCGCACTTGCGATGGCGACACGCCAGGTGATTGCAAACGCGCTGGGCCTGATCGGCGTGAGCGCCCCGGAGCGGATGTAATGACTGTTTTCGTATCCACCCCGTACAGCACCGACGAGGGCGACTTCAACGAACTGCCCACACACGTTTGGCCGCGAAGCGCCAAGCGTGAAGAAGACGGGGTAGTGACCATCGCTGGTGTGCCACTGCCTGAGATCGTCGCCGAATACGGCAGCCCGGTTGTCGTCGTGGATGAGGACGATTTCCGCTCTCGCTGCCGCGACATGGCGGAAGCATTCCGTGCGCCGGAAAATGTGCACTACGCGTCGAAGGCCTTTTTGACCCGACACATTGCACATTGGGTGGATGAGGAAGGTCTTGCCCTCGATGTGGCGAGTGAAAACGAGCTCCGCATCGCACTTGCAGCCGATTTCCCGCCGGAACGCATCACTGTTCACGGCAACAACAAGTCCGACGAGTTTCTGCGCCTATGCGTGGATTCGCGCGTGGGGCATGTGGTCATCGACTCTCACCAGGAGTTAGCGCAACTGGAAGCTGTCGCCCGCGAGGCCGGTGTCATCCAAGATGTGTTCATCCGAGTGAAGCCCGGCGTGGATGCGCACACGCACGAGTTCATTGCGACGAGCCACGAAGACCAGAAGTTCGGCATTTCCCTGGCCACTGGCGACGCACTTGCTGCGGCCGTGGCAGCAATTGACTCAGATTCGCTGCAGTTGACCGGCCTGCACTGCCACGTCGGCTCCCAGGTCTTCGACGCTGAAGGCTTCAAACTGGCTGCAGAGCGCGTGCTCGGCCTGTACGCAGAAGTGTGGAAGACCTGCGGTGTCGCGCTTGGCTACCTTGATCTGGGCGGCGGTTACGGCATTGCTTATATGTCAGGGGAGCAGCCGCTCGACGTCGCAGCGGTTGCGCGCGACCTGCTTGCCTCCGTGCAGGATGTCGCTGACGAGCTCGGCATCGCCGCGCCGACTGTGGTTGTGGAGCCGGGACGTGCGATTGCTGGTCCTTCTGCGGTGACGGTGTACACCGCGGGTGTGATTAAGGACGTCGATACTTCGTTCACTACATCTCGTCGCTACATCGCGGTCGATGGTGGCATGAGCGACAACATTCGCCCTGCGCTCTACGGGGCGCTTTACGACGCCCGCGTGGTCAACCGCTTCGTCGACGGTGACAACACCGATACCCGCCTGGTTGGTTCGCACTGTGAGTCCGGCGACATTCTCGTAGAGAATGCGAAGTGGCCGAATGATATTTCCTCCGGCGATCTCATTGCGTTGGCTGCGACTGGCGCGTACTGCTACTCCATGGCTTCGAATTACAACGCGTTTGGACGTCCGGCTGTCGTGTCCGTGCGCGGCGGACAGATCACCCCGATGGTGCGCCGCGAGACTGTGGAAGACCTGTTGGCCCGCGAATATTAATTGACCTGAGTGCTTGCTTAAGCGATAGTAGACCAAGCGGTTCAAACCTGTACTTTGCAGCAACGAAAAGGAGCATCCTGACCATGACAGTTGCCAGCGCTGAAGGCATCAACGGAAACTACCCCGGCAAGGGCATCGGCACCCCGGTGGGTATTGCCGTGTTGGGTAAGGGCACCGTGGGCACGGAAGTGCTGCGCCTGCTCAGCGAATTCTCTTCGAACTTGGAAAATCGCATCGGTGGCCCGATCGAGGTCCGTGGCGTGGCTGTCTCCGACGTGGACAAGCACAAGGACGCGCCTGAAGTCCAGGGACTTTACTTGACTGCGGATGCGAGCGAACTGGTCACACGCGACGACGTAGACATTGTCGTCGAACTTATCGGTGGCATTGACTACCCGCGCCAGCTGGTCCTCGAAGCACTCAACGCTGGAAAGTCGGTGGTGACGGCAAACAAGGCGCTCGTCGCAGCGCACGGTTCCGAGTTGGCTGATGCTGCGAACGCAGCCGGCGTCGACCTGTACTACGAAGCAGCCGTCGCTGCCGCGATCCCCGTGGTCGGCATGCTGCGCCGTTCGCTCGCGGGCGACCAGGTGCAGCGCATCTCCGGCATTGTTAACGGCACCACGAACTTCATCCTGGACGCGATGGCTTCCACCGGCGCGAGCTACGAGGAGGCGCTGGCTGAGGCAACCCGTTTGGGCTACGCCGAGGCTGACCCGACTGCGGACGTCGAAGGCCACGACGCGGCCTCCAAGGCAGCGATCCTTGCGTCCATGGGCTTCCACACCCGTGTGACGTTCGACGACGTCCACTGCGAGGGCATCACCAAGATCACCGCAGACGACATTGCGGCAGCGAAGAAGTCCAACCAGACGATTAAGCTGCTGGCCATCTGTGAGCGTCTCTTGGACGAAAACGGCAACACCACCGGCATTAACGCACGTGTGCACCCGACGCTGGTGCCGAACGAGCACCCGCTGGCAACGGTGGACAAGAGCTACAACGCCATCTTCGTCGAGGCAGAAGCAGCCGGCCGCCTGATGTTCTACGGCAACGGCGCCGGCGGTGCCCCAACCGCTTCCGCCGTGTTGGGCGACCTGGTCGGTGCAGCCCGTAACAAGGTCCACGGTGGCCGCGCGCCAGCGGAGAACCCGTACGCGGACTACCCGATTGTGGCGTTTGACGATGTGACCACGCGCTACCACATCAACATGACCGTCAACGACCGCGTCGGCGTGCTCGCAGACCTCACGGCTCGCTTTGCTAAGGCAGGGGTGTCGCTTTCCGCGGTCCGTCAGGAGGAGTCTGGCGACGAGGCACACCTGATCGTCGTCACGCACGGCGCACGTGAAGCTGCCCTGAACGGCATCGTCGAAGAGCTCACCGGCCACGATGATGTGAAGGCCGTCAACTCCGTCATCCGCCTCGACGCTTAAAGGAGCACTCCGTCATGGCAACCGATCTTGAAGTAGGCCTGAAAGCACGAGTGAAGGTGCCAGGTTCGTCCGCGAACCTTGGTCCCGGCTTCGACACCCTCGGCCTGGCGCTGAGCATCTACGACACGCTCGAGGTAGAAGTCATCGAGTCTGGCCTCGAAGTGGAGATCTTCGGCGAGGGAGCCGACGATCTGCCGCGCGATAGCTCGAACCTGATCGTCAAAGCGATCAACTCTGGCCTGATTGCCGCGGATGTGCGGGCGCCGGGTCTGCGCGTGGTGTGCCACAACCAGATCCCGCAATCGCGCGGTCTGGGCTCGTCTGCTGCCGCGGCAGCCGCAGGTGTCGTCGCTGCGAATACGCTCGCGGGCTCGCCGCTGGATGAGGACACCGTCGTGCAGCTCTCGTCCGAGTTTGAGGGCCACCCGGATAACGCGGGTGCATCCGTGCTCGGCGGGGCAGTGGTGTCCTGGACCGACATTCCGGTCGATGGGCGCTCGAAGCCGTCCTACCGTGCCGTGCGCATTCCTGTCGACGAGTCCATCAAGGCCGTAGCCCTCGTCCCGGACTTCCACGCATCCACCAATGCGGTGCGCAAGGTCCTGCCGAGCCACGTCACCCACACCGATGCGCGGTTCAACGTCTCGCGCACCGCTGTGATGACGGCTGCGCTGCAGCACCACCCGCACCTCCTGTTTGAAGGCACCCGCGACCGCCTGCACCAGCCGTACCGCGCCGACGTCCTTCCGGTGACTGCGGAGTGGGTCAACCGCCTGCGCAACCGCGGCTACGCGGCATACCTGTCTGGCGCAGGTCCGACCGCGCTCGTGCTCATCACCGAGTCCATTGAGCCTGCGCTTCTCGACGACGCCCGCGCCGCCGGCCTCCGCGTCATCGAACTCGACGTCGCAGGGCCGGTGACCGCAGAACTGCTGCGCGACTAGCGCAAATGCTTTGATGCCCCGGGGTGCACATGCGTACCCCGGGGCATCGTTTTTGTGCGGCATTATGATGTCGCCTTCGGCCGGCTGCCTGGTCCGGGCAAGGCGATGATGTCGAACTCCTCGCGCTGCAGGTGCTTGCGCAGGTCCTTCTTGTCAAACTTGCCTACGGACGTTTTGTCGATTGAATCCACAAACGTCCAATACTCAGGCGCCATCCACTTCGGCAACGTGTCTGCGAGCGACTCGCGGAGTCGTGCCGCAGTCTCCTTTGTGGGCTCAATGCCCGAGAGAAGCTTGGTCACCGCCAGCGGTCGCTCACCCCACTTGGGGTCCGGGATTCCGATCACTGCGCATTCGACGACTTCCTCGGACTCCATAATGAGGTTTTCCACCTGTGCGGAGTAGATCCACTCGCCGCCGGAGCGAATGACATCGCGGGCACGGTCGTAGAGCGTCATAAACCCGGCGTTGGTGACTGTGCCTACGTCGCCGGTACGCAGCCAGCCGTCGGCAGTGAAGTGTGCGCGCACGTCATCAACTTCTTCGCCCCGGAAGGTGGAAGCGATCTCGCCCGGTTCTTGCGTGGGTGAGTGGTAGTAGCCTGCGGCGACCATATTGCCACGGACCTGAATCTCACCCTGGGTCAAGTCGTTAAACGCCATGACTTGGCCATCGTTGACCACGCGGTATTCCAGTGACGGGGCAAAGCGTCCCTGGGAAATGCGGTAGGACCAGCGTGCCTCACCAGAAGCGCCCGATGGCGGACGCGCCACTGTGCCGACCGTGGTGGTTTCCGTCATGCCCCAGCAGTGGACGATATCCACGCCGTAGCGTTCCTCCCACACCTTGATCAGCGCCGGTGGGGCAGGGGAACCGCCGACGAAGATCTCCTGCAGACTCATTCGCTCTGGGCGATTGTGCAGGTAGTGGACCATCAGCTGGATCCACAAGGTGGGCACGCCGTGTGCCACGCGCGGGTGCGTGCTTGCGATAAGTTTTGCCAGCGTCGGGGCAGACACGTCTGAATCTGGAAGGACGAGGGGAGTGCCCGCGAGAAATGCGGCGAAGGGTACGCCCCAACTGAGCACGTGATAGATCGGGATGCAGCACAAAAACGTCTCACCGTGCGTGACCGCCAGTGAGTCCGTTGCGCGAAGGCCGGTCGCTTCTAGCCACAACGCGCGGTGGGAGTAGGCGACGCCCTTCGGTGCGCCGGTCGTTGCTGTTGAATAGACCAAGGCAGCGGCGGTGTTCTCCGGGAGTTCGGGCCAGTCGTACTTTGTCGAGCGGCCGTCGAGAAGCTCCTCGTAGCTGTACACAGCGACATGCTCTGGCAGATACGCCGCGGCGTCTGTAATCGGTTCGGCACCTGTAAATGCCACCGCGCGAACCTTGGGGCAAAGCTCCACAACGTTGCCTAACTTCTCCGCAAGACGCGGATCGGCAACGATCAGTTCAGCCTCAGAGTGGTTGGCAACGTAGGCAATCTGGTCCGTCATCAACTGGATATTTAGCGGCGTAAACACAGCGCCCTTGGCGGCGACAGCGAACATCACCTCGAGGTGCTCAGAGCAGTTGTACAGCATGGTGGCGACGCGTTGATCGCTATCAATGCCGAGGTCATCATGCAGGGCGTGGGCGAAGGCCGAAGCGCGGGCGCCGATTTCGGCGAACGTCGTTTCTTCCGCGCCATCAGTGCGCCATGTGGTGCACTTCGTTGTCGCGTGCGCAGTCCTGCCGTATTCGAGAATGCGTGCGACGGAAAAGGGCACTTCCTGCATCGTTGAAAGCATGTTGGCAATGTTAGCGAAGCAATGCGACACGCCCCGGATTAAACCGCGGACGCAAATGCGCTACACTTTGCGCAGGATCGTGCGAACCGCACCCGGCAGGGGTTGTCCCAGGTGGGGATGCGATGGCGGGCACAGCGGCGATTTTTGCTCCCGCACCCCGTGAGATCCGGCAGGGCTACAAAGTTTTACTTCAGTCCAATCCCGATGAAACGCACCGCTTCCAGCATGCACCGTCGCGTGTTAACTACGCGAGAACCTGCTGGTTGAGCGACGAAAGGACACACGTGACCGACACCGGTACCGCGGCAGACTTGGCCGCTATGAAGATTCCGGAGCTGCGCAAAATTGCCGCCGAGAAAGGCCTGAAGGGCGTTTCGGGGCTGCGTAAGGGGGAGTTGATCCAGGCAATTACTACCGGCCAGGTTCCCAAGAAGGCTGCACCGCAGAAGGCGGAGGCCGATAACGCGGAGGCGCCAGCTGCTTCCGAGCGTGCAGAGCGCAAGGCCGACAAGGCCGACAAGACCGACAAGCCTGCAGAAAACGCTGACAAGTCGGCCGACAATTCTCATGACGACGATTCGCGGGGAGCTTCGCGTTCCGCAGCGCGCCGTGCTCGTCGAAACCGTGCGCGTCACCAGCATGAGGACAATGCGCAGGGTGGCGACGCGAGCGACGCGAAGGACGGCAAGGACGGGCAGTCCGAGATCACGGACAACCGCGACGAGAACCGCGAGAACCGCGACAATCGCGATAACCGCGACAACCGTGACAATAACGACCGCGGTGGCCGTAACAATGGCAACAACGGCAACAACCGTGGCGGCCGCAACAACCACCGCGACGATAACGATGACGACCACCAGGGTGGCGGTCGTCGTGGGCGTCGCGGTCGTCGTAACCGTAATCGCAACCGTGACAATCACGGCGGCAACAACAACCAGGGTGGCGGCAACGAGCAGCACTTCGATCCGGAGGACCTGCAGGAGGTTGCGGGTATCGCGGATGTGCAGGACAACGGCTCCGCGTTCATCCGCACCACCGGCTACCGTCAGTCCAATTCGGACGTGTACGTGCCGCAGCGCCTGGTCCGCCAGTCGGGTCTGCGCTCCGGCGACGCGGTAACCGGTCAGGTTCGCGCCAACGGACAGTCGCACCAGCAGGGCAATGGCCGTAACCGTCGTAGCTACAACCAGGTTGTTCGCGTCGACACGATCAACGGCCAGACTCCGGAGGATGCGAAGGGACGCAAGGAGTTCCACAAGCTCACCCCGCTGTACCCGAACCGTCGTCTGCGTCTGGAAACTGAGCCGAAGATCCTGACCACGCGTGTGATCGACCTGGTCATGCCGATCGGTAAGGGTCAGCGCGCACTGATCGTGTCGCCGCCGAAGGCTGGTAAGACGACGATTCTGCAGAACATCGCCAACGCGATCGCCACGAATAACCCGGAGTGCTACCTCATGGTTGTGCTTGTCGATGAGCGCCCGGAGGAAGTTACCGACATGCAGCGCAGCGTCAACGGCGAGGTCATTGCCTCGACGTTCGACCGTCCGCCGTCAGAGCACACTGCTGTCGCCGAGCTTGCTATCGAGCGTGCGAAGCGTCTGGTGGAGATGGGCCAAGACGTTGTGGTGCTGCTCGACTCGATTACTCGCTTGGGTCGCGCATACAACAACTCCTCGCCGGCATCGGGTCGCATTCTCTCCGGTGGTGTGGACTCCAACGCCCTCTACCCGCCGAAGCGTTTCCTCGGCGCTGCCCGAAACATCGAGGAGGGTGGCTCGCTGACGATTATCGCAACGGCCATGGTGGAAACCGGTTCCGCTGGCGATACCGTCATCTTCGAGGAGTTCAAGGGCACCGGCAACGCCGAGCTCAAGCTCGACCGCAAGATCGCGGAGCGTCGGGTGTTCCCGGCTGTGGACGTCAACCCGTCTGGCACCCGCAAGGACGAGCTGCTGATGAGCCCGGAGGAGGCGCGCGTCATGCACAAGCTGCGCCGCATCCTGTCTGCGCTTGATCCGCAGCAGTCCATTGACATGCTGATCAAGCAGTTGAAGAAGACGAAGACGAACGGCGAGTTCCTCATTGGTGTGGCGAACTCGGCGCCAATGGCGCAGGCCGAAACTGAGGAGGACTACTCCTAATGGCAGAAAAATCGCATGTTTCGCTTGTCGACGACTACGTCGCCGAATACGAGGGCATCCAGGCCCAAATGGGCGATCCGGAGGTCGCTGGTGACCAGGACCGCTTCCGCAAGCTCTCCAAGCGCTACGCGGAGCTGCAGCCGATCATCAACGTCAATAACGCCCTGAACCAGGCGCGCGATGACCACGAGGCGGCATCCGAAATGGCCTCCGAGGACAAGGAGTTCGCGGAGGAGGCCAAGCGCTTAGAGGACGAGATTGTGCGCCTCGAGGAGGAGTTGGCTGACCTGCTGGCGCCGCGCGACGAGCACGATGGTGATGACATCATCATGGAGCTCAAAGCAGGCGCAGGCGGTGAAGAGGCCGCGCTGTTCGCTGGCGATTTGGCTCGCATGTACCAGAAGTACTGCGAAAAGCACGGCCTGACCTGGGAGGTCCTCGACGTTGCAGAGTCTGACCTGGGTGGTGTGAAAGACATGACCGTCGCGGTGAAGGCGAAGACCCCGTCGCGTGACGGTGCGTGGTCGATGCTGAAGTTTGAAGGTGGTGTGCACCGCGTCCAGCGTGTTCCGGTGACGGAATCGCAGGGCCGCATCCAGACCTCCGCTGCAGGCGTGTACGTCTTCCCAGAGCCAGACGAGGTTGAAAGCGTCAATATCGATGAGAAGGATTTGCGCGTCGACGTGTACCGCTCCTCCGGTAAGGGCGGCCAGGGCGTGAACACCACCGACTCTGCCGTGCGTATCACGCACCTGCCGACTGGCATCGTCGTGACCTGTCAGAACGAGCGTTCTCAGATCCAGAACCGTGCTCGTGCGATGCAGGTGCTGCAGGCTCGTCTCGACCAGATTGAGCGCGAGAAGCAGGAAGCCGAAGAGGCCGAGGGCCGCGCATCGCAGGTGCGCACGATGGACCGCTCGGAGCGCATCCGCACCTACAACTGGCCGGAGAACCGTATTTCGGATCACCGCATTAACTACAAGGCCAACAACCTTGACTCGGTGCTCGACGGCAACATGGACGATCTGATCACGGCGCTGCAGACGCACGAGCGCCAGGAGCGCCTTGAAGCCGAATAGCCTCCGCGACACCATCGCCCGCGCCGCGCAGACCCTTGCTGGCGCGGGCGTTGCGTCGCCTGAAGTCGACGCACGCCTGCTCGCCGCGCACTTGATCGGGGTGCCGCCGATGCAGCTCATGTTCGCCGACGCGCCTACGGACTTCGACGAGGCCTACGCCAAACTCATTGCCCGACGCGCGGCTCGCGAGCCGTTGCAGCACATCATCGGCACAGCACCGTTTGTTGACATCGACCTCGCCGTCGGGCCCGGGGTATTTATCCCGCGGCCAGAAACGGAAGTGCTCGCTCAGTGGGCGGTGCGTTTGCTTAGCGACGACACCACCTCGCCCGAATCCCCAACCGTCGTGGACTTAGGCTCCGGCTCGGGTGCGTTGGCCATCACGATCGCCCGGGCGTGCCCGCGCGCACAGGTGATCGCGGTCGAGCGTTCGCCTCAGGCGCGGAAGTACTTGGAGCGAAATGTGGGGGACTACGCGTCGTCGATACGCATTGTCCCAGGGGATATGACCGATCCGGAGTTGCTTCGGGAACTCGACGGTGCCGTTGACCTCGTCGTCACCAACCCGCCGTACGTGCCAGAAACCGGTGACTTAGACGTGGAGGTCTACGCCGACCCCCATGAGGCGGTGTTCTCCGGCGCGGACGGGATGCATGCAATTCGAGGGCTCGTTCCGGTTGCGGCAAGGCTGCTGCGTCCGGGAGGGCACCTCGGCATTGAGCATGATGATTCCACGTCGGAGGCCGTACAAGATGTGGTGCGCGACCACGGCGCATTCGGCCCGCCGAGTGTGGTCGAGGACCTGACCGGCCGAGCCCGGTTTGTCACGGCGAGTAAGCTAGCCCGGTAACTTTCAGAACATGAAGGAGCACTATGTCCGCGATCTATAACTGCCTTGATCCGCAGGTTCGCGACGACGCGGTGCGCGCGGCCGCGGACGCTGTGCGAGCCGGCCGTTGCGTCGTCCTGCCGACAGACACCGTCTACGGAATCGGCTGCGACGCCTTCAACAACGACGCCGTAGCCACGCTGTTGGCTACCAAGCGCCGTGGCCCCGACATGCCTGTGCCGGTGCTCGTGGGCAGCTGGTCGACCATCCAGGGGCTCGTGCGGGAGTTTTCCGACACCGCGAAGACACTCGTGGAGGCGTTCTGGCCAGGTGGGTTGTCCATCGTCGTGCCTGAGGCGCCGAGTCTGCCGTGGAATCTTGGCGATACACGTGGCACCGTGCTGCTACGCATGCCGAACCAGCCGCTCGCACTTGAACTGTTGCAAGAAACTGGACCGATGGCGGTGTCGTCTGCCAACATCTCTGGCAACCCGCCGGCACAGACCGCAGCAGAGGCCAAGGCGCAGTTCGGCGATGCGATTGGTGTGTACCTCGACGGGGGAGAGGCCGAGGTTGGCACTCCTTCGACCATCATTGATATTTCGAAGCCTCAGCCGGTGATTTTGCGCGAAGGCGCGATCCCGGTCGAGCGCATTGGTGAAGTCTTAGGGCTTGACCCAGAGTCGTTGCGTCGAAAGTAGCGGGGGAGTTTTCAGGGGATGTCCGGAGCTGGTGTGCCACTTCGCGAGCTCGCACTCGTGCTACTCGTCGCGGCTGCGATCACGTACCTGGCCACAGGTGTGGTGCGTTCAGCTCTCGTGCGCACAGGACGCGTCGCGGAGATCCGCCAGCGCGACGTTCACACCCAGCCAACACCGTCGCTCGGTGGGCTGGCCATGTTTACAGGGTTTGCTGGCGCGTTTGTTCTCGCGCAGCAACTGCCCGCACTGACCCGCGGGTTCGCTCCAGTCACCCCAGAGATGACTGCAGTGCTCGTCGGCGGTGCCGCCGTCGTTGCTGTCGGGATTGTGGACGACCTCTACGAGCTCGGCGCGTTACCCAAACTCATCGGGCAATTCGCTGCTGCGATCATCATGTCCATCTTGGGGATTGCCTTTACGGTGTTTTACGTACCAATCGGGGAGGGCACCACCCTGATTTTGGACGAAGTCCAGGGCATGGTCTTGAGTGCGCTGTTTACTGTGCTGCTGATCAACGCAGTGAATTTCGTTGACGGCATCGACGGACTCGCCGCAGGGCTGGGCATGATCGCCGGGATGGCGATCCTCGTCTATTCGCTGTCAGTTCTCCATGACCAGGGCGGGGCGGTCTCCGCGTACCCGCCGGCGATTATCTGCACGTTGCTCGTCGGTATCTGCGCCGGCTTTTTGCCCCACAACTTCGAACCGGCGCGCATCTTCATGGGGGACTCCGGTGCCATGCTCATCGGGCTGCTGCTTGCCGCAGCGTCGATCTCCGCATCGGGCAAGATCAACATGTCGCTCTACGGGGCCGCAGACCTGGTAGCACTCATTAGCCCGATCATCGTCGTGCTCGCCGCGATTGCCCTGCCGGTCCTCGACCTGATTTGGGCCGTTGTGCGACGAACAGCCCGCGGCCAAAGCCCGTTCCAGGCAGACGCAGGCCATATCCATCACCGTTTGCTCCGCCTTGGGCATACGCACCGCCGCACTGTTCTGGTGCTGTACCTGTGGGTCTCCGCCGTCGCCTTCGGCGCGGTCAGTTTTTCCGTCGTGCCGGTGCGCATCGCAGTGATCTTCACCGTTGTCGCGCTTGTTTTTTCTTTCGTGCTCACTCTGGTTCCACTTGCGGAAGGCAAGATTGGCCCGCGGCGTGGTGGGGACGGTGCGGTGGCGTCGTCGAAAAGCAACCCTGCTCAGTCTGTAGGATGACCCAGCATGGAACCGCTCGAAGTCAATGACACGTCCCAGGTCAGTGATCATCGTCAGCCGCTCATCCGCGCACTGAAGGTCGCGGGATGGGCACTCGTCGTGCTTACGGTCGTCTCGCTCATGGCATGGGGCGCGACCCGCGAACTGCCCGGCATCTGGGCCGCGCTGATGGGAGTCGCCGTCGGCGGTGCGTTCGTACTCGCAACCACGGTGTCTGTCCTCGCAACCTCAAACTCATCCCCAAACACCACCATGGCAGTTGTCCTCGGCGGCTGGCTACTGAAGATGGGGCTGCTCGCAATCTTCCTGCTGTGGATCCGTGGATTCGACTTCTACGACCATCGAGCATTTGGCGTGACGACGATCGCAGCACTCGTCGTTGCACTCGCCGCCGAAGCCTGGGGTGTGCTCACCACACGCACCACGTACCTCAACTAACACAGAGTGTGGGGACCCTGTGACAGACCTAACAATCCGCTAGAAAGCCGTGCAAGCTGGGTGATTAGGGGTAAAAACCCTTAAAAGTCACCTTGGTGGGGGGACAATGGCACAGGTAAAACCCACATTCTCCTGATGTCCTGTTAGGATATCCGCTGGGTTTGTTCCAGGCTGGCGTTACCCCTGATGTGCAGGCGAAACCGGCCGGGGAACGACATCCCCTGCCCCGCGGAAGCAGATGTGCGACGGAGTCCGCCGCGGAGGCAGCCTGATGAAGACGTCCATCGCACCGCCCTCCGGGGAACCGGGGAGCGGCCCGAGAACGGGAGAGAACGCTGAGCGTTACAACTTTGGCCATGAAGGGTGAGTTTCACGCACCTGCGCTTGGTCCAGAATTTTTCCCGGGGCAAACGTACGGCCATATCATTGGTGAGGAATTTGCCAATGGGTGGTTCGCACTGGACCGCATCATGCTCGTCCGCCTCCTAATTGCGGCGATCCTGGTGCTCCTCTTTGTTATCGCCTTTAGGAACCCGAAGCTGGTTCCGAAGGGCCTGCAGAATTTCGCCGAGATCGGCGTCGACTTCGTCCGCATTCACATCGCGGAAGACACCTTGGGCAAGAAGGACGGCAAGCGGTTCCTGCCGCTGCTGTGCACCATCTTCTTCTCCATTCTGTTCATGAACGCGGCGACGATCATCCCAGGCCTCAACATCTCGCCTAACGCGCGTATCGGCATGCCGGTCGTGCTGGCAGTTGCGGCCTACATTGCAATGATTTACGCCGGCGTCAAGCGTTATGGCGCTGCGTACTTCAAGCACTCGACCGTCATCCCCGGCCTTCCGCCGGCGCTCCACATTCTCGTGGTGCCGATCGAGTTCTTCTCGACGTTCATTCTGCGTCCGGTCACCCTGGCGCTTCGTCTTATGGCGAACTTCCTGGCTGGCCACATCATTCTTGTCCTGCTCTACTCCGCCACGAACTTCTTCTTCTGGCAGCTGAACGCATGGACGACAGTGAGTGGCCTGACCCTGATCGCAGCACTGCTGTTCACCGCATACGAGTTGATCATCATCTTCCTGCAGGCGTACATCTTCGCGCTGCTGACTGCGGTGTACATCGAGCTGTCGCTGCACGCGGATGCGCACTAACAAAGCGCGACCACACACGGCCAACTGAATAACCCCCAACATCTGTCACACGCTTTCCCGCGGCCTAGCGGGGAGGCACCTAGAAAGGGAACGACTTTCACATGAACGACATCATTCTTGCTCAGGCAGCGGAGACCGTGAACCGCTACGAGGGTCTCGGCACCATCGGCTACGGCCTTGCAACCATCGGCCCGGGCCTCGGCATCGGCATCCTCGTCGGCAAGACCGTCGAGGGCATGGCACGTCAGCCGGAGATGGCTGGCCAGCTCCGTACCACCATGTTCCTGGGTATCGCCTTCGTTGAGGCACTTGCCCTGATCGGCCTCGTTGCCGGCTTCCTGTTCTAAAAACAAGAACGAGTAACCCCGTCCATTTTTAGATCAGGAGCAACCAATGACTAACGTCACTGCATTCCTCGTAGCCGCAGAAGGCTCCGAGACGCTGCCGCTCGAGAATGAACCATCCATTCTCTTCCCGGCCGCGTACGACGTGGTTTGGTCTCTTGTCGTTTTCATCATTATCGGCCTGCTTTTCTGGAAGTTCGTTATTCCGAAGTTCCAGGAAGTGCTGGCAGAGCGCGAAGACCGAATCAAGGGCGGCATTGAGCGTGCTGAAGTCGCCCAAAAGGAAGCCAAGGCTGCCCTGGAGAAGAACAACGCTGAACTTGCGGAGGCGCGCCATGAGGCCGCCGAGATCCGTGAGGCAGCGCGTGCCCGCGGCAAGGAAATCGAGGCAGAGTCCCGTGCCCGTGCCGAGGAGGAAGCCCGCCGCATCATCGAGGCTGGCGAAAAGCAACTGCAAGCAGCTCGCGACCAGGTTGTCGCAGAACTGCGCAACGAGATGGGCCAAAACTCCATCTCGCTGGCAGAGCGTCTGCTGGGCACCGAGCTGTCGGACACGACCCGTCGCTCGAACACGATCGATGAGTTCCTCTCCGAGCTCGATCACGTCTCGACGAGAAAGTAGGCGAGATGAAGGCAGCTAGTCGCGAAGCACAGTCGCACGTCACCGGTCAGCTCGAATCGCTGATCGGCAGCGCCGACAACGCAGTCGCCACTGCAGCACAGATCGGTACCGAACTGTTCCTCATCGTGGACCAGCTCGATACCGAACGTGCCCTGCGCGTGGCAATCGCCGACACGTCGCTTGAAGCAGGCCAGCGCGCCGGCATTGTCAAGGACGTTTTCGGTGGCAAGGTGGCGGAGCCCACCCTGAACATCCTCACCGCAGCAGCGGAGCAGGAGTGGTCGACCCCGCGCGAATTCCGCGCAGGTCTGATCAACCTGGGCCGTTTCGCACTGCAGAAGGGTGCACAGGAACAGGGCCAGTTGGAGCAGGTCGAAAACGAGCTCTACCAACTGTCGGTCCTCCTTGAGGACGAAAAAGAGCTCACCCAGCTCCTGTCCGACCGCACCGCAACCGCTGCGCAGAAGCGCGGACTGCTAGCTAGCGTGATTTACGGCAAGGTGACAATGTTCACCGAGGCCCTGGCCCTGCAGGTCATCGGCCGGCCGCACCACAACCCTGTCGACGATCTCGCCGCACTGGCGGAGAACGTTGCAGAGATGCGCGGCAAGTCGGTTGCACGTGTGAAGACCGCTGAGGCGTTGAACGACACTCAGCGTGACGCACTGGCCCGCAAGCTGGAGCAGATTTACGGCCGCGAGATCGCCATCCACTCTGAGGTTGACCCCAGCCTCCTCGGCGGAATGGTGGTTCGCGTGGGCGATGAAGTCATCGACGGTTCGACGCGCGGCAAGATCGAGCGTCTCCGTACCGATATGGCAGCCCAGGCGGCTAAATAATTAACAATATGCTGGATAAAACTACCGAGAGCAGGAAGAACATGGCGGAGCTGACGATCTCCTCCGATGAGATCCGTAGCGCGATAGCGAACTACACCTCGAGCTACTCTGCGGAGGCCTCCCGTGAGGAGGTCGGCGTGGTGACTTCGGCCGCAGACGGTATTGCCCAGGTTTCTGGGCTGCCGGGCTGCATGACGAACGAGCTGCTCGAGTTCCCCAACGGCGTCATCGGCGTCGCCCAGAACCTTGAGACCGATTCCATCGGTGTCGTGGTGCTGGGTAACTTCGAGACCCTTTCCGAGGGCGACGAAGTCAAGCGGACCGGCGAGGTCCTCTCCATCCCGGTCGGCGAGAACTTCCTCGGCCGCGTGATTAACCCCCTGGGTCAGCCGATTGACGGCCTTGGCCCAATCGAATCCGACGAAGAGCGTGCACTGGAACTCCAGGCCGCAGGCGTTCTCGACCGCCAGCCGGTCGAAGAGCCGCTGCAGACGGGCATGAAGGCGATTGACGCCATGACCCCGATCGGCCGCGGCCAGCGCCAGCTCGTCATTGGTGACCGCAAGACCGGTAAGACCGCGGTCTGCATCGACACCATTTTGAACCAGAAGGAGTTCTGGGAGACCGGCGATCCGTCGAAGCAGGTGCGCTGCATCTACGTCGCCGTCGGCCAGAAGGGCTCCACCATCGCTGGCGTTCGCCAGACGCTGGAGGAGGCCGGTGCGCTGGAGTACACCACGATCGTGGCTGCTCCGGCATCCGACTCCGCAGGCTTTAAGTGGCTCGCACCGTTCTCCGGTGCAGCACTGGGCCAGCACTGGATGTACCAGGGCAAGCACGTCCTGGTGATCTACGATGACCTGACCAAGCAGGCAGAGGCATACCGTGCCATTTCGCTGCTGCTTCGCCGCCCGCCGGGCCGCGAGGCATACCCGGGCGATGTGTTCTACCTGCACTCCCGCCTGCTGGAGCGTGCCGCAAAGCTTAACGACGAGCTCGGCGCAGGCTCCCTGACCGCACTGCCGATCATCGAGACCAAGGCGAACGACGTCGGTGCCTTCATTCCGACCAACGTCATCTCGATTACCGACGGCCAGGTCTTCCTCCAGTCCGATCTCTTCAACCAGGGCGTGCGCCCGGCTATCGACGTGGGTATCTCCGTGTCCCGTGTCGGTGGCGCCGCACAGACCAAGGGCATGAAGAAGGTTGCCGGTAACCTGCGTCTGGACCTCGCGGCATACCGTGACCTCGAGGCCTTCGCTGCGTTCGCTTCCGACCTCGACGCCGCTTCCAAGAAGCAGCTCGAGCGCGGCCAGCGCCTGGTCGAGCTGCTCAAGCAGTCCGAGCACGCGCCGCAGCCGGTGGAGTTCCAGATCATCTCGATCTGGGCTGCCAACGAAGGCGTCTTCGACGTCGTTCCCGTTGAGGACGTCCGCCGCTACGAGACCGAGCTGCACGAGGCCATCAAGGCCAATGCACCGCAGGTCTATGACCAGATCGCTGGTGGCAAGCAGCTTGACGACGACTCGCAGGCCGCAATCCGCCGCGTCAACGAGGACCTGGCACGTAACTTCCAGGCATCCTCCGGCGAGCGCATTGTCCGCGAGGCCGAGCACGAGCCGCTCGACTCCGGCCAGGTTGCGAAGAACCAGCTCAACGTCAGCCGCTCCTAGTGCCAGTCGGTTCTAGGACTACTACATAAAGGAAGGGAGGAAACACCATGGCAACGCTTCGCGAATTGCGTGACCGCATCAGGTCCGTCAACTCCACGAAGAAAATTACAAAGGCCCAGGAACTGATCGCCACCGCGCAGATCACCAAGGCCCAGCAGCGCGTCGAGGCGGCTAAGCCGTACGCCGACGAGCTCAAAGACGTCATGGAACGCCTCGCGTCCGCGAGCTCCCTGGCCCACCCCATGCTCCACGAGCGTGAGAACGGCCGGGTCGCGGCAATCCTCGTGGTCACCTCTGACCGCGGTATGGCCGGCGGCTACAACCACAACGTGCTGAAGAAGGCTGCGCAGCTTGAGCGCATGCTGACCGAGGCAGGTTACGAGGTGGTTCGTTACGTCACCGGTAATAAGGGCGTGACGCACTTCAAGTTCCGTGACATGGATGTCGCGGGATCATGGACCGGATTCTCGCAGCAGCCGTCTTGGGAGGACACGCACGACGTGCGCCACCAGATCATCGACGGCTACATGGCTGGCTCCGAAGCCACCGTCCCGCTTCGCCAGAACGGCGAAACGGGCGAGTCTGTCCGCGGGTTCGATGTTGTCCACGTTGTCTACACCGAGTTCGTATCCATGCTTTCCCAGGAGGCACGCGTCGATCAGCTTCTGCCGATCGAGCCGGTCCTGGAAGAGTTCAAGTACGAACAGGAAGACATGCTGACCAACTCTGGTGAAGTCAGCCCGGACATGAACTTTGAACCGGACCCGGACACGCTCATGGATGAGCTGCTGCCGGTCTACGTTTCCAGGTTGCTCTACTCGATCTTCCTGGAAGCAGCGGCCGCCGAGTCGGCATCGCGCCGCACGGCAATGAAGAATGCGACCGATAACGCCACCGAACTGGCCAACGATTTGTCTCGCGAGGCAAACCAGGTCCGTCAGGCGAAGATCACCCAGGAAATCACCGAGATTATCGGCGGCGCTGGTGCGCTGTCCGGTAGTGGAGAAAGTGACTAAATCATGACTACTGCTCACTCTTTTGATGAGCGCAACGACGATCTGGCGGGTGCGGCGCTTCCTGAGGCCGACACCCAGACCGCAGATCGGGTCGAGAACACTCAGAACCCGCGCGGTTCTGAGAACGGCCGTGTCGTGCGCGTCATTGGTGCAGTCGTCGACGTGGAGTTCCCGCGTGGCGAGCTGCCCGCTCTGTACAACGCTCTCGAGGTCGACATTGACCTCGGCGAGATGTCCCGCACCATCGTGCTCGAGGTCGCCCAGTTCCTGGGTGACAACCTCGTCCGCACGATCGCCATGGCCCCGACGGACGGCCTCGTCCGTGGCGCCAAGGTGTCGGACTCCGGCAACCCGATCTCCGTTCCGGTCGGCGACCAGGTCAAGGGCCACGTGTTCAACGCACTCGGCCAGTGCCTGGACGACCCGTCGGTCGGTCAGACCGGTGAGCGCTGGGGCATCCACCGCGAGCCGCCGGCCTTCAAGGACCTCGAAGGTAAGACCGAGATCCTCGAAACCGGTATTAAGGTCATCGACCTGCTCACCCCGTACGTTAAGGGTGGCAAGATCGGCCTGTTCGGTGGTGCAGGTGTTGGTAAGACCGTTCTGATCCAGGAGATGATTACGCGTATTGCACGCGAGTTCTCCGGTACCTCGGTCTTCGCCGGCGTCGGCGAGCGCACCCGTGAGGGCACCGACCTGTTCCTCGAGATGGAGGACATGGGCGTGCTTCCGGATACCGCGCTTGTCTTCGGCCAGATGGATGAGCCGCCAGGGGTTCGTATGCGCGTGGCCCTGTCCGGCCTGACCATGGCGGAGTACTTCCGCGATGTGCAGAACCAGGACGTGCTGCTGTTCATCGACAACATCTTCCGCTTCACCCAGGCAGGTTCCGAGGTATCGACCCTTCTGGGCCGTATGCCTTCCGCCGTGGGTTACCAGCCGACTCTTGCCGACGAGATGGGTGTGCTCCAGGAGCGCATTACCTCGACCAAGGGCCGTTCGATTACGTCGCTGCAGGCTGTTTACGTGCCGGCTGACGACTACACCGACCCGGCTCCGGCAACCACCTTCGCCCACCTCGATGCGACCACCGAGCTTTCCCGTTCGATCGCGTCGAAGGGCATCTACCCGGCAGTGGATCCGCTGACCTCCACGTCGCGCATCCTTGAGCCGGGCATCGTTGGCGAGCGTCACTACAACGTCGCTCAGAAGGTGATCGGCATTCTGCAGAAGAACAAGGAACTGCAGGACATCATCGCCATCCTCGGTATGGACGAGCTCTCTGAGGAAGACAAGATCACCGTGCAGCGCGCACGTAAGATCCAGCGCTTCCTGGGCCAGAACTTCTTCGTCGCTAAGAAGTTCACTGGCGACGAGGGTTCCTACGTCCCGCTCGAAGAGACGATCGACGCATTCGACAAGCTCTGCGAGGGCGAGTTCGACCACTACCCAGAGCAGGCATTCAACGGCCTGGGTGGCTTGGACGACGTCGAGGCTGCATACAAGAAGCTGCAGGCGTAGGAGGAAACATGGCTGAACTTACCGCTCAACTGGTCTCGGTTGACCGCCTGCTCTGGAAAGGTCCGGCAAGCATCGTCACCGCTCAGACTACGGAGGGTGAGATCGGTATCCTTCCTGGGCACGAGCCGCTCTTGGGGCAGCTCAAGGACAACGGTGTGGTAACCATCCGCCCGATCGGCGGCGAGCGTATCGTCGCGGCCGTACAGGGTGGGTTCCTCTCCGTTGTCGGCGACAAGGTGACAGTCCTCGCGGACTACGCCATCTTCGCCGACGAGGTTGACTCCGCCGTCGCAGAGTCCAACCTCGACAACGAGGACAGGGTCGTACAGGCTCGCTCGGAGGCGGAGCTGGCGGCCGTTCGTCGCAACGCGCACTAGTCGCTGCGCCGAGGAAGGCGTAACGCCGGCCTGACCAGCGCCCCCATCCGGATACACATTCGGATGGGGGCGTTTTTCTATGCCCCCACTCGCGCAGCGTGCGCATAAAAGACACAAAGGGCGTTAAGATATTGCGCATTACCCGCTGTCTGGAGGTTGAAACAATGGTGTTCGTCGTTGCCGTGGCTGTGCTTGTGGTGGCCACGTTTGCGGCGTCTGCCATTTGGCGGTTCAGCATGGTCCGCGGTAGCGGTTCCCGTGCCATGATCCGCCAGATGCCGGCTGAAGGCATCCATGGCTGGCGCCATGGTGTCTTGAGGTACGACGGGGAGCGCATGCTGTTTTACAAGCTGCGCTCTTTGTCGTTTACGCACGATATGGTCGCGGACCGACGCCTGCTGCAATTCACAGGCTTGCGGGACGTGACGGCAGATGAGCGCCAGTTTATGCCCGATATTGCGAAGATTCTGCAGGTCGATTCGCCCGATGGCGGTATCGAATTTGCTGCTGATCGTCGCACGCAGATGGGTTTTATCTCGTGGATTGAATCGGCCCCGGACGTACGCGCCGAGCGCACCGATATGCGCTCACTTGAGGAGCGCGCCCAGCGAGAGACCGAGCGTTAGCGGCGTTCGTCGCAACGGTACCCTTGGGCGCATGCGTCTAGTCATCGCCCGTTGTTCTGTTGATTATGTGGGTCGCCTCGATGCCCACCTGCCTGAAGCGCTGCGTCTCATCCTGGTGAAAGCGGACGGCTCTGTGTCCGTCCACGCCGATGACCGCGCGTATAAGCCGTTGAATTGGATGATGCCGCCGTGCACGCTGCGGGTGGAAAACGTTGTTGATATGGATGGCGATGACACTGGTGAGGAGCTGTGGATCGTCGAGAATTCGAAGGGCGAGCAACTGCGTATCACCATCGCAGAGGTGCTTCTCGACGAATCACGTGACCTCGGCGTCGATCCCGGCCTGGTCAAGGATGGCGTCGAGGCACACCTGCAGGAGTTGTTGGCTGAGCACATTTCGACGCTCGGCGAGGGCTACGAACTTGTCCGCCGCGAGTACCCAACTGCGATCGGCCCGGTCGATATTTTGGCCCGTGACCCGCGTGGCGGAACGGTTGCGGTGGAGGTGAAACGTCGCGGTGGCATCGACGGCGTCGAGCAGCTCACCCGTTACGTCGAGTTGCTCAACCGCGACGAGTTGCTGCGGCCTGTGCGTGGCGTGTTCGCCGCCCAGGAGATCAAGCCGCAGGCGCGCACGCTTGCCAGCGACCGCGGATTCGATTGCGTGACCCTCGACTACGACGAACTGCGCGGCATCGAGTCGAACGAACTGCGATTGTTCTAAATGCCACGCAAGAATCGCCGCCAGTACCAGTCGCCGCGCTACGTCCTGCCACGTGACGGGTCGACCTTTATCGGCACCCAGGAGATGGAGGGGCCGAAATGGACTAACGGCGAGATATTCAAGGTCCGCCAGATCGGCTCGGCAGCCGCAACGAAGTTCTACATTTGTCCAGGGTGCAACCAGAACATTCCTCCCGGTGTGTCGCATGTGGTGGCATGGCCGCGGGATTCCGGCAGGGGAGTCGATGATCGGAGGCATTGGCATAAGCATTGCTGGGGTCGTCGATAAGCGGGCGTTAGACTGGGCCGCATGATTGCAGCGTTTTCGGTCGCACCGACCTTGACGGAAAATTCCAACGCCGAAATGTCCGACATCGTGGCACGCGCCGTGAAGGTCGTCCGGGAGTCCGGGCTGCCGCACGAGACCACCGCCATGTTCACCACCATCGAGGGCGAGTGGGACGAGGTCATGGACGTGATTAAGCGTGCCACCCAGGCGGTGGAGGAGGTTTCTCCACGCGTGTCGCTCGTGGTCAAGGCTGATATTCGGCCCGGCTACACGGACATGTTGCACCAGAAGATCGAGTCGCTGAACAAGCACCTGGAGGATTAGCATGACCAACCCGCAGTTCACCGGCGGCGCTATTGACTTAGGCGCGCTGGCGCAGCAGCCTGAGCCTGGCGACTTCCAGCCGTTTGTCACCGTCAACGCCACCAACGTCGAGGCGGTTGCGTTTGAGCGCTCCAAGCAGATCCCTGTGATCCTCATGGTGGGTACGGACCGTTCTGAAGATTCTGTCGCGCTCAAGGCCACGTTCGAGCGGCTCGCGGCGGGGCAGCAGCAGTTTATGGTCGCCTACATCGACGCGGATGCCACCCCGCAGGTGGCACAGATGCTCGGCGTGCGTGTGCTGCCGACCGTGGTTGCGCTTGCCGCAGGACGCCCAGTGGCCAACTTTGAGGGCAATCAGCCGGCCGACCAGTTGAAGCAGTGGATCGGCCAGATCGTTGCCCAGCTTGGCGGCCAACTCCAGGGGCTTGGTGGCGAGGAGCCTGCGCAGGATCCGCGTCTCGACGACGCCACCGCCGCCCTCAACGCCGGCGACTTCGATCGCGCAACTGCGCTTTACGACGCCATCCTTGCCGACGACCCCACCAACTCCGATGTCAAACAAGCCAAGAACACCGTCGCCGTGCTCAAGCGGCTCAACGACCAGGACGGAGACGGCGACGCGGTGGATGAGGTGGAGCAGCAGCTGCTCGCCGCGGATGCGCAGTTTGTAGGTGGGGACCCAGAAGGCGCCTTCGATCAGTTGCTCGGCATGGTGAAGACGGAGCCGCGTGCGAAGGAGCGTCTGCTTGAACTGTTGACGTTGCTTGCTCCCGACGACCCGCGCGTGATTTCGGCGCGGACGAGGCTCGCTAGCTCGCTGTTTTAGAGTTATCCACAGGGGCGAATTCGCAAATTTCACAGGCTCGCGGGGGTGGGTTGCGAGTTTGGTCTAGCGTCTTGGGCATGAATTCGTTCGAGGTGTTAGTGCAGGCGATGT